>CAXTYQ010000066.1:15562-19114 GCA_964248505.1 uncultured Acidobacteriaceae bacterium
GAATGACAACCAAGAACAGGCAGAAGCAGATTCCCTTCGGGATGGCAGCCAAAGAGAGGCAGAAGCAGATTCCCTTCGGGGATGACAACCAAACAAAGTCAGACCGCGAAGTCTCTCGATGTGATTTGGTGCCGAAGAGAGGACTCGAACCTCCACACCCTTGCGAGTACATGGACCTGAACCATGCGCGTCTGCCAATTCCGCCACTTCGGCACGACGGTCGCGTGTCCAGACCGGGAGGTCTGGGGCTGACCGTTGAACCCTAAGTCTCGCAAAGGCGCGGTTGCCTGTCAAACCAAAGCGCGTCGCATACACTAGCGGGAGGCAGAGCTCCGGGCGTTGGCGCGCGGGAGTGTTGCGAAAGGCTGAGACGATGGCGGAGCAGGGCAAGGGGTCCAGGATCCCTGACGAGATGGCGAAGGAGATACGCAGGCTTGCCCATGATCTGAGCAATGCTTTGGAGATCGTTGTGCAGACGAGCTATCTTCTGAGCACGACCGAGTTGCAGCCGCCGGGGAGCGATTGGCTGCAGATGCTGGACGGTGGGGTGCAGAAGGCGCTCGACATCAACGGTGCGCTCCGGAACTACATTCGGGCGCACTCGGAAGACTAAGCCGGGGGCGGGTCCGCCTTGGGGGATCGAGGGGTGCGAGAACTTCCGTTCGCGGCCTGCTTCGCGGCTGCTTTCTTGGCAGATCTCTTCGATTTGGCCGAGCTGCCGTTCGCGGTTCCTGTGCTGGCCGAGCTGCCGTTTTCGCCGCCCGCGTAGAGCGAGATTTTGTCGTCGGTTGGTGGAGTTTTCACGGCGTTGGACGCTCGCTTCCGGGCAGTGGTCTCGGGCGGGGCGGAGGCGGTCGGGGGCTCGGGCGCGGCGATCTTTCCGGCCGTCTGTTGCGACAATTTGGCGAGCTTGGCGGAGTGGGACGCGAAGAGCTTCTCGATGGCTTGGAGAAGAAGGCGCGTGTGCGTTGCTTTCACGAGTACCTTGTCCGGGCCGACGCCGTTCCAATCCTCTTCGTCGTCCGGAAATGCGGTGAGCAGAGCGACCGCGGGGTGGTAGGGCGCGGTTCGTGCGGCCTGGATCACCTCTGCGCCGGCGGCATCGTTTTCCATGCGCATATCCGTGATGATCATGTGGAACTGACGCGCTCGAATCTTGGCTTTGCCTTCTCGCGCCGATGCTGCCGTTTCGACATCGAAGCCGCTGATCTCAAGCACAGCCTTCATGGTCAGGAGAACCGCAACTTCATCGTCGACCAGGAGAATCCGTCGTTTCATTCCAATCCTTTCGAGGGCACCCGCATCCAACACTATATCGTGCAGAGGGCCGTGACGGCGCTCCGCGCGGGCGAAGATGCCGCTGGCTGTGGGTTACCAGAATGGTATACTTCGGTTCTGCCGCTCGCGCTGTGTGAGCCTTACTAACCCTGTTTAACCGAAGTGCATGGCCTGCAAAAGCGGGCTGTGGAGGTACCGATTCCACCGATCGACAAGCGCGCCGCCAAGTCCTTTATCCGTACCAATGAACGCATCCGCGCGCGCGAAGTTCGCGTGATCGATGAGAACGGCGAGCAACTGGGCGTTATGCCGCCTTTTGAGGCTCTGAAGATGTCGCGCGAGCGATCGCTCGATCTTGTGGAGATATCGCCGAACGCCGTTCCTCCGGTCTGCAAGATTCAGGACTATGGCAAATTCCTGTACGAGAAAGATAAGAGCGATCGCGCGGCGCGCAAGAAGCAGAAGGTCATCGTTATCAAGGAAGTGAAGTTTTCGGTGACGGTCGACGAGCACGATTATCAGACGAAGAAGAACCAGGCGGTGCGGTTTCTGGGAGAGGGCGACAAGGTGAAGGCGTCGCTGCGCTTTAAAGGCCGGCAGATGGCGCACCGCGATCTGGGCTACAAGATCATCAATCGCCTGATCCTGGATATCGGGGAGTCAGGGATCGTTGAATTTATGCCGCGGATGGAAGGCACCACGCTCCATGCGATTCTTGCGCCTTCGAAGAAGGCGGAGCCCGCGCCGAAGAAGCCGGCGCCCAAGCCGGAACAGGCGGTGTCGCCGGCGGCTTCTCCGGCGCGAGAGACTGTGGCGGGGGCGTAGGGGTTGCGGGTTGGGAGCGGTCTGTCACTTGACCCCGCATTACTTTGGTAATGCGAATGCGATCCATTGATGTAAATACGGCTTTGTAATCGACTTAGGGCGTGCTTCCAACTATGGTGTCCCTAGTTCAGAGATCCGGCGGCCCCCGTCTGGATGAACCAAGGAGATGTCCCATGAAAAATATTGTCCTGGCTTCTATCGCCGTCATCACACTCAGCCTTACCGGTCTCAGCGCCGCAGACGGATTTAGCAACACCTCTGCTTCCGCAAAACTGACCAAAGACCAGCCAAATCGCATGCCGATTCCTGTCTGTCCGCCCGATGATCCGAACGCTTGCGGATTTTAGCGAATTGTTTGAGCCGGGTATCTGAGCACGCCGGTACCCGGCACTATGCAAATTAGTTCTTGTAAGGAGTCAATCTGTAAACTAGGCTGGTAGAAGCGACGAGTGTAGAGGCTTATAGGATGTCGAGCAGCCTGCTAATTCATTTTCTTTCCTACCTAGAACCGGTTCTCTGCGGGCTAGCAATGCTTGCTTTGATCCGGTCAGGATCTGCTCGTACGTTTTCCTCTCTGACAGCTCTTCTCAGCCTCCGGATGTTTTCCGATCTTGCCTGCTTTGCCCTTCTTCGACTGTCTCGACACGGGCTTGAACCGCACTTTGCGTACCGGGCCTATTTTTACGTGTTTTGGCTGAGCTATGCGGCGGAGGCACTGCTCTCACTGCTGCTGATTTACAACATATTCCGGCTTTCGATGGAACCGTTGAAGGGTCTCCAGACCTTGGGGACTCTCGTCTTTCGTTGGGCGGCGGCGATCTCAGCGGCTGTTTCGGTGTGTATTGCCTTTGGACCTCACACGCATGGCTTGAAATACTTGCAGGCCGCGATTGTTCAGCTGCAGCAGACTGCTGGGATTCTGACGCTTTGCCTCCTGCTCTTTGTCTTGTTCGCGATCCGGCCGATGGGTCTATCGTTTCGAAGCCGCATCTTTGGTGTCAGCTTCGGGCTAGGTTTGATCCAGATCGTTGCTCTCGTAGATTCTGCATGGATCAGCCACTACGCAAACGTGTACTCCATTCTGAACGCGGTGGACGGGGTTGCCGGCTGTGTGAGCCTGCTGATCTGGTTCGTGTACTTTACTCTTCCTGAGCCACGACGACGCATCATTGTGCTGCCGACGACGTCGCCTTTCTTGCGCTGGAACCAGATCTCGCAGGCACTGGGCGACGCTCCTGGGTTTGTGGCGGTCGGCGGCGTCTCTCCGGAGGTGCTTGCTCCGGCCGAGCTTGAGGTGATGCGCCGCGCGTCCGCCAAGATGAACGATCTGGGTCCGGGTGGCGGTAGTGGATCCTCGATGCACTCCATGTCAGCGTAGAACGCTCTGCTCCACCTAGAGCTGTTTTCACACAGGTATAGTTTCGGCGGTTGCAAAACTGCAGGTCTCTC
>CAXTYQ010000067.1:0-19063 GCA_964248505.1 uncultured Acidobacteriaceae bacterium
GCTGCCTAAATACCAAATGGCCCATTTGTACCGAATCGTTGCCATACCCCGAGAGCAGAAGCAGATTCCCTGCGGGAATGACAACCAGAAAGGCACGGCAACAACTTGAAGGGCAAGGGCAACGGCTTTGACGATTCGTCTTTTAGGTGTGGTTACAGGGTGGGTTGGGCGTTTTGGCTGCTGTTGTGGCGGACGTCGGCTCCTCGGACCCAGAAGATGACGTCTTCGGCGATGTTGGTGGCGTGGTCGCCGACGCGCTCGAGGTTGCGGGAGATGATGAGGGCGTTGAGGGATTGCGGTGTGAGGTCGGGGCGATCTTTGATGAGGGTGGAGAGGGCGTAGAAGGCGTTGTCGTTCATGCTGTCGACCTGGTCGTCGAGTTCGAGGACGGACTGGGCGAGTTCGGCGTCGGCTTCGATGAAGGCCTGGAGGGCTTTGCGGACCATGGCGGCGGAGAGGGAGGCGAGGCGGGGGATGTCGACGGGGAGGTCGACGTTTTCAAAGGCGCCCATCTCCTTGACGCGGACGGCGATGTTGACGGCCTGGTCGCCGACGCGTTCGAGGTCGGCGTTGATGCGGATGACGGAGAGGATAAAGCGGAGGTCGATGGCCATGGGCTGTTCCATGGCAAGGAGGTCGAGGGCGAGCTGATCGATCTCGCGTTCGAGGCGGTTGATGGCGGGCTCGGAGCGGAAGACGAGTTCGCAGAGGTTGAGGTCGCGTGTGGTGTAGGCCTCGATGGAGCGCTGGATGGCTTGCTCGGCCATGCCTGCCATGACGAGGAGGCGCTCTTTGAGGTCGTCGAGGCTTTGGTGGAACTTGATGCGGATGGCCATGGGGAGCCTCTTTCGGGGTGAGGGGTGCTGACGGTGAAGAGAGAGCAATGATTAGTGAGTGATGAGTAATGAGTAATGAGTGATGAGTAGTGAGTGATGAGTAATGAGTGATGAGTAGTGAGTAGTGAGTGATGAGTGATGAGTGGTGAGTGGTGAGTGATGAGTGATGAGTGATGAGTGGTGAGTGATGAGTGGTGAGTGATGAGTGATGAGTGATGAGTAATGAGTGGTGAGTGGTGAGTGGTGAGTGAAACTTCAGCCGAAGCGTCCGGTGATGTAGTCTTCGGTGCGCTTGTCGGTGGGGTTGGTGAAGATTTTATGGGTGGAGTCGAATTCGATCATCTTGCCGTTGAGGAAGAAGCCGGTGTTTTCGGCGACGCGGGCGGCTTGCTGCATGTTGTGGGTGACGATGACGATGGTGTATTGGGATTTGAGTTGGAAGATGAGGTCTTCGATTTTGGAGGTGGAGACGGGGTCGAGGGCGCTGGCGGGCTCGTCCATGAGGAGGACTTCGGGGTCGACGGCGATGGCGCGGGCGATGCACATGCGCTGCTGCTGGCCGCCGGAGAGGGAGGCTCCGGATTTCTTGCGGAGGTCGTCCTTGACTTCGTCCCAGAGGGCGGCGGATTTGAGTGAGCGCTCGACGGTTTCGTCGAGGATCTGGCGGTTGCGGAAGCCGTTGAGTTTGAGGCCGGAGACAACGTTGTCGTAGATGGACATGGTGGGGAAGGGGTTGGGGCGCTGAAAGACCATGCCGACGCGGCGGCGGATCTCGACGGGGGAGGCCTCCTTGTAGATGTCGACGTCGCCCATGCGGACGGTGCCGGTGGCGCGGGCGCCGGGGATCGTCTCGTGCATGCGGTTGAGGCAGCGGACAAAGGTGGACTTGCCGCAGCCGGAGGGGCCGATGAGGGCGGTGGCGTGGTTGGCGGGAATTTGCAGGTTGATGTCCTGCAAGGTGTGGTTTGTGCCGTACCAGGCGTTGAGATTTTCTACGGCGATGCCGACGCCCATGAGCTAGCTTCTTCCTTTGAGTGAGCCGCGCGAGGCGAAGATGCGGACGAGGGTGACGGAGACCATGATGAGGACGATGAGGACGAGCGATCCGGCCCAGGCGAGGCGGTGCCACTCGTCGTAAGGGGAGACGGCGTAGGTGAAGATCTGGAGGGGGAGGGCGGCGATGGGCTGGTCGAGGACCTCCCTGGGTAGGGTGTGGAGGGGCTCGTTGCGGTGCCAGGACCAGAAGGCGTTGCCGAAGGCGGTGAAGAGCAGGGGTGCGGTTTCTCCGGCGACGCGGGCGAAGGCGAGCATGCAACCGGTGATGATGCCGGGGGAGGCGGAGCGCAGGGAGATGGAGAGGGCGGTTCGCCAGCGCGGGACGCCGAGGCCGAGGGCGGCTTCGCGGACGCTCATGGGGACGAGCAGGAGCATTTCCTCGGTGGTGCGGGTGATGGTTGGGACCATCATGATGGCGAGGGCGATGCCGCCGGCGAAGGCGGAGAAGTGGTGTTCGCGGACGACGACGAGGGCGTAGACGGAGATGCCCATGACGATGGAGGGGACGCCGTTGAGGACGTCGGCGGTGAAGCGGACGGCGTCGGCGAGGCGTGTTCCGCGGCCGAATTCAGCGAGGTAGACGCCGGCGGCGATGCCGATGGGGACGCCCATGAGCGAGGCAAGGAAGAGGATTATGCCGGAGCCGACGATGGAGTTGGCCATGCCGCCGCCACCTTCGCCGACCGGAGCGGGGATGTTGGTGAAGAAGGCGAGGTTGAGGGAGGAGGCGCCTTTATAGACGAGGTAGAAGAGGATGGCGGCGAGGGGAGCGAGGACGAGGAGGGTGGCGAGGACGGCGAGTGAGGTGACGAAGCGGTCGATAAAGGAGCGGCGGGAGGAGTTGCCGCGGGAGCCGCGGATGGGCGGTCTTTGGGGAAAGGTCGAGGTGGCGGAAAGGGGGGCTGTGCTCATGGTTGGTGGCCTAGACGGCTCGGGCGGGGGTTCCGCGGGTGACGGCCCAGACCATGAGGCGGGCGATGGCGTTGACGACGACGGTGACGAGAAAGAGGGCGAGGCCGATCTCGATGAGGGCGGAGAGGTAGAGGTCGCCGGTGGCTTCGGAGAACTCGTTGGCGATGACGGAGGCGAGGGTGTATCCGGGGGCGAAGAGGGAGTGGGGGATTTCGGGGTGATTGCCGATGACCATGGTGACGGCCATGGTTTCGCCGAGGGCGCGACCGAGGCCGAGCATGACGGCGCCGACGATGCCGATGCGCGCGTTGCGGAGGACGCCGGTGCGGATCATCTCCCAGCGAGTGGCTCCGAGGGCGAGGACGGCTTCGCGTTGGGAGTCGGGGACGGCGCGCATGATGTCGCGGGTGAGCGACGAGATGATGGGGAGGATCATGATGGCGAGGATGATGGAGGCGGTGAGGAGGCCGACGCCGAAGTTAGCGCCCTCGAAGAGGTGGGTCCAGCCGAAGAAGCGGAGGAGAAAGGGGCCGATCTGGTCGCGGATGAGGGGGACGAGGACGAAGACGGCCCAGAGGCCATAGACGACGGAGGGGATGGCGGCGAGGAGCTCGGTGAGAAAGGAGATGGGGGCGCGGAGGGGGCGGGGGCAGAGCTCGGTGAGGAAGATGGCGACGCCGATGGCGAGGGGGACGGCCATGAGGAGGGCGAGGAGGGAGGTGGCGACGGTGCCGAAGATGAAGGGGAAGGCGCCGAAGTCGCCCGAGACGGGATCCCATCCGGTGTGGGTGAAGAACTTGAAGCCGAAGGCGGCGAGCGAGAGTTTGGAGCGGAGGACGAGGATGGTGAGGATAAAGAGGACGATGGCGAAGATGCTCGATGCGCAGAGAAGCATGAGGGTGGAGAAGGAGCGATCGGCGAGGGCGCCGGAGCCGCGGGAGCTGAGATAGGCGCGGACGGCGGAGGGGAGTTTTTCGGAGGGTGGGAGCGGAGGTCCGCTTCTGGGGGCTTCGGGGACGGGGACTGGCAGGGGCTGGATGGCGGAGCGGAGCGAGGGATTGAGGGTCATACGGCTGGGGGGCAAACGTGTGTCCTTGGTGAGAGAGCTCGCCGCGGGGACCGGCTTGGGAGAAGATGGCGCAGGGGAACGATTTTTGGAGCTGCGCTCCTGAGGCCGGTGGAGATCCTCAGGAGCGGTTCGGGCCAGTCTAGCGGATCGGGCGATGGACTAGTGGATCTGGCCGATGGCGCGACGGACGGAGTCCTGGATGGGTTTGGGGAGCGGGGCGTAGGTCATGCCGGCGGCCTCGGCTTCGCCGTGGTCGAGCATCCAGTTGAGGAAGCCGACGAGGGCCTTGGTCTTGGCCTGGTCGGGGGCGTGGGTGGGGATGAGCAGCCAAGTGAAGGAGGAGATGGGGTAGGAGTCGGCTCCGGGGGCGTTGGTGATGGAGACGCGGAAGTCGGCGGGCATGGTTTTGGCGACGTTGGCGGCCGCGGCCGTGACGCCGCCGGTGGATGCTTTGAGGAACTTACCGGAGCTGTTGCGGACGGCGCCAAAGGGCATGTTGTTGGAGGCGGCGTAGATGAGTTCGACGTAGCCGAAGGAGAAGGGCGACTGGCGGACCATGCCGGCGACGCCTTCGTTGCCTTTTTGGCCGATGCCGGTGGGCCATTTGACGGAGGTGTTGCGGCCGACGCGCGAGCTCCAGTCGGGGCTGACCTTGGAGAGGAAGTCGGTGAAGATGTAGGTGGTGCCGGAGCCGTCGGAGCGGTAGACGGGGAGGATGGCTTTGTCGGGTAGGTTTGCGCCGGGGTTGTCGTGTGCGAGGCGGCCGTCGTTCCACTTGGTGATTTTGCCGAGGTAGATGTCGGCGATGACGTCAGGGGAGAAGTTGAGGTCGCGGTTCAGGCCTGGGATGTTGTAGACGGGGACGACGGCGCCGAGCACGGTGGGGATGTGGACGGTTTTGACTTTGGCGTTTTTGATCTGGTCGTCGGACATGGGGCCGTCGGTGGCGCCGAAGTCGACGGTGCCTTCGGAGACCTGGCGGATGCCGCCGCCGGAGCCGATGGACTGGTAGTTGATGTGGACGTTGGGGTCGGCCTTAGCGTACTCGGAGAACCAGCGGGAGTAGATGGGATAGGGGAAGGTGGCTCCGGCGCCGTTGATGTTCTGTGCGATGCTGGCGAGGGGCGCGAGGGCGAAGAGGCCCGCCGCCAGGACTGAGAGTCTCACTTTGGTATCTCCTGGGTCTGTGCAGCACGTCTGGGGTCGTGTGCTTATCCCTTGTAGTTTGGGGTCTGCGCGTTAAGAGGAGGTTACACCGGCGAGGGCGGCGATGAATTTGCGACCAAAGGTAACGTCTTTTGGGAACGCGGGGACTACTCGGCTGCGGGGAGGGTGAAGAGGAAGTTGCTGCCCTGGTTTAGATCGCTTTCGGCGCGGATGGATCCGCCCTGGGCTGTGACCATGTGCCGGGCGATGGAGAGGCCGAGACCTGTGCCTCCGGATTCGCGGGAGCGAGCTTTATCGACGCGGTAGAAGCGTTCGAAGATGCGTTCGAGATGCTCTGAGGGGATGCCGGGGCCGAAGTCGCGGACACTGAACTGAACGGCGTTGGGGAGGTCTGGGGATGGCTGAGCGCTGACGACGACTCGGGCGCTCTCGTCGGCGCGGTTTCGGCCGTACTTGACGCCGTTCTCGATGAGATTTGAGAGGATCTGGACGGCGGCGTCGGTGTCGGCGAGCACCTTCCGGGAGGTAGTTTCGCCGACTTCAAGGGTTGCCTGCGCATCCTGGACCAGACCTGTCATGGCCTCGACGGCGTCGCGAACGAGGGTGTCGGCCGAGACGGGGACGGGGTGGAGCTTTGCCTCGGCGGAGTCGACGCGGGCCATGACGAGGAGATCTTCGGTGAGCCGGTTCATGCGGGTGGCGTTTTTGAGGATGGTGGACAGGAACTCGCGTGCCTGGGGGGAGAGGCCGCGTTCGTGGTCGAGAAGGGTTTCGACGTAGCCGGTGA
The DNA here is from genome assembly GCA_964248505.1 of uncultured Acidobacteriaceae bacterium. Classification (GTDB taxonomy): domain Bacteria; phylum Acidobacteriota; class Terriglobia; order Terriglobales; family Acidobacteriaceae; genus Edaphobacter. The sequence goes on from CAXTYQ010000067.1 coordinate 5,828, forward strand.
TCGAGGTGAGAGGTGTGCGGAGTTCGTGGGAGACGTTGGCCACGAAGTCGCGCTGGGTGCGTTCGACGTGTTCGATACGGGTGATGTCGTGGAGGACGGCGACGGCGCCTCCGTCGGGGACCGGGGAGGCGGTGATTTCGAAGATTCGACCGGGGACGACGGAGGTAGAGCGGCGATCGACGGAGGTGCGATGGTCGAGTGCGGAGCGGATGCAATCGAGGACGTCCGGGTCGCGAATGGTCTGGACGAGGGCGTGTCCGATGCGGACGGGATTGGAGGTTGGTTGGCCTGGGGCCGATCCGCGGGATGGAAGGAGCTGCTGGAGTCGGCGGTTGGTCCACTGGATGCGACCCGCGGGATCGACGGCGACGACGGCGTCCTGGATGCTGTCGATCATGGCTTCGAGCTCCTGGCTGGAGCTGCTGGCGGCCGCCAGGGCGCGGTCGATCTCGCGGGCGGAGTGGTTGAGGGTGCGAGCGAGGGCGTCGAAGTCCGAGTAGCGGCCGGGTTCGGTATTTCTGCGGAGTTGCGCGGCCAGGTCGATGCGGTCCGAGGATAATTTGGGGTGAGCGGGATGTTCGCCGAGGGTGGAGGCGGACGTGAGCAGGGGGCGGACGTTGTCGCGAACGGAACGGGACAGGAGGTAGGCGTTGAGGGAGGCCCAGGCGAGGACGAGGAGCGTGCTGAGAATCCAGCCGTGCGGGACGAGCCAAGCGCGGACGAGAAGGATGAGGCCCATGGCGACCGAGAGACGGAGGAAGAAGGCAAAGAAGAGGGTTCGGGTCATGGATTTGCCGGGGGTGGGAACGGAGCGAGAGGCGAGCGTGTCGGGGCGGTTTTGCCGATGCGTGAGACGGGATGCGAACTGTATTCAGTATGACCTGCGGGATACGAAGTTTTCCAGAGCGGGGCTGTCAGGCTGAGGGTTTTTCGGGCGGTAGGAGGTCGAGGTCTCGTCTGGTTCGGTCGCTGAGGAGGTTTCCTGTGTTGAGGGTGGATTTGGGCTCGAACAGGAGGAGGTGGCAGACTTCGGTGAGGGCTTCGGGGCGGTGCTCGACAGATCGGGGGATGACGATGTACTCGCCGGGGTCGAGGTCGATGTCACCGTCGCGGAGACCCATGCGAAGGCGGCCGTCTACGACCAGAAAGAGCTCGTCTTCGTGCTGGTGATGGTGCCAGTCGAAGGTGCCGGAGATCTTGACGAGCTTGACTGCGCAGTCGTTGATCTCGCCCGCGATTTTGGGGCTCCAGACGTCGGAAAAGGTGGTGAATGCGTTTGCGAGATTGACTTTGTGCATGGGCGCGCTCTGAGGAGAGGGTAGCGGAAGGTCGGGTTCTCTTCCTGCCGCGATGCTTGATCGTCGCACGGTGTCGCGGGTTGGGAGAGCAGGGTGTGAAGGCTATTCGTCGACTTGGGAGGAGGGGAGCTGATGTGTGCTGGAAGCGGGATTTTTGGGGATTTCGAAGCGGTAGCCGGCGCCGCGCATGGTTTTGAGGTAGCGGGGGACTTCGGGGTCGGCCTCGATTTTTTCTCGGATGCGGCGGACGTAGACGTCGACGGAGCGGGGGGTGACGAAGCGGGCGTCTCCCCAGACGGCGTCGAGGAGATGGTCGCGGGAGAAGACGCGGCCGGGGTGGCGGGCGAGGTAGTCGAGCAGGCGGAACTCGGTGGCGGTGGTGGTGACGAGATTGCCGGAGACGCGGAGCTGCATGGCGCCGGCGTCGATCTCGATGGTTTCGAATTTGATGATGGAGGGTGTGCTGGGGCGTTCGAATCGGCGAAGGACGGCTTTGACGCGGGCGACGAGTTCGCGGGTGGCGAAGGGTTTGGTGATGTAGTCGTCGGCGCCGAGTTCGAGGCCGTGGACGCGGTCGTTTTCGGCGGCGCGGGCGGTGAGAAAGATGATGGGAACGACGGAGAGGCTGGGGTTGAGACGGAGCCGGCGGCAGAGGTCGAGGCCGTCTCCGCCGGGGACCATGATGTCGAGGAGAAAGAGGGATGGTGGCCCGAGCTCGGCATCGGGGAGGATGCGCGCCTGCGAGAGGTAGTGACGGACGGTGAAGCCGGCGCCTTCGAGGTGGTATTGGACGAGGCGGGCGATATCTACGTCATCTTCCAGCAGGAAAATGGTCTGGCTCAAAACATGGACCTCTTTTTTTTATGGCGTGCGCAGGGTGCCCGAGACAGGGTATCGCAGGGGTCAGGTCTGATCTGCGAATAGACGATGAATCCCTGTGCGGGAGATGGGGGTGCAACGGAGGTTGTATGGCCGATGCCTTAGTTGTATGGTCGATGTCTTTTCTGGTGGGTAGGGTTAAGGAACTTGGAGCGGACGTGGCGAGAGTGAAGAGAGATCAGAGAGATCAGGGAAGTCTGGTGTTGTGCGTGGATGATGAGCTTCTGGGGCTGGAGGTGCGGCGCATGGTTCTGGAGCATGCGGGATACCGCGTGCTAACGGCAGAGACGGGGGCGGCGGGTCTGGCGCTTCACCGGGAAGAACAGGTGGAGGCGGTGATTCTGGACTATGCGATGCCGGAGATGAACGGGGCCGAGGTGGCTGCGCGGATGCGAGCGGCGAAGCCTCAGGTTCCTATTTTGCTCTTGTCCGCTCATATTGAGTTTCCGGCGGAGATCCATGCCTTGGTGAACTCGAGGATGACCAAGGGCGAGGGTGCGCCGAGCATGCTTGAGAAGCTGCGGGGGTTGTTGGCGCCTGGGGCGGTGGCGATTTAGGCGAGAGCAAACAGCAGATTCCCTGCGGGAATGACAACTAGAAAGGCAAAGGCAACAGCAGATTCCTGCGGGAATGATAGCTGGAGGGCGTTTTCGCGGGAGGTGTCAGGCGGGGACGGGCGTGAGTGTGGCGAGTTGCTGGAGGGTGAGATCGGCGGCTTGCTTGCAGTCGTCGCGGGAGACGTCGGCGTGGGTGACGAGGCGGACGGCGTGGGGGCCGATGGCGCTCCCGAGGACGCCGGTTTCTTTGAGTGCGGTGCAGAAGCCGGCGGCGTCGGCGTTGTCTCGGAGTTTGAAGATGACGATATTGGTTTGGACGGCGTCGAGGTCGATCTCGACGGCGGGGTCGTCGGAGATGGCTTGGGCGAGGAGGCGGGCGTTTGAGTGGTCTTCGTGGAGGCGTGCGGGGCCGTCTTCGAGGGCGAGGAGGCCGGCGGCGGCGAGGATGCCGGCCTGGCGCATGCCGCCGCCGAGGGCTTTGCGGAAGACGCGGGCTTCCCGGATGTGGTCACGGGAGCCGACGAGGAGGGAGCCGACCGGGGCGCCTAGGCCTTTCGAGAGGCAGAAGTTGACGGTGCTGAAGCCCTGGCAGATGTCGGCGACGGGGAGATTGAGAGCGGCGGCGGCGTTGAAGACGCGGGCTCCGTCGAGGTGGACGGGGAGGTTGGCGGCCTGGGCTCCGGCCCAGATGGCTTCGAGGTTGGGGAGCGGGGTGACGGTGCCACCGGCCATGTTGTGGGTGTTTTCGAGGCAGATGAGGCCGGTTTGGGCGTGGTAGTAGATTTTGGGGGCGACCGCGGGCTGGATGAGGTTCCAGGTGAGGATGCCGCGCGGGGCGGAGACGGTGCGGGGCTGGCAGCCGGAGAAGGCGGCGACCATGCTCATCTCCCAGTCGAGGATGTGGGAGCGGGACTCGCAGATGACTTCCTGGCCGTGTTGGGTGTGGAGGCGGATGGCGATCTGGTTGCCCATGGTTCCGGTGGGGACGAAGATGGCGGCTTCGCGGTTGAAGATTTCGGCGGCGCGGGCTTCGAGTTTGTTGACGGTGGGGTCTTCGCCGTAGACGTCGTCGCCGACCTCGGCTGAGGCCATGGCCTGGCGCATGGCGGGGGTGGGTTTGGTGACGGTATCGCTGCGGAGGTCGATGATCTTGGGCATTTTGTAGGTAGGGCTCCGGTGTGAGGGAGGTTTCAGGCGGCGGCGGGAAGGAGGAGGCGGCTGAAGACTTCGTTTGAGAGGAGGCGGCCGCGGGGGGTGAGTTGGAGGTTGTCGGTGGTGTGGGTGGGGGTGTGGGTCTGGGTGCGGGTGAGGAGGCCGGCTTGGGTGAGGTCGCGCACGGAGGGTTCGGCGGCTTGGAGGAGGTCGGGGCCGAAGGTCTGGCGGATGGTCTGGAGGTCGACGCCGCTGTTGAGGCGGAGGCCGAGGAAGAGGGTTTCTTCGAAGGCGGCGTGGTGGTCGATGTGATCGGTGGTGCGGGTCGGTGTTGTGCGGTTGGGTGAGAGTTGTGGGAGCAGGGTTCGATGGGGATCGGAGGAGAGATAGAGGGTGAGGTCGTCGGTGTTGGCGGATCGGACGGCACCGGTTGGAGTGAGGAGCATGGAGTGGGCGTCGAGGCCGAAGCCGAGGTAGGGGTGACGGCGCCAGTACTTGAGGTTGTGGCGGGAGTGGTGGCTGGGGCGGGCGAAGTTCGAGATCTCGTACTGGGGGAGGCCGGCGACGTGGAGGAGGTCGGAGGCGATGGCGTAGAAGTCGGCTGCCTGGTCGTCGGTGGGGAGGTCTGGGGCGCTGTAGCGGGGTCCGGCGGCGAGCGCTTCCCTGCCCAGGCGGGAGTCGACGTCGATTTCGAGGAGGTAGATGCTGATGTGGGGGACGCCGAGCGAGATGGCTCGGGTGAGGGAGTGTCGCCAGCTGGCCTCGGTTTGATGCGGTAGGCCGGCGATGAGGTCGAGGCTGATCTCCGGGAGGCCGGCTTGCTGGAGGCGGGCGATCTCGGCTTCGCAGGTGGCGGAGGTGTGTAGGCGGCCGACGGCGGCGGACTCGTGGTCGACGAAGGATTGGACGCCGAGCGAGATGCGGTTGACGCCTTGGAGGAGGAGTTCGGCGAGGGTGTCGTCGGAGAGTTGGCCGGGGGCGCACTCGACGGTGATCTCGGCGGTGGGGCTGAGATGGAAGGTCTGGCGGAGCTGGTTGAAGATTTGCCGGACGAGGTGGGGTGGGAGGAGGCTGGGGGTGCCGCCGCCGAAGTAGAGAGTGTCGACGTGGGTGGGGAGGGTCGCGCCCAGGTGGGCGGATGTCTGGGGTGCGTCGGCGATCTCTTGGCAGATCCGGTCGACGTACGGGGGCATCTGGCTCCGGGCGAAGGTGTCGGAGCTGAAGTTGCAGAAGGTGCACTTCGCCTGGCAGAACGGGATGGAGAGGTAGAGGCCGAGGTTGTCGGGGGTGGGGCTGCTCGTCACGGCTTTATTGTTTCACGGCTGCGAGGGTCTCGAAGCGGTCGATTACGAGGGTCAGAGGCGGAGGAAGATCCGTTTGCGGTAGAGGGCTAAGGATAGTGACCAAGAGGATCTGGATGCGGCGAGGATTGGGTGGGCTGGGCACTGACCGGCGTCAGCTTCCCGCACAGGAATTCAGGTTGCCGTGCAGCACTCTTTCTGGGGTGAACCTATGAAAGCGCGACACGCGCCTCATAGGAGAGCAATTCCATGCCTTCAACCATCGGATGCGACGCACACAAGCAGTTCTCGGTCTTCGTGACCATCGACGGCAAGGGCAAGACATCGCCCGCCGTCCGAGTCGAGCATCATCGCCAGGAGTACATCGACTTTCTTCACACCCTGCCGCCAGCGAGCGAGATCGCTCTTGAAGCCACGGGCCATTGGTACTGGATGGTCGACGAGATGGAGAAGGCCGGTCATCATCCGCATCTTGCCAATCCCACCGAGGCCAAGAAGCGTATGGGCAAGACCAACAAGACTGACGCGCTCGACGCCAAAGGTCTCGCCATCCTGCTGCACAACGGAACCCTGCCCGAGAGCTGGATTCCGCCAGGCGAGTTGCGCGACCGCCGAGAGCTGCTGCGCACCCGCATGGCCCTGCGTGATCTCCGGTCTTCGCTCAAACACCGCATTCACGCAGCGATCGACCGCTACGGACTGCAGGCCACCGGCATCAGCGATCTGTTCGGCGTCAAGGGCCGGGTCTACATCGACACCACACTGGACAGGTTGCCCCGCGACACTGCGGCCATGATTCGCGTCCAGCGAACTTCGCTCGATCAACTCGAAGCTCAGATTGAGGAGATTGAGGAGCGCATCGCCGCCGCGCTCAAGCCATCGCCGGAGGTGAAACTGCTGCGCACAGTGCCCGGTATCGGCGAGATCCTCGCGCCGCCGGTATGGCTGGAGATCGGCGATGTCGGTCGCTTCCCCCGCGCCGAAAACCTCGCCAGCTATGCAGGGCTTGTGCCCAGAATCATTGCCAGCGGAGGACGCATCCGGCATGGCGGCACCTGCCGCAACGTCAACCAGTATCTCAAGTGGGGCTTTGTCGAGGCCGCCACTTGCGCGATCCGGCTCCGGGCCTATCGCGAAAGCCATGTCGGTCTGCTCTATCACCGGCTCGCGCCGGCCAAGGGCCATGGACGCGCGATTGTTGCCGTCGCACGGCACCTCGCCGAGGCCAGCTTCTGGGTGCTGCGCAAACGCCGGCCCTACAAGTCTCCAGCGCCGCGATCCGTCGCGATCGACGCAGCCTGACCAAGTTCGTCCAGGTTCGGCTAAACGCGAGACACGTCTGACCGGCACACAGGTCTCGGGGTGAATGCGGCAGCCGATCAGCAAAGGCTCATGCCGGATGCCACGGCGAATCCATGATTCATGACGAAGCCACATTACGAGCTAACCAAAGGACGAAGCTGAAACGACCGGAAAGGAGATGCAAGACCTCGATTCACCAAAGCAGCCGTGCGGGCCACGGCCTCGCAGAATTGCGACTAAGAGAAGACAGAACTACAAAACAGCCGACCTCTTGACAACATGCGCTTTCATACATGACTTGTCACCCTATCAAGCCGATGCGAAGCAGCGTGCTCTTTGATCGAAGCGGCACGGCTCTCAGATGGAGGCCCAGACGCAGCAAGGCCGACTCCGAAGAGACGGCCTTACTGACACTCCTCTTAGTCAGCTACTGGGATAGAGCCGACTGTCGTTTTCTAAATAGAGCCTTATGAAATCGCTAAACGTAGTTGACAGGACTGGACTTGCTAAGCCTCCGACGTGGATGACCTCGGTTTTTCGAGTGGAGTCCTGATCTAATCGAATTGCATACCCCCAACTCCATTGAAGATATTCAGCGAACACAAAAAACCTATCTGAACTCTGAGGCTCGGGAATACCTGGCGGCAGACATTTCAATTCATCCGCGACTGTCTTGATGGAAGATAATGGTAAGAAGCGAAATCCCTTGGAATCATTCTCATGCCTCGAAAGCTCAGAGAACCCGTTTACAGTGCGAAAGTAGCTCCGAAGATCATCAGGCAGCTTAACCCCGTGTAAGGCTTCAAAAGCGGCCAGATCATGCTTCGATGCCCCTTCGGAAGCTGTCACTCCCTGGTCTTTCCAGAACTCTCGAAGCATTCGGAATTGAATCATAATCCCTGCTCTCACTTGGAAGGCCAGTATTCGATAATCTTTTGCATGAGTTGGGCGCGCGGTGCTAATTGCGCGTTGACTGTGTTTCCAGCCATCATGACCTGATACGTGTTCAGTAGCCTTTATCGAGCTAACGCTCACGTCGGTCCACTCAGGATTTACGTCAAGTATTTCCTTGACCCATGACTGCTCTTGCTGCGTGAGGGGGCGGGGAAGAGTTTGCATTAGAGCTTCACTTCGGTCCGTAGATTGTTGGAGAAGATGAATTGGGAGCCGTTGACGAAGCCTGTGAACTCATGAGCGACTCCCTGGATGATTGAGGTTCCTTTGCCACTCCATTCTGGCGAGACGGAGTATGCACCTGCCGCGAGAGCGCCTGAATAGCGACCCTGATTTCGGTCGCACTTCCCAGCGGAGTCGTGTGTCCTGAAGCCGTACGCATAGCATGAAGGAGGTTAGGAGTCCTGACTATCTCCGCGGACGGGTTGAGGGCGAGGTAGGAAGATCGTGCCGGCGATGATGAGACCGCGGCTTGATTGTTTCACGGCTGCCAGGGTCTCGAAGCGGTCGATTACGGGGGTCAGATGCGGAGGAAGATCCGTCTGCGGAAGAGGGGTGTGAGGAGGGCGATGTTGAGGAGGACGGCGCTGAGGGCGTAGGCGAGCGAGGCGTGGATGGGCTGGAGCCACGTGGCGAAGATGTAGTGGTAACCGGCCTGATGGAGTGTGAGGTGGCCGGAGCGTGTGGGGAGGTGGATGGTGTCGGAGAGGGTGGTGAGGGAGCCGGAGAGGACGAAGGCGAAGATGGCGTTGGCGCCGAGGATCTGGAGGGGTGTGGTCCAGAGGCTGGTTTGGGGGTGGGATTTTCTGACGTCGAGGAGGAAGAAGAAGAAGGAGAAGAGGAGGAGGGCGATGCCGGCGCTGAAGACGGCGAAGGTGGGGGTCCAGATTTTTTTGATGAGCGGCATGGAGGGGGTGAGGGCCAGGGCGGCGAGGGTGAGGGTGGCGCCGGTGATGGCGAGGACGAGGGCTTTCTGGGCGGGGGCGCGGGTGGTGCGGAGCCAATCGCCGGCGAGGACTCCAGAGAGGAGGGTGGCGAGGGCGGGGAGGGTGGAGAGGAGGCCTTCGGGGTCGAAGGTAACGCCGTGGCCGGGGGTGAGGCCCCAGGGCCAGAGGTGCGGGATGCCGAAGATCTGGCGGTCGAAGTAGGCGCTGACGTTCGCGAGGGAGTCGAGGTGGCCGGGGCCGAAGCCGGGGACGGGGTAGAGCCGGAGCATCGCCCAGTAGAAGGCCAGGAGGGCGAGGATGGTGGCGAAGAGGACCTGCGCGCGGCGGTGGCTTTGGGACGGCTTTTCGGCGGACGGGCTGAGGGCGAGGTAGAGGACCGAGGCGCCGAGGTAGCAGAGGGCGATGCGTTGGAGGACGCCGGGGATGCGGAGGGTTTGGAGGTGGAAGAAGGGGAAGGCGTTGACGAGGAGGCCGAGGAGGAAGAGGAGCACGCTGCGGCGGAGGGCGTGAAGGAGGAGGCGGGTGCGGGTGGCGCCGCGACGGAGGCGGGCGCGGAAGGAGAGGGTGAGGCTGACGCCGATGATGACGAGGAAGGCGGGGAAGATGATGTCGGCGGGGGTGGCGCCGAACCACTGGGCGTGCAGGAGCGGAGGGTAGACGGCGGTGTAGGTGCCGGGGTTGGTGACGAGGATCATGCCGGCGATGATGAGGCCGCGGAAGACGTCGAGGGAGGCGAGGCGGTGTGCCTGGGACAGATGGGCGAGTGGCGGGGCCGAGGTGGGGAGTGGGGCTGTTTGTGTGTTCATCGAGATTGAGTTGGGATGGGCTCAGGCGATTGTTCTATGACCACAAACATACATGGACGGTGCCTGGTTGGTTGGGAGATGCGGGATTTGCAGAGCCTCGGGTCTGAGCTGAGACTTTGGGGGTGTGCGAGCATCTAGGAGAGGGCATTTAGCAGAGGCGTGTTTTGGAGTGGGATGGCTGACGGGGACAAGAAGGGTCGGGACACGAAGGCTGGGGACAAGCAGGCCGGCGACAAGGCTGCGCAGGACGACGACGTTGTAGGCAAGGTCTACGATGGCCGGTTGATGCGGCGGTTGTTGCGGTATCTGCGGCCGTACAAGCTGCAGACGGCGTTGTCGGCGGCGGCGATCGTGTTTAAGGCGGGGGCGGATGTAGCGGGGCCGTACCTGGTAAAGGTGGCGGTGGACGCGTACATGACGGGGACTCCGCGAGAGAAGCTGGGTTGGCTGGCGCGGCACTTGAGCCGGGTTCCGGCGACGGGAATCTCGGAGATCGCGGGGCTGTATCTTGGGTCGTTGTTGCTGACGTATGCGCTTGAGTTCTTGCAGACGTACCTGATGCAGTGGACGGGGCAGAAGATCATGTTTGATCTCAGGCGGGAGATCTTTCGGCACATCCAGACGATGCATGTGGCGTTTTTCGACCACAACCCTGTGGGCAAGCTGGTGACGCGGGTGACGAGCGATGTGGACGCCCTGAACGAGATGTTTACGTCGGGCGTCCTGGCGATCTTTGAGGATGTGTTTGCGCTCCTGTTTATTGTGATCATCATGGTGGGGATGAGCTGGCGGCTGGCCTTGCTGACGCTGCTTGTCTTGCCGGCGATCATGTACATCACGGGGGTGTTTCGGCGGCATGTGCGGGAGAGTTACCGGCGGATTCGGTCGGCGATTGCGCGGATTAACAGCTACATGCAGGAGCATGTGAGCGGCATGGCGGTGGTGCAGATGTTCAACCGGGAGGGGTGGGCGTACGACGATTTTGCCCTGATCAACCGGCAGCATATGGATGCGTTCAAGGACGCGATTTTGGCGTATGCGTTGTATTACCCGGCGGTGGAGTTGTTGAGTTCGGTGGCGATTGCGTTGGTGATCTGGAGGGGTGGGGCGCATGTGCTGCGAGGCGCGGTGACGCTGGGCGTCCTGATCGCGTTTATGCAGTATGCGCAGAGGTTTTTCCGGCCGATTATGGATGTGAGCGAGAAGTACAACATCCTGCAGGCGGCGATGGCGGCGAGCGAGCGGGTGTTCAAGCTGCTGGATACCGCTCCGGAGATTGCTTCGCCGGCCCTGCCGGTGCGGGGCGCGGTGTCGGGGCGGGAGTTTGGGCGGATCGAGTTTCGCAATGTGTGGTTCAGCTACGCGGCGGACACGTCGGGGCCGGACGTGGAATGGATTTTGCGGGACGTGAGCTTTGCGATTGAGCGCGATGAGACGGCGGCGATCGTGGGACATACGGGCGCGGGCAAGACGACGATTACGGCGTTGATGATGCGGTTTTACGATGTGCAGCGTGGGGCTGTGCTGGTGGATGGCGTGGATGTGCGGGAGCAGGACTTGAACCTCTTGCGGCGGCGGTTTGGTGTGGTGTTGCAGGATCCGTTCCTGTTTACGGGGACGGTGGCGGACAATATCCGGCTGGGGTCGAAGTGGATTACGGACGATCGGCTGGAGCGGGCGGCGGACGAGGTGAACGTCGGGGAGTTTATCCGGTCGCTGTCGATGGGGTTCGGGGAGCCGGTGACGGAGCGTGGGGCGACGTTTTCGACGGGGCAGAAGCAGCTGATCAGCTTTGCCCGGGCGCTGGCGCATGATCCGGGGATTTTGATCCTGGACGAGGCGACGAGTTCGGTGGATACGGAGACGGAGCTGCGGGTGCGGGTGGCGCTGGAGCGGATGATTTCGGGGCGGACGAGTGTGTTGATCGCGCACCGGCTGTCGACGATCCAGAGAGCGGATACGATCCTGGTGATGCATAGGGGGCAGCTGCGCGAGCAGGGGACGCACCAGGAGTTGCTGGCGCGGCGTGGGCTTTACTGGAAGCTGTACCGGTTGCAGTATCGGGATCAGGAGATGGCGAGTGTGGCGGCTCCGGCGATCGGGGTTCCGGCGGATTGAGAGTTTAGGTCTCGGATGTGGATGTCTCGCTGGCGGCGCGAAGGGCTTCGGCGATGGCTTTTTCGGCGCGTCGGGTGCGCGTTTCGGGATTTTGAGAGTAGAAGATGCCGAGGAGGTGGCCTCGGCGCTGATGTGGTGTGAGGGCGAGCCAGGCGTCGCGGGCCCTTGGATTCTTGCGGAAGAGCATTTGGAGGATGGGCGGCGTTTCGCGTTCCGCCTCCATGGCTAGAAGAAGTCTCTCGGCCATCTGGAGGGCACGTTTGGCGCGGCTTTCCGGGGATTTGACCCCATAGATCCACTTGCCGATTTCGCGGCGGTTTGAGTCGGAGAGTTGGAGGGTCCAGAGGTGGAGGGACTTGTCGCCGTCGAATGCTGACAGCAACTCGGGCGGGAGTTCGGCTGGCCGATCCGCGAGGTCGGGCCACAGGTTGAAGTCGGCTCCATCGCCGAGGTGGGCGTGGGCGGCGGCCTGCATGCGCTTGTTGATGAGAAGGATCTGGACGCCGGTGTTGCCGGCGGGAAAGAGCGAGGTGCGAAAAGGCACACCATTGATGGTTCCAGCGACGCGCCGACGGAGCATGTGAGGCCAGGCGGCTGAGGCGTCGAAGGGGATGCGGGCGACGGTCCATTTAAGGCTGGTGTGATCCGGTTCGAGGGTTGCGCGGAAGGTCCTGGCTCCGGCTCCGGTTTCCGGATGCTGCATTGGTGCCTTGGCCGATTTGGTTGGACGCTTGGGCATGCTGTTGGGAAAGTCTGGGCTCGAGAAGAGGGTGCCCGATTGCGGGTGCGCGAAGCAAGCTAAACTTCCTGTATCGCAAACGGGTCCAATGCGCGCGTGTTTTTGTCGGCGGGGGAGGCTTCGGGAGATGGGTATGGGGCGGAGTTGATCGGGGCTTTGCGGCTGGCGCGGCCGGAGGTGGAGTGCTTTGGTCTGGGTGGGCGGCGGATGGAGGCGGCGGGGCTGCGCTGCGAGGTGCGGGCGGAGGATGTGGCCGTGATGGGGATCACGGAGATCGTGCGGCATGTGCCGCGGATTTATGCGAGTTACCGGAGGCTGGTGGGGGCGATCCGGCGTGAGCGGCCGGGGGTGGCGGTGCTGATTGATTTTCCGGATGTGAATTTTCGGCTGGCAAAGGTGTGCAAGCGGATGGGTGTGCCGGTGGTGTGGATGGTGAGTCCGCAGCTTTGGGCGTGGAAGCGGCGTCGGCTGAAGTGGGTGCAGGAGCGGGTGGCGAAGATGCTGGTGATCTTTCCGTTTGAGGAAGCGTTTTACCGGTCGCGGGGGGTGGAGGCGGAGTTTGTGGGGCATCCGTTGCTGGAGCGGGTGGGGCCGGAGGTGAGCAGGTCGGAGTTTGCGGCGCGGTTTGCGCTGGATGGGACGATGCCTTGGGTGGCGCTTCTGCCGGGGAGCCGGATGGGGGAGATCCGGGCGAATTTGCCGGCGATGGTGGGTGCGGCGCGTTTGCTGGGCGGGGGGTATGAGTACCTCCTGCCGGTGGCGCCGACGATCTCGGATGAGGGGTTAGAGCGGTTGCGGGATTGGGTGGGGAGTCTGTTGCGAGGGTTGCCGGGGCCGGTGCCGCGGGTGACGTTGGTGCGGGATGCTCGGGCGGCACTTGAGCATGCGCGGGCGAGTGTGGTGGCGAGTGGGACGGCGACGGTGGAGGCGGCGGTGGTGGGCAACCCGTTTGTGGTGGTGTATCGGGTTTCGGGGCTGACGTACCGGTTGGCTCGGCGGCTGGTGCGGTATCCGGAGGAGATCGTGGCGGAGCGGGACGCGGCGGGGGATTTGCCGGCGGCGATGGTGCATTTGTTTGCGGGGGGGCGTTTGGTGCCGGGGGTGCTGGAAGGGCGGGTTTCGGCGTGAACTGCAGAGCCTTGTGTAGGGGAAGAGGGTGGATTTCGGGGGGGGCCGGGATATT
>CAXTYQ010000068.1:0-18248 GCA_964248505.1 uncultured Acidobacteriaceae bacterium
GGCAAGGGCAGAAGCAGATTCCCTTCGGGAATGACAACTAGAAGGGCAAGGGCAAAAGGCAAAGGCAACAGCAACAGCAACAGCAACTACAGGGGTCCTTCGCTTCGCTCAGGATGACGGCGGTGAAACTGGCAACGGCTAGGGCAAAGCAGCTAGCGGAAGTGAATAGGTCGATAGAGGCTAGCGTGGGCCGGCGGGCGGTGGTGGGATGCCGAGATCGGCGGCGGTTGGGAGGGTGTGGGCGTCGGACGAGAACTGGCGATGGGCGGAGCGGAGTTTTTCGGAGCGTGCTAGCCAGATGCCGATGGTGTAGTCGTAGTGCTCGAGGACGGGGCGGAGGCCGTAGGGGCGGTTGGAGCGCAGCCAGGCTTGCGCGTAGAGGTCGCGGAGGAGGGAGTAGGTGTCTTTGATGTCGACGAGTTTGCCGTTGATGCCGTTGATCTCGGAGAGTTCGCGGCTCACCTCGGTGCGGGATTTGTGGTCGGTGGCGCGCTGACCGGCGTAGGCGCGATCGTAGACCTGGCTGATCTCGTCGGCGAGCTGGAATTTGAGGCCGATGAAGTCGAGGCGGCGGGCGCCGAGTTCCATGGCGTCGATGGCGTCGCGTTCGCGGAGGCTGGTGGGGGTGGATGGGTAGGCGTTGGCGGGGTCGTAGGTCGGCTTGGCGGAGGTGGTGGGCGGAGATGTGCTGGGGGCGGCGGAGCGGGCTTCGGCGATGAGGGTGAGGGCGCGTTCGGCGTGGAGGCGGAGATCGTGGTTGAAGGGGCGGATCTTGGTCGCCACGGCGAGACCGTCCTTGGACCAGGGGTCGATCCAGAAGAGGCCGTCGGAGCCGTCGCCGGTTTTGGCTTGGTCGTGGAGGAGGTTGTGGGCGGCCATGAGCTCGATCTGGGCCTGGCTGAGCTTGCCGGTGGCATCTCCGTGGAAGACTTCTCCGTAGGCGGCCTCGAACTGTGGGATGGAGCTCTCGCCCTTTTGCCAACCGGCGGCTGCTCCGAAGAGGACGCCGTACCAGTCCTGGTCGATGAGGCCTTCGCCGTCGTCGTTCCAGACCGTGTTGAGCATGCCGGTGGAGCCGAGGCGCTGGCCATCGCGGACGAAGCCCTGGATGTTGAGCAGGCCCATGTTGAAGTTGGGGTAGACGCGCGACCAGTTGTTGACGCCGGGGGCGACCCAGGTTTCGAAGCCGCCGCGGGTGAAGGGGAGGAGCCAGCGGTCGTAGCCTTTGGGCTGCGGGTTGTACTCCCAGGCGACGGCGACGGTTTCGCGCTTGAAGCTTTCGGGCATGGCCTTGACGAGGTCGGGGACGTCCATGGCGATGTCGCCCCAGAAGAGGAGCTTGCGGCCGAGCGGATGGAGGGCGGTGGTGATTTTCTGGAGGAAGTCGAGGTAGACGGAGCCGAGGCCGCGCGTGTCGACCTCGGGCTTGGTCTGGCCGAGGCCGAGGTCGACGGTTTCGTCGGCGCCGATGTGGAGGAAGGGGCCGGGGAAGAGCTGGGCGAGCTCGGTGAACCAATGTTCGATGAGGGTGAGGGAGCCGGGTTGGACGGGGGCGAGGACGTCGCCGTGAGGGGTCTCGGCGAGTGGCTGGTAGAGCTCCCATGTGAGGTTGTGGTGGAGGTGGCCGAAGCTTTCCTGCTCGGGGACGACGGTGACGTGGTATTGGCGGGCGAAGCTGACGAGGGCGCGGGCGTCGGCGGGGGTCATGGCGCCGTCCGGCGGGGCTGGGAGGGAGTTGCCGGTGTAGCTGAAGGTGTGTTCGAAGTAGGGCGAGTAGAGGTTGATTTTGTAGCTGGCGAGGGTCCGGACGAATTTTTTCTGGTATTCGAGGGTTACGATCGGACCGCGGGAGAGGTCGTCGTCCTGCCCGCGGAAACGCATGGCGGGCCAGTCGCGGACGGTGGCGGTGCTGAGCTCGGGGGTGGCGGCGCCGGGGCGAGAGCGGATGAGTTGTTTGGCGGTTTGGGCGCCGTAGAAGATGCCTTCCGCGGTGCTGGCGAGGACCGTGAGGCCGCCGCTGCCGGACGGAAAGAGGATGTAGCCCTCGGGTTTCATGGCGTCGTCGAAGGTGAGGCCGGGGGGGAGAGGGCGGCTGCCCAGGCGGGCGAGCTCGATGGTGGTGGCGGCTGAGGTGGAGGTGGGGACGCCGCGTTCGGTGGCCGCGGACTGAAGATCGTCGGCGGCAAACTGGTCTTCGGAGGAGCATGGGGCGGCGCAGAGGACGCGCAGGCCGGCGGAGAGAGAGGTGGATGGGCCGGCGTGGAACTCGCGGGGCATGGGGATGAGCTTGGGGGCTTGGGCAGAGGGGGCTTGGGCCGAGGCGGGCAGGGCGGCGACGGCGAGGAGACCAGGAAGGGCGAGCAGGAGAGCGTGCGGGCGCATGTGAATCGAGGGTAAATGAAGGTTGGCGGGAATGAGCGATGCGGGCGTGCGGCGGAGCTCTGGCGAGGAACCCGAGGAGGTTCGCACCGCACTAAAGTACCGGGCGCGGGTCGGAATTCTCCTCTCGTTCACACACATCTGTGACGATAAGAGGAAAGAGCAGAGCAGCGTAGAGAACGTTTGGGAGGACCTTATCTCCCCCGCGCTGCCCTGGTGCTGCAAGCAAGCTGGAAGAGTTAATTCTGAGAGGATTCATGACGAAGCAACTGCAAGCGACCTTGGCGGCGATTATGGTGATGTCGACCATTTCGGTCCGGGCGCAACTGAGCACGACGACAACGGTGACGAAACCGAACCCGACGACGACGAAGACGACGGTGGTCACAAAGGAGGTCCCTTCGAAGTCGACTTCCGCAACCACAGGATCGAAAGGATCGAAGAGGCGGGCGACCGGCAAGCGGGGATCCACGCGCAAGGCCCGCGTCTCGGCTGAGAGTGGGACTGAGCGGCAGATCCGCGAGCTGCGGGAGCTGATGATGGTGCAGCAGGCGCAGATTGACGCGTTGCGGCAGCAGAATGTGGACAAGGACGCGGCGTTGGCGGCGGCGAGCGTGCAGGCGCAGACGGCCAACTCGGAGGCAGCGGCGGCGGCCTCGCAGGCGCAGAGTCTGCAGACCTTGATTCAGCAGAACTCCTCGAGTGTGCAGACGCTTTCGAGCGATGTAAGCGATCTGAAGTTGGCGAACAGCGGTCTGGCGCAGAGCATTTCGGATACAAAGCGCGACCTGAACGAGAAGATCGAGTCGCCGACGACGATCCACTACAAGGGCGTGACGATTACGCCGGTGGCATTTTTTGCCCTGGAGTCGGTGTATCGGCAGCATTCGATCAACTCCGGCCTCAATACGCCGTTTAACACGACACCGTTTCCGGGGTCGAACGAAGGTCATATCAGCGAGTTCAACTTTTCCGGCCGGCAGAGCCGTCTGGGCGCTCTGATCGAGGGTAATGCCGGGAATTACAAGCTGTCGGGCTACTTTGAGACGGACTTTCTGAGTGCTGGCGCGACCTCGAATGCGAACCAGTCGAACAGTTACACCTTGCGGCAGCGGCAGATCTGGGGCAAGGGCGAGACCAAGAGCGGGTTTGCGGTGGTCGGCGGGCAGATGTGGTCGCTGGTGACGGAGGACGGCAAGGGCACCGAGAACCGGACGGAGAAGCTGCCGAACACGATCGATCCGCAGTACATGGTCGGCTTCAGCTGGGCTCGTCAACCGGCGCTGCGGCTGCAGCAGAGGCTGGGCAATCCGTTCTTTGGGAGCGCGGTGACGCTAGCGGCTTCGCTTGAAAACTCGCAATACCAGAGCTTTACGGCATCGGGCGGGCCGACGAACTTCTTCTTTGGCGGACCTGGGACGGCGGGCGGTTTGTACAACGTCGCTGGAAATTATGCGAACAGCGTGGCTCCGGATGTGATGTTCAAAGCCGCGATGGACTTTCCGCACACCCACGTTGAGGTTGGCGGTCTGGCGCGGTTCTTCCGCGATCGGGTGTACCCGCTGACGCCATCGACGACGGTCGGCACGGTGACGACGTACACGGGCAAGCCGTATAACGACACGAAGCTGGGCGGCGGCGCGTTTGGGAGTGTGCGGACGGCGACGAAGTATCTCGATGTTGGGTTGTCGGGGATGATCGGCGACGGCACGGGACGGTACGGGTCGTCGCAGTTGGCGGACATTACGGTTCACCCGGATGGAACGCTGGAGCCGATCCGGAACTACCACGGTCTGTTCTCGCTGGAAGGCCACCCGACCAAGAAGCTCGATGCGTATGCCTACTACGGCGCGGAGTATGCGCAGCGGACGGTGTATCACAATGCGAATGGTCTGCCGGAGGGCTACGGTCCGAACAACATCGTCGACACGGGTTGCAACACGTACGTTGCGACCTCGGCGACGTTGGGCTCGACCGGTGTCGCTGGATCGCCGGCGACGGCCAACTGCGGATCGCCGACGCGCTACATCCAGGAGGGCATGATCGGATTTACGTATCGCGTGGTGAACAGCCCGCGGTACGGTCGTCTGCAGTATCAGTTCAACTACAACTACCTGAGTCGCGTTTCGTGGACGGGTCTGGGCAGCGGAACCTACAACACGCCGACGGCGACGCCGTTCGATCCGAAGGCGACCAACAACATGATCTACGGCGGCATGCGGTATTACATTCCGTAAAGCTGTGGCTGGAACGATCGTGTGGCGAAGAGGCGTCCCGTGTGGGGCGCCTCTTCCGGTTTTCTGTTTCCTGGGGTGTGGCTTTAGTCTGGGCTTTTACGATCAGGAGTGTGCTCGACGCCCATGCTGGACGAACTTCGTCTTTTCTCTTCCGAGCCTCGTGCTCGCGCCATAGCGGCACGTCTGTATGAGTCGGTGCGGGGGCTGCCGATCCTTTCGCCGCATGGGCATACGGACCCGGCCTGGTTTGCCGCGAACGAGCCTTTTCCGAACCCGGCGGCGTTGCTGATCCAGCCGGACCATTACATCTACCGGATGCTGTATTCGCAGGGCATCCCGCTTGAGCGGCTTGGCATTCCGGAGCAGGGCGAGAGTGCCGGAGCGCCGGTCCAAGTGCCGGACCCGCGCGAGGTCTGGCGAATCTTTGCGGAGAACTACTTTTTGTTTCGCGGGACGCCGACGCGGCTTTGGCTGGACACGACGTTTTCGGAGATCTTCGGGATCGACGATCGGTTGTCGGCGGCGAATGCGGACCTGTACTACGACGTGATCGCGGAGGCTCTGTTGACGCCGCGATTTCGGCCGCGCGCGCTCTTCGACGAGTTCGGGCTGGCGGTGCTGGCGACCACGGATTCGCCTCTCGACGATTTGCGGCATCACCGGGCGATTCGGGAGTCTGGGTGGGGCGGCCGGGTGCTGCCGACGTTTCGGCCGGATGCGGTGATCGACGCCGAGTATGCCGGGTTTCGGGGGAATCTCGATCGACTGGGTGAGCTTGCGGGCGAGGACGTTTCGACCTACAAGGGATACCTGAACGCCCTGCGGGCGCGACGGGCTTTTTTTCGGGCGAACGGAGCGACGGCGACCGATCACGGACACTTGACGGCGATGACTGCGGATTTGGAGGCGGGGAAGGCGGAGCGGCTGTATGGACGGATCTATGCGGGGACATTTTCCGCTCAGGATGTCAGGCTTTTTCAGGCGCAGATGTTGACCGAGATGGCGGGCATGAGTCTTGAGGACGGTCTGACCATGCAGCTGCATCCAGGGTCGGTGCGGAACCACAATGATGTGGTGTATCGGAGGTTTGGGCGGGATCGCGGCGCGGATATTCCGGCGGCGACCGAGTATGTGCGGGCTCTGCGGCCGCTGCTGTCGAAGTACGGCAATGAGCCTGGGTTGACGCTGATTGTGTTTACGCTGGATGAGACGAGCTACTCGCGCGAGTTGGCGCCGCTGGCCGGGCACTACCCTGCCCTGCGGCTGGGGCCGCCGTGGTGGTTTCACGATTCGCCCGAAGGCATGATGCGGTTTCGCGAGCAGGCGACGGAGACCGCGGGGTTCTACAATACGGTGGGATTCAACGACGATACGCGGGCGTTTCTTTCGATTCCGGCTCGGCACGATGTGGCTCGGCGGGTGGACGCGGCGTTTCTGGCGCGGCTGGTCGCGGAGGGCAGGATGGACGAGGACGAGGCGGTGGAGGTGATTCGGGACCTTACGGTCAACCTGGTTCGGAAGGCTTACAAGCTGTAGGCGGATGCCGCCTCGACGCAAACCTCTGATGGTATGAACGTGCCACCGACGATGCGGCTGCCGGATGGGCTTCGCCTTTGATTCTGAACTTTATTCGACAGGCAGACGTACCAACGCACATCTCGTGAACTGAAGGGGTGATGCAAGTGACAACGGAGCGTCTTGCCCGCTCACAACGTCTGTGGGCACGGATCGCGGGTCTCATGTTTTGGGTCGTTCTGGTGGCCGACCTCGCGGGCATGCAGATCCACTCCGCCACGGCAGGTAGATCGTTGATGCTTGCCGGCTCTTTGTTCACGGTACCTCTTGCACTTGGTCTCTACTACGCAGTGAGGCCTGCGCAACCGACTCTCGCCGCGAGTGCGTTCGGTTTTCGCATTGTGGAAGCGGTTCTGGGCGTTGTATCGACGGTGGCCGGGTTTGCGGCCGTCCATGCACGTCTGACTGATTCGAGGCTAGGAGCTAAGCTGCTTGACTTCGTCCGTTGGAACAGTTCGATGGTTTTGGGCGCCCTGGTCTTCACCGTCGGCTCGACCATCTTCTTCTACCTTTTCGTGTAGTCTGACTCCATACCCCGGGTGTTGTCGTGGTGGGGGCTGTTCGCGTCCGTGGTTGCCTTGGCAGCTTGTCTCGTGCACCTGCTCCGTCCAGCGTTTCCTGCCATGACGATGTACGCGTGGACTCCGATGCTGCTCGCTGAGACCTCCACGGGCTTGTGGCTGCTCGTGAAGTCGGTAAAGGTCTCGGATCGAAGCGGCTGCGGCCGGCCTTGACTGTGTTTCTGGGGCGACGTAGGCTCAGGAGTGGCGCGCGCGCACGTGATTCTGCCGGTGCTCTATGGGCTCTTATTTTGGGCAAGCATCGAGCCTTCTCCCCCTCTTTATGTCTAAACCGACACATTGGAATTGCTGATGGCAGATGTCCTTGACTTGCCTGGCGTGAGGCCGGCGAAAGAATCGAAGGCGCAGCGCTCGGAGCGGCTGAAGCTCGAGAAGAATCCGTGGGACGCGTGGGACGAGGTGCGGGCGTTTGCGCGAGGTGGCCGAGGTTCGGTGCTGCCGGAGTGGGCCGGGCTTTATTTCAAGTGGTGGGGCATCTACACGCAGGGTGATGGTGTGGGCGCGACGGGCGGTGTGGGTGGGGAGGGTAAGGCGACCGAGTATTTCATGATGCGGATCGGCTTGCCGAACGGCATCGTGACGGCGCACCAGATGCGGGTGATTGCGCGGCTGGCGCGGACGCATGGGCGCAACCTGGCGGACATCACGACGCGGCAGAATATCCAGATGCACTGGCTGACGATCGAGTCGTTGGTCGAGATCGTCGATGAGTTGACGGAGATTGGGCTTACGCCGAAGGGCGCCTGCGGGGATGTGGTGCGCAATGTGACCGGATGTCCGCTGGCGGGGCTGGATGGGCACGAGTTGCTGGATGCGAGTCCGCTGGCGCGGGAGATTGCGCGGGCGCTGACGGGGAACCCGGATTTCTACAATCTGCCGCGCAAGTTCAAGGTGACGGCGAGCGGGTGTCCGCTGTGGTGTTCGTACCCGGAGATCAATGATGTTGGGTTGACGGCGGTGACGCGCGAGGTGGCGGGCGGCGCGCGCGAGGTCGGGTACACCTTGCGGGTGGGAGGCGGGCTTTCGGCCGAGCCGCACATGGCGGTACGGATTCCGGCGTTTGTCAGGCAAGACCAGGCGCTCCCTGTCGCGATTGCAACGGCGGAGATCTTTCGCGAGCAGACGGAACTGCGTGAGAACCGGACGCGGGCGCGGCTGAAGTATCTGTTTATGCGGCATGGGTGGACGGCGGAGAGTTTTTTGGCGGCGCTGAACGCGAGGCTGGGCTATGCGTTGGACCCGGCGCCGGAGGCTGAGGAGGCGATTCCGGACGACGTGTATCGCGACCACATCGGTGTGACGTCGCAGAGCGAGCCGGGGCTGTCGGCGGTGGGAGCTTCGGTGCTGCGAGGGCGGATGTCGGGCGATCAGCTTGAGCGGCTGGCAGACCTGGCGGACGAGTATGGCGCGGGCGGCGCGGGCGAGCTGCGGACGACGATCATGCAGAACATTTTGCTGGTGAATATTCCGAACGAGCGTGTGGGGGCGCTGATCGAGGAGCTCGGGCGCATGGATCTTCACGTCGAGGCGAACCCGTTCTGGCGTGGGGCGATTGCGTGTACGGGGACGGAGTTCTGCAAGCTGGCGATCACGGAGACCAAGGGGTTTGCGAAGTGGCTGGTGTCGGAGATGGAGGATCGGCTGCCTGGATTTGATCAGCAGATCAAGCTGCATGTGACGGGGTGCACGAACTCCTGCGGGCAGCACTGGATTGCCGATATTGGGCTGGAGGGCAAGAAGATCAAGCAGAATGGTGCGCTGGTGGACGCGTTCTTTTTTTGCGTTGGCGGGGCTGTGGGGCGGTATGCGCGGGCGGCTCGACCGACGGGATACAGGGCCGCGGCGGAGGATGTTCCGGCGGCGATTGAGCGGCTGTTGCGGGGGTATCTGCTCGGGCGAGCGCCGGGGGAGGATCTCCGGAGCTACTTTGGGCGAACGGAGATTGAGGTGCTGCGGGCGCAGCTGAATGGGACCAGTGTGAGCGATCTGCCGGCGCCTGACACGCGCGATCCGGCACCGGGCGGCGGCGCGCACGCCGTGGACGCTTAGGCGGGACGATGTCGCTCTTTCCCATCTTCTTGAAGCTGACCGGGCGGCCGGCTGTGGTGGTCGGCGGCGGGCATCTGGCGGAGTCGAAGATTGCGTCGCTCCATGCGGCCGACGCGCAGGTGACGGTGATTGCACCGGCGGCGCGCGAGAGCATCGCCGAGATGGCCGCGAACGGAGAGGTTGTGTGGCCCGGGCGGGCGTACGCGGCGGGCGATCTGGCGGGGAGTTTCCTGGGGGTCGCGGCGACCGATGATGCGGCGGTGAACCGCGGGGTGTTTGCCGGGGCGGAGGCATCGGGGGTGCTGTGCAATGCGGTGGATGACCCGCCGTTCTGCGACTTTTACTTCCCTTCCGTGGTGCGGCGAGGCGATCTGCAGATTGCGATTTCGACGGCTGGGCAGTCGCCGGCGTTGGCGCAGCGGCTGCGCAAGGAGATCAACGGCTTGTTGCCGCCGGATGCGGGCGATTGGCTGACGGAGCTGGGGAATTTGCGGCGCGAGGTGCTTCAGACGGAGCCGCTCAACGAGGCGCGCAAGGAGTTGCTGCATCAGCTCGCGAGCCGCGATGTGTGCGCGTACGATGGTTGCCCGGCGCGGGCGATGGCGCGGCACCATGCACGGCTGAATCCGAAAATTTCGATAGAGGCTTTGGCAGGGGATCGGGATCTCGCGGACTCGGCCAGGTGAGCGCGCGACCTGCCGCGGCCGGGACGGTTTACCTGGTGGGGGCTGGGCCGGGCGACCCTGACTTGTTGACGCGAAGGGCGTTTGATCTGCTGCAAACGGCGACGCTGGTGCTGGCGGACGGCCTGGTCTCGCCTGAGGTGCTGGCGCTGGCTGGACCTGACGCGGAGGTTCGGTCGGTCGCGAAGCGCTGCGGGCAGGCACGGATTTCGCAGGCGGAGATCGGGGAGCTGATGGTCGCAGGGGCGCGTGCTGGGCGGGCGGTGGTGCGGCTGAAGTCCGGCGATCCTCTGGTGTTTGGGAGAGCAGGCGAGGAGATGGCTGCGCTGCGGGAGGCCGGTGTGCCGTTTGAGGTGGTGCCGGGGATTTCGGCGGCGTTTGCGGCGGCGGCGAGCCTCCGTGTGCCGCTGACCGACCGTGGGAGCGCGTCGAAGCTGGTGCTCTTGACGGCGCACCACGCGGCGGGTCGGGAGCGGGCCGAGGTGTGGGAGGGTCCATTGCCCCTGGATGCGACGCTGGCGGTGTATATGCCGGGGCGGCGGTTGCGCGCGTTGTGCGACCGTCTGGTGCAGAGTGGAATGGCGGCGGACACGCCGGTGGCGGCGGTGTCGCGGGTCTCGACGGCGGAGGAGCAGACGCGGTTTGCGAGGGTAGGTACGATGGGGGACGAGGCGGCGGGACCGGCGCCGGTGATGTTGTTGATCGGAGACGCGGTGCGGGGCGAGGAGGTCCGGCGCGAGGGGATCAGGGGCGAGGAGGTGCGGGGCGAGGACGAGATACGTGGCCGCGACGAGCTCTTGCGCAGAGATGACGAGCTCGACTGAGACTTGCCGTCGTCAGCCGGTTACATCTTCGCGGTGAGCGGCTGGTGTGCCTCCCGCACGGGCACGCGGTCGGTCTCGGGCTCCTGTGTGTACTGCTTGAGGAGTTCGTGGTGGAGGCAGTAGAGCGCGAGTTCCAGGCGATCGGAGACGCCGAGCTTGTCGTAGACCTTGCGGAGGTAGTTTTTGATGACCTGTTCGGTGGTGCCGATCTGGTAGGCGATCTCCTTGTTGCGCATGCCTCGGGTGATGCAGGAGATGATGGCGAGCTCTTTTTTTGAGAGTTTGGGCTGGGTGCGCGGGTTGGTGAGGCTGGCGGCGTGCGCGCGATAGGCTTCGATGACCCAGGAGACGGACTGGTTGTCGATCCAGGTCTCGCCGTCGGCGATCTTGCGAACGCATTTGACCAGGAGGTCGGGCGAGATGGAGCGCGGGACGACGCCGCGGACACCGCGACGATAGAGCTCGACGGTGTGGGCTTCATCGGTCTCGGTGACCTGGACGATGAGCTTCGCGCTGGGCGCCTTCTGGACGAGATCGGGGACGCCATCGACCGATCCGGCGAGGAGTTGACCTTCGAGCACGACGACGTCGGTCGGGTAGCGTTCAAGAGCGGCGTGGAGGTTGGGCAGCGTCTCGACCTGAGCGACGACGCGGATGTCGTCCTCGAGCGCGAAGACTTTTTTCATGCCGACGCGGTAGATCGCCTGGGAGTCCGCGAGGATGACGCGGATGCCGGGAGTGACGATCTCTTCGGGAGAATCCTCGGATTTTTGACTGGGATCAAAGTTGATTACGGTCATGGTCAGGCCTTGAGAAAGTACTCATCGATCACGGCGGCGGCCTTCTGCTCGCGACCTTGCTGTTGATGCCGTACGACCCGTCCGGAACAGTGGATGGTGACGTCTGTCTCCGAGCCCATGACGGCGGACGGCATGTTGATGGTGAACTCGATTTTGCTGTCAACGGCGGGGAGCGTTGGACCGATGAGGAGGATGCCGTTCGCGGAGATATTCTCTGTCGTCGCGTCGAAGTGTCCGTCTTCGGTTTCGAGCCGGACTGGCAGCTTCATTGGAAACCGGACTGCCGTACGCAGTGGATTGTCGTCGGCCGGCAAGTTGGGGAGGCCCAAGCGTTTGCTCCTTTCAGCAGCCCCGGGGAACGATGAGGAAGAGCTCTGAGGAGGAGACATCGAGCCCGGGTCCGACATGGTGGAGTTTATCTCACCCTGGGCGATATTCGTCTGGAAAAGAATCTGTCATGGTTACGTTAGTTTCCGTGGTCCGAAATGGGACATTACTTTGCCGGAAACAGGGCGGCCGAACCGCCGACCCAACTCTGCTCGCGGTTGTGGTCGACGCCCATCATGAGGCCGCGGCCGAGGCGAACGAGGCTGGTCATGGGTGTGAGCTCTGCCCTGTCGCCGTCCGGCCAAACGTACATGATGCGGACCTCGGCCTGGGTGGGGCCTGCCGGCGTCGCGATGACGGGGACGAAGTGGACGCGTTCCTGGAGCAGATAGAGGGGTCGGTCGGGGAGCGGGATGGCGGCGAGGTCGGCGTCGGTGGGGGCGAACTGGATGCCTTTGCCGGCGAAGGAGAAGAGGGGTTTGAGGAGGATCTCCGAGCGATCGGAAGGGAGCTTGTGCCGGCCATCGCCGTCGAACCAATCGTCGAGGAAGACCGCCTTGGGGACGGTGGGGTGGGTGAGGTAGGGGAGTGAGAACTTGCTGAGGCGGAAGTACCAGTTCGGGTGCCCGGCCCACTCGACGTCGAGGTCGTCGCGGAAGCTAAACCCTGGGGTGATCGATTTGCGTTCGATCTCGTCCACGATGGCGCGGTTGAAGATGCGATGGATCGGCCGTTGCCGGCCATTGTGGGTGTAGAAGAGCCGGTTGCCGCGCTTCTGGACCTCGGCGATGTCCACTGTCGCGATGCCGAGCTTTTGCTCGTAGACGCGGAAGTCGGGAAGGGTTTTCTGCTGTTCGGGTGTGACTTCGAGCAGGACCACGTTCTCGGGGTCGTGCGGGCCGACGATGACGTCTCGGAGCAGATCCCAGTAGCTGGTTTCGGTGCGGCCGCCGAAGATCCAGCGGAGGCTGGGGTCGAGGCTGAACGCGCGCATGTATTCGGGGGCGAGGAGCGTTTGAAAGCCGAAGATCGACGGAAATGCCTGGAGCTCGACGAGTTTGAAGTCGAGGTGGCCGTCTGGGGTGTGGACAAAGCCGAAGTCGACGGTCATGAAGTGGGGCCGGCGGCTCTCGTTGGGGACGCGGTAGAGCTCCGGGATGGCCGCGTCGGAAGCTTTCATGTAAGCCGGGTTGCCGAGCAGGGAGAGCGTCAGATCGCGACCGGCGACTACCATGCGGTCGAGCAGATCGGGCGGGAAGAAGCACGGGGTTTCGCAGATGCGGAACTGGATCTCGGTGCCGGTTTGCGCGTTGAGGCTGGAGCGCAGGTCGGCGTAGGCGGCGGGTGTGAAGCTGGCGTTGAAGCGGTCGCGGAAGGGCTGGAGCATGAGGCAGCGAGTGGGGCTAGAGCTTGAAGTTAGAGCTAGCGGTGTTGTGGAAGTTACGGGTCGATGAGGAAGGTTCCGTCGCGCATGATCTGATCTTCGCCCCCCGCATCGCCGAGCCAGATGTTGAAGCCGAGGCCGACGACGTCGATGTGGGTGGAGGACTTCCAGCGGGCGCCGGTGTGGGCGCCGTAGGGGTCGCCAAAGGCGATGTGGACGCCGGGGAATTTTTCATCCTGGAGGATGTTGCCGATCACGCGTTTGACGCCGATGTTGGTGCCGATGGCGAACTCGCCGACGCGATCCGAGTTTTCGTCGGTGTGGGTGTAGGCCCAGAAGTCGCGTTCTAGGTCCTTATTGTCGGAGTGGACTTTGGTGATGCGATTTTCTTCGATGTGGATGGTGAGCGGCGTTTTCTGCAGGATGCCGTAGCGGGTGCACAGGAAATCGCCGACGACGCCGTCGACGACAAAGACTCCGTTGACCTCGAGGGGAGCGGTGAAGCACTCGCCGCCGGGGAGGTTGCCCCACTTTTCGGCGGAGATGATGCCGGAGGTTTTGAACCAGCGGTACTCGGGCGAGAGGAGGGCGTGGATGTCGGTGCCGGCGGCGGTGGTGGCGCGGATGTAGGTGGCTTTGCGGGCTTTGTCGAGCACGGCCTGGCTGAGCCGGTCGATGAGGTTGAAGTCGGCGCACATGCCTTGGGTCATCACATCGGCGGAGATGTTGACCATGTGGGCGTGGCGCATGCGCCGGCGGTTCACGATGTCGGTCATCTGCATGCGGCCGCCGAGCTCGTTTGGCTGCACGTTGACGGCGAAGATGGAGACTTGGGAGCTCTCCATGTCGGCGAGGATACGTGCGGGCATGGCGGTGTACGGGCGCGGTGTCAGGTCTTCGAGGACGAAGCCGTTCCAGGTGCAGCCGGAGCTCTGGAGTTCGTCGGCGAGCGAGGCCGCGATCTCGAGGCAGCTTCGGTCGGCGATCAGCGTGACCTTCTCGTCCGGCTGGACTTTGAGGCAGGTGACGACCGCGTTGTGGGCGCCGGGCCGGAACGTCTCCGGGAAAGGAATCGAGAGCAGACTGGTCGACGTTGGTGCGGTGGGGGTGGCCGAGGAGCGTGCCCTGCGCGGGATGTCAGAGGTAGTCATCTCTAGAGAGTTTACCTGTCGTTTCCCTGTCAGCAAGAGTCAGATGCGATCTGTCGGGGCAGAGACTGTGGACGGATGGGTGAGGAAGACGGGATGAGACGGCCTGGAATTTGCTGGGGAACAAGAACGATGGGCAAGAGTGGTACCTCAGCGGCTAAAGCCGCACTGCGAAGAGAGCGTCCCACGGCACTGCTGAAGCCGTGCCCTTAAGCGAGACGGAGGCTTGTGACGAGCGAGACGAGGGGCTTTTCAGTCGATGTTAGAGGCCTGCCCTGGTCTCGCTGACCATGTAATCGACCACGCTCTTGAGGTCGCCGGTCTCGGCGAAGACGCGGATCTGGCGATCGGCGCCCGAGCCTTGTTCGAGCATGGTGCGGATGTAGTTGATCTCGTCGCGGCTGTTGAGTTCGTCGAGCACATCGTCGACAAACTGGAGGTACTCGAGGATGAGCTCTCGGGCGGGGACCTCTTCCTGCTTGCCGAAGTCGATCATCTTGCCGTCGAGGCCGTAGCGGACGGCGCGGAATTTGTTTTCCATCAGGAGCGCGCGCGAGTAGGCGCGGTAGTCGACGTTGCGGGAGTGGAGATGCCAGAGCTTGCAGGCGGTGGCCTGGATGAGGGCGGCGATGGCGATGGTCTCGTGCGCGCGCATGGGGATGTCGCAGACGCGCACCTCGATGGTGTCGAAGTAGGGGTGCGGTCGAATGTCCCACCAGATTTTTTTTGCGTTGTCGATGCAGTTGGTTTTGATGAGGAGGTTGACGTAGTTTTCGAACTCGGAGTAGCTGTTGAAGGTGTCGGGAAGATTGGTGCGGGGGAAGTTCTCGAAGATCTTTGCGCGGTAGCTCTTGTAGCCGGTCGCCATGCCCTGCCAGAAGGGCGAGTTGGTGGAGAGCGCGAGGATGTGCGGGAGGAAGTAGCGCATCGAGTTCATGACGCGGATGGCGGCTTCCTTGTCCTCGATGCCGACGTGGACGTGGAGGCCGAAGATCAGGTTTGCGCGCGCGACGAGCTGGAGATCTTCGACGACCTGAGCGTATCGGGGGTCGGGGTAGATCTCCTGGACGCGCCAGTCGGCGAAGGGGTGGGTGGCGCCGGCGACGAGGACGAGGCCGTTTTCTTCGGCGAGGCGGATCATGTTGCGGCGGAGGTCGAAGAGATCTTCGGCGGCTTCCTTGATGTCGCGGCAGACGCGTGTGCCGACCTCGATGACGGACTGGTGGAGCTCGGCCTTGACGCGCTCTTCGAGGCGGATCTTGCCGCGCGCGAGCATCTCGGTGGCGACGTGGGAGCGGAGGTCGCGGGTCTCCGGATCGATGGTCTGGTACTCCTCCTCGATGCCGAGGGTAAAGGTGGGCCGCATGGAATCTCCTCTGTGATGATCGGTAGACACCGAGGATACCTTGAGAGAGCGCGGGCAAGAAAAGCGCGGCTCCCGGTGATGGGAGCCGCGCAGGGTTGGAGGAAGTAGGAAGCGACTAGACCGACTACAGGTCTCTCCACTGCGCAGACGATAGGACTGTCTGCTCCGGTCGAGATGACAACAGCTATTTACGCTTGCGAAAACAGCTGTTAGTAGCTGGCGTTCTGGATGAGGAAGTTGACGCCGTGCCTGCGGTTGATCTCGACGGTTGTGGCGAGATCGAGCTGCGCCATGGGGATCACGACTGGAGCTCCGTTGGTGGCGATGTATCGGACGCGGTTGCCGCTTTCAAGCCAGTACTGCGTGGCAAACATCTCGGAGCCGTCGCGGGTGATGAGAGCGGTGAGGACGGGAGCTCGCTGGACCATAGCAGACTGCATGGGAGCCGGCTGCATGGGGGCGGGGTAGTAGATCTGCTCAGGCTGGGGTGGGGTTGGCGGCTGGGGGGCATAGGCCTGGGGAGCGTAGGTCTGGGGAGCGTAGGCCTGGGGGGTGTAGGTCTGATATTGCTGGGAGCGCTGGGCGAAGCCGTACTGATCGCGCGGGGCCGGAGCGCGCCCGAACTGTGCCTCGGCCATCTGCGGCTGCGGAACGCCGAAGTCGTCCATGATCTTGATGGTGAGGCGGGTCTCGGCTTTGAGGGTCGGACGTGGGCCGCGACGCGGGAGATTCAGGAGATCGATGGGCCAGAGCAGAGGGATGGACCACTCGACGATGTCGCGGATGGGGTGACCTTTGCCGTGGATGCGACCTTCCTTGTCGACCGGGTAGCCGGGGACGTTGACGACCTTGGCTGCGATCGGGAGGACGCCGTCAGGAGGGATGACCATGCGGTCGAACTTGAGTTCCATCCAGCCTTTGCCGACGAGGTGGCCGGGATCCTTGTAGTCTTCGAAGCGACCGACGAGGTAGGAGCCGTAGGGGAAGACGGACCGGCCGTAGAGCTCGACGTGCGAGACGCGGCAGAGGACCGGATCGCCGATTTCGGCGGTCTTGGAGGACAGCTTTGGCTCGGAGACGGTGCACTGGACGAGAGATCCGGCGGGGATGAGCTGTTCGGCGTACGCGGTGAGCGAAGCAGCGGCGAAGAGAAGTGGAAGGAGAGCTTTGACTTTGCCCGTCATGACGAGACCTCCTGGTCTCATTGCGCTCCGTGGGGGGAGCTTGGTTGCCGTGCCGTTGGATCTACGCTAGCCAAGAGGGCCCGGCGGAGAGGGGTTTGGCGGCGCAACAGTTTAGCTCAGGAGGGCGAGAACAGCGGCGCTGCCAAATTGGGTCGAGATGAACCAAATGATGCACGGTCCTTCCGCCGTCGTCAACGAGAATTCTGCGGGGGTGGATTTGCGGGCTGGAAAGCGTGGTTGTGGGCGGTATGGGTGGCGGGGGCTTCGGGGGCTGGGGCGGGCAACAGCAGATTTCCTTCGGGAATGACAACTAGAAGGGCAACGGCAACTGCAAGAGCAACTACAGGGGTCCTTTGCTTTGCTCAGGATGACGACGGTGAAACAAGCAAAGGGCAACAGCAGATTCCCTTCGGGAATGACAACCAGAAGGGCAACGGCAAGGCGAGGGTGGGGCGGCAAGGAAACCGCGAGGCGTGGCTGGGGCGGCGGGGCGGCTAGGAGGATTTTGTGGCGGTTTTGCCGACGGACTTTTTGGCGGCGGAGCGTTTTTTTGCGGCTGCTGGAGGGGCGGCGTCTGGGCTCGGCTTGGGCTCGGTGGGCTGGATGTTGTCGGTGAGAAAGCTCGACCAGGTGAGCGGGAGGGGCTCCGTTCCGGCGGTCTGGGCTTTTTTGACGGCTAGACGCGCGACCGCATCGACGATCCAGTCGAAGTTTGCTTCGCCGACCGAGTGGAGGTCCGCATCGGGCGCCGGGTTCATGAAGTCGATGGCGTAAGGGACGCCGTCTTCGACCGCGAATTCGACGGTGTTGAGGTCGTAGCCCAGGGCCTGGCAGAGGGTGAGGGCGTCCTTTTCGACGCGCTCGAGCAGGCTGGGCGCGTAGATGGGCGGGTCCTGGATGTAGCGGAACTCATGCGGCCGGCGCGGGTCGTAGGGCATGATGCGGACCTCGCTCTGGCCGACGACGTAGCAGCGGAAGTACTCGTCGAAGCGGACGGCGGCCTGCAGGGTCATGCAGAGATCGCGCGACTGGTCGTAGGCGGAGAAGAACTCGGCCGGCGAGTGGACGTGGTAGACGTCGCGCCAACCTCCGCCGTCGTGCGGTTTCAGGAAGGCGGGAAATCCGACGTACGCGAAGACGGTGTCCCAGTTGAGCGGGTACTCGAGGTTGCGGAGGGACTGCGAGTTGATCTGGGGCGGGAACTGTTTGTGCGGGAGGAGCACGGTTTTGGGGACGGCGATGCCCAGTTTGGCGGCCAGGCAGTAGTTGAAGAACTTGTCATCGGCCGACCACCAGAACGGGTTGTTGATCACCGCGGTCCCGTTGAGCGCGGCGTTTTTCAGGTACGAGCGGTAGAACGGGAGGTCGTGCGAGATGCGATCGACGAGGACGGCGTACCCGGATGGGACGGCCATCTCGACGGCGCCGAGCTGCGCGAATTCGGCCGTGACGTCGGGGATCTGCATGGAGTTGATCTTTGCGACCAGGGCTCCGGGAAAGGTGTTCTCCACGCCGAATAACACGCCGATCTTCTTCATTGCTCTCTCTTTCTGCATTTCTGGTCTGGCGCCGGAAGGGGCTCCCCAAAGTGCTTACCGCCTGTGTTTCAGATGCGAGGTTGGGCCATCGGGGGTGAGGCTTTTTTGTTAGGGAAGGTCTGATTTATTCCTGTTTGCTTCCGGGCTTCTTGCCTTAAGTTGTAGGCAAGGCG
>CAXTYQ010000069.1:0-18100 GCA_964248505.1 uncultured Acidobacteriaceae bacterium
TAAACCGAGGCGCCTGCAAAGACGCTAGGCCTATACCCCAGGGTAAAATGGTCTAATAAGACCTCGCAAGCGATTGCCGCCCGAAGAGAACCGCAGATTCCCTTCGGGAATGACAACAAAAAAGCAGAACTATCCCGGAGCAGACTTGATCAGAGTTCCGTAACGGCCGCTTGCCGCTTAGCCTCCGCCGGCCTTCTCCACATCGTCAAGTAGCAGCTTGCCTTTCATGGCCAGCGTTCGCGCACCCTCGGCGTCGCCGGAGCGTAGCGCCGATTGGGCCTCGCGGAGGAAGTTTCGGACTTTGTTGATCTGCGCGGCCTGAGCCTTTGCGGTGTCTTTGGGCAGAGCGTTGATTCGCTTTTCAGTCGCCGCGATCAGGTCGGCGGCCTCCTGTCGGGCGCGCGGGCTCTGATCGCCGCCGCCGGGTGTCAAAGCTCCGAGTGCGGCAATGCCTGCCTCGTTCGGCGGTGGCTCGGCACTGGCGGTCTGCGGTCCCGCTCCTGCGCCTGCCCCGGCGGCTCCTGAGCCCGATCCGCCGGACGCAGTACCTGCTGCTCCTGCGCCCGTCCCTGCACCTGTTCCCTGGGCTGTTTGCGCCGCCGGCTTCGGCTTTCGCCGGGGCTTCTTCGGCTTGGCCGCGGCTGCGGCGACCGGAACGTCGGGCAACTTCTGCTTGGGCGTCTCCACCATGGGCGGCTTCGCGGGCGTGGGCGGCGTCGCGAGCGCGACCGGCGTCGGCTGGGGCAACACAACCTGCGGCGGCGGCTTTTTGTGATGCAGACACCCGCTCAGGTTACACGCGAAAAGGCAGACGGCTACTCCTGCCGCGAACCTCTGCCATCTCTCGCCAAAGTGCCTCAAACCAGATCTCCCGTACTTGTCTCCAGCCGCGCCGCGACCAGGCTCGCCGACTTCCGCGCCTCAAAGCTTGCCGTCATCGCGACTGGCAGCTTCACTGTAAATGTTGTCCCGTGATCCTCAGCCGACGCGTCCGGATTGGACCGAACGTCCAGAGCTCCGCCGTGCATTTGCAGAATTCGGTAGGTCGTCGCCAGGCCGATCCCGCTCCCCTTTGCCTTGGTCGTGAAGTATAAGTCGAAGATACGCGGTAACACGTCCGGAGCGATACCCTCTCCCTGGTCGGACACCTCGACGACCGCGAAGTGTCCGTCGCGCCGCATCGCCACACGCATCAGGCCGCCGCCCGGCATCGCCTGCATGCCGTTCAACATCAGGTTCAGGAGTGCCTGCCGCACGAGCTCGGCATCCACGCGCACCACGAGCGGATCGCGCGGCGCCTCGATCAGCACCTGCACGCCATTCTCGTGCATCTCGACGCCGGTCAGCTCGACCACCGACGCCACGACTTCGCGCAGGTTGCACTCGGCCAGATGAAGCTCCATCGGCCGCGTGAAGTCCGCGAGTGTCTGCACGACGCGGTCGAGCCGTTGCATCTCGCCCGCCAGGATTTCGACGTGCCTCTGCGCACCGGCGGTGGCTCCGTTCAGCGGACCGGCGGCACCGTCGCCCGGTCCGGCCAGCTTGCCTTTCAGGAGCTCCAGGTGCACGACCATCGCGTTGATCGGATTCTTCACCTCATGCCCGACGCCCGCGGTCAGACGTCCGATCGCCGCCAGCCGCCGCGACACCTCCAACTCCTGTTCGAGCTGCATCGCGCTTTCGGTATCGCGCAACGTGACCATCGTTCCCATGGCGCGACCGCTCTCGTGGCCGTCCTCGATGCGGTCGAGCGACACCTGGACGCGCCGGCCGTCCTCGAGCACCACCGTCTCCGCGCTGACGCCCTCGCCTTGCGCGACCGCTCGCACCACCATGCTGCCCAGCGCGGTGCCGAGATCGAAGACCTCCTCCAGCCGCCGGCCGACGATCTCGGTCTGCTCGCGATTGAGAAACTTGGCGACCGAATCGGACGCCATCACGACCCGCGCGTCGGCCGTGAGCAGCAGAACACCGTCGCGCAAGGTGTCGAGCATCTGGTTGAGATTGGTCTGAAGCGCGGTGTACCCGGCCTCGGTCGACCGCATCTGCTCGCCCAGGCGGCTGATCGAGCGGGTCGCCCGCAGAACGGCATCCGTGTGTGGTCTGCGGCGCTCCTCCTCGGCCTCGATCCGCGCATCCTCGACGCGCACACCTTCGGCCCGTGTCAGCTTGTCGAGCTGCCCGCTGATCTGCTCGAGCGGCCACAGCGCCGCGTTTGCCAGCACCGCCGCGGCCAGCATCGAGGCCAGGGCCGCCAGGAGCGCAAACGCAAACGCCGCTCGCAGCCAAGGCTCGTACAGCGCCCGCAAGAACGTCGACCGCACGCCCACATGGACCAGAAGGAAAGGCTTTCCGTTTCGTTCCAGCGGCGCAGAAAGATTGAGCACGTGCGGCGTTCCGAAGACCTGCTCCGTCTGCGAGAAGACGCTGCCATCCCGCACCCTATGGAGATCGGTGCGCGCCGGCACGGGCTGGTCAAACGCGTCCGGGTCCGTGCTCACCAGCGTCCGTCCGTTTGCGTCGGCCACGCTGACGTCCTGCACGGTCGGCGAGTAGCGCACGATCGCGCTCATCAGGTCGGCCAGCTCGTCGTTGGTCCGCAGCGCCTCGGCTACCGCGGACCGCAGCTCGCCCTCGCTCAGATTGGCCGGGGGCTTTTCGCGCAGCCCCGTCTCGACCGCCTGCCGCGTTACCAGGACCATCTCGTGGGCCAGGACCTCGTTCGACGAGACGGTCTGTTCGATCCTCTGCCGCAAGAGTTCGCCAACGAAGATCGTGGACATCAGAAGCACCAGCGCAAAGGTAAGCGCCGTCGCCGCCAGCACGAGCTTCGTCTTCAGGCGCATGGCGGCCTACTCGAACCCCACGCGCGACTCCCCGGTTCCGGCGGCGTTCAGGTACTCCTTCAGTTTGTTTTGCAGGGTCTTCGAGCTGATGCCCAGGATCTCGGCGGCGCGCGTTTTGTTGTTGTGGGTCGACTTGAGCGTCTTCAGGATGAGCTGGCGCTCGGCTTCATCGACCGTGGTTCCGACCTCGACGCGCACCGAGTTCTCCTCCTTCAGGCTTCGCTCGGCCTCCCATCGCGCTTCGGCCAGACCGGATCCGCCGGCCGCACCCATCAAGCTCACATTGCCAGGGCTCGCCGCGGACGGTCGTGGCCAGTTCACCGGCGGAGCAAATCCAGCCTCGCCGAAGTTCGCGGGCAGGTGCTCCACGCCCAGCATGCCGGCGCCGGCAAGGATGGTGGCGCGCTCGATCGTATTTCGCAGCTCTCGCACGTTTCCTGGCCATTCGTAGGTTTTCAGACGTTCCAAGAGATTATCCTTTACCCCCGTGACGGCACAGTGATGACGCTGGTTCATCTCGGCGATCATCCGCTCGGTCATGGCGGGGACATCTTCGAGATGCTCGCGCAAGGGCGGCATTTGGATGCTGAAGACGTTGAGGCGGTAGTAGAGGTCGCCGCGCAGCTGGCCCTCGGCGACGGCCCGCTCGGGATCGCGGTTGGTGGCCGCGACGACGCGCACATCGACCGGCGTCTCGACCTTGCTGCCCAGCCGCCGGAGCTTGCGATCCTCGAGCACGCGCAGGAGCTTTGCCTGGGTCGCCGCCGGCATCTCGCCGATCTCGTCGAGCAGAAGCGTGCCCTCTTCGGCCAGTTCGAAGCACCCGGCCCGACGTTCGACAGCGCCGGTAAAGGCGCCGCGCTCATGGCCAAAGATCTCGCTCTCGATCAGCGTCTCGGGGATGGCCGCGCAGTTGACGGCGACAAACGGCTTGTTGCGCCGGCCGCTCAACTCATGGAGGCTGCGCGCCACGAGCTCCTTTCCCGTCCCGCTCTCGCCCGTCACAAGGACGCTTACGTTGGACGGCGCCACCCGCTCGATCAGGCGGAAGATCGATCGCATCTGCGGCGACGACCCCACCATCGGGCCCAGCGAGTTGGTCTCCTTCATCTGCCGTCGCGCCGGTTCGAGATCGACCTCCTGCGCCTGCTCGCTTGAGACGTTGCGCAGGATCGATCGCAGACGCGCCGGGTCGACCGGCTTCGGCAGATAGTCGAACGCGCCCATCCGCATCGCCTCGACCGCGCTCTCGATCGATCCTTGGGCCGTCAGCATCACAACAGCGACGCGCTGCGGCAGATCCGCGATCCGGTTCAGGAGTTCCATGCCGTCCATGCGCGGCATCTTCAGATCCGTCACAACAATCGACGGCGACCACGAGATCACACGCTCCAGGCCCTCCACACCATCGGCGGCGCCGTCCGTGCGATAGCCCCAGCTCTCCACCAGCTCCGCCAGACCCGTGCGCGCGTGCACCTCATCCTCAACAATTAGAACTTTTTCCAAGCGACTCACCATACTCTCTTGACGTACACAACGGCGGAACGGGAGATTCTCGTTCACACGCCAGTGTATCCGCCTCCGAAAGCCGGTGCGACCGAAAACCTCCCGGCAGATCGCCTCCTCTCGCAATTCTCGCGTTACTCGCATTACCAGAGGTGTCATTGACACCGCGCCAGAACCCGGCTAACGTACACCGGAAACGAGTTGATCGCGCCTGAGAGTCACACAGGGAGCGCACGGGAGCCATATGCACTGGAAAGCCAAGGGCCTGATCCAGAAGACACTCAGCCTTCTTCCAGGCGGCTGCCGGTGCAACCACTTCCTGCAGAAGAACCTCGGCCAGCTCCGGGGCGACGCGAACATCCACGGAGCGTTTCGCGACGACGTTTCCGTGCTCTTCGAGCGCATGGCGCAGCTCGGCCTCGACCCTCGGGACAGCCGCATTCTTGAGATCGGCACAGGTTGGCTGCCCGTCTTTCCCCTGTCGCTCGCCCTGGCCGGCTTTCGCAACATCCACACGGTCGACATCTACCCGCACCTCCGTCCCGCGGCCGCCCGACGGACGCTGCTCGCGCTTGAAGCTCACCTCGACGACCCTGCCCTGCTCTACTTCACCACACCGGACGCCGCCCGCGAACGCTTCGACCGCCTCCTCCGAAGCGACGACGTCATCGCCGCCACAGGCATCGTGTACGACGCTCCGGCCAACGCCACAAGCACACGTCTCTCCCCTGGCAGCCTCGACCTGATCACCTCCAACAACGTCCTCGAGCACGTCCCGCATCCCGTCTTGCTCGACCTCTTCGCCGAGGGCAAGCGCCTGCTCGGACCCGGCGGGCACCTCCTCCATTGCGTCAACTGCGGCGACCACTACGCCTACGCCGACCCCAAAGTCACCCAGGCCAACTACCTCCAGTACACGTCCGAGGAGTGGAGCCGATGGAACAACTCCATTCAGTTTCAGAACCGCCTCCGCCCCATGGACTTCACCGGCATGGCGGACCAGTACGGCTTTCGGGTGGATTCGGCCGAGTTCATACCCAACCCGAAAGCTCTCAAACAGATCGAAACCATGCAGATCGCCCCCGAGTTCCGGCACTACCCGATCGATCAGCTCGCCTCCACCTCGCTTACCCTGATTGCGTCTGCCTGAAGTCAAACATCATTTAGTAACTACGAAACGGAAACCACCAGTCGCTATCCATCTAACATCGCCTCCTCAACCGCAACGGCGCCGCGCTATCCTAAGGACCTATGCCCCCGACCGAACTTACACCCGAGATCTCCGTCGACGCCTTTGACGCTCTGCGCCACAAGCCGAACCGCCCCGTTCTGCTCGACGTCCGTGAAGCGTGGGAGACCGAAACCGCCCAGATTCCCGGCGCGACCCTGATCCCCATGGGCGAGATCGCCGCGCGGGCCAACACCGAGCTCGACCCCGACCAGCCCGTCGTCGTGCTCTGCCACCACGGGGCGCGCTCACTCTCGGTCGCCATGTGGCTCCGCGAGCAGGGCTTCACCCAGGCCCAGTCGCTCTCAGGCGGCATCGACCAGTGGTCCCGCTCGATCGACCCGACGATCCCTCGCTACTAAGATCGAGCAACATCTACCGCGCCCCGTGGCGGCAGGAGCTTGATCTCAAACACCGCCGGCCACTGCTTGCCTGTCACAAAGATCCGGTCCCGCTCCGCATCGTAGGCGATCCCGTTCAAGACGGATTCCGCATCGATCATCCGATCCGCCGGCAGCAGTCCGGAGAGATCGATCCACGCGATCACATGCCCATCCCGCGGCGAGATGCGCGCAATCCGGTCCGAATGCCACACATTGGCGAAGATTTCGCCCTTGATGAACTCAAGCTCATTCAGCTGATCGATCTCTCGCCCGCCCTCCTCTACGACGATGTGCCGCGTCTCGGCAAAGTTCGCAGGATCTCGAAACCGCAGCGTCGCCGTTCCGTCGCTCGTGATCAGCTCCTTGTCTGTGCGCATCATGCCCCAGCCCTCGCCCGAGTAGTGAAACTGCTTCACTAACCGCAAGCTGAAGCGGTCGTAGACGAAACAGACGTGCGATCTCCACGTCCACTCGTACAGGTTCGGTCCCCAATCCACGATGCCCTCGCCGAAGTACTCAGGCGCAAGATCCCGCCGTTGCGATACCCTCCCCGTCGCCGGATCGATGGCCATCACGGCCGACCTCCCCTCCATCCCCGTGCCCTCGTAAAACAGGCCGTTCAGGTAGAAGAAGCCTTCGGTGTAGCTCGCAGTCGAGTGCGGATACTGCGCGACCACACGATAGCCGTACACGGGTGCGGCTCCGGCCGGAGGCGCAGGGAGCGCGCGGACGGCCACAAACAGAAACAGCAACAGCGAAATCCGAGACGTCCCACCAAAAGAAGTATGCTTCAAGTGCAACACTCCTCAACGCCCGGTCGGAGTGCACGGATGGCGGCAAAGGCAAGCGCCACGCCCCCTCACCTCCGTAACCGTGTCGCTCTGTCGGATTAGACTCGCTGCCACGCACGCCGGCCAACTCCTTGACACTAGCTCCCGAAACGAAGTATCACCGGGCATGCCTAATCGGGAACAGACGACGCGGAAGAGCTCCGCGGCCGGGCGCACACCTGCTGACCGCCACATCTTCGGCTGCCTCCGTGCCATCCGCGCCGCTGCGCAGTATCTTGAAGATCTGCTCGCCAAGCCGCCCGCCTGCAATCATCCCGCCGTCCCTGGCGCCGATCCACTCGCCGGCTCCGCTGATATCGACGAGGTCGACCGCATCATCAGCGGAAATCTGGCGGACATCGAACATCTCTTGCATGCCAGCACCGCCGAGCTTGAGTGGTGCGCCGACAGCGTCACCCTCATCACGCTGCTCTGGCATCGCTCCCTGCGTCTCTGCCGGAGCGTCTCGGCGGACGCGGTCGAGCGGGCCGCGGACCTCGGCGAGGTCGCCACCGGCCTCGACCAGATCGTCTATCAGTGCGCCGCGCTGACACTGACGCCGCGCGTCAACGACGTCATGGGCAACCTGCGCGTCGGCCAGGCGCTCAACCTCGAGTTCCAGTTCGGCGATGAGCTGCCGCGCTCGCCCGAACTGCGCAAACGCGTCCTCGACGAGCTCGCCCAGCAAGCCGCCGCCATCGAGGGCGGCCTCGTCGACGTCGACCAGGGCATCGTCTACCGTGCCGCGCGCAGCCGGGCCGCGCAGGCGTTCAGCTCGGTCCAGCTTGTCGCCGTGCTTGTGCTCGGCGCGCTCATCCCGGTGCTGCTCGCGCGCGGCGGCCAGTTCGTCCACGACTGGCGATTCCACACCAACGATCTCCAGCGGCTGCTCGCCGACTACGTCTTTATCCTGCTCGGCAGCGGCGCCCACATCGCCATCGCTCTGCTGAAGGCCGTCAAAAACGAGACCCGCCCCAACTTCAAGACGATCGACGACTGGCTACTCTGGCTTCACGTCCGCGAGGCCCAGGTCCTCTATGGCTTCGCCTACGTCTGGATGGGCTATCTCCTGCTGGTGTTCACCGTCTCCGACCTCGAGTGGTCGACTGCCTTCTTTGCCGGATACAGCATCGACTCCGTCACCGAACTCTTTCTGGAGCGCTTCGAGAGCCTGGCCCTGACGCGCCAAAAAGCCCTGATCCCCTGACCGACCTGGCCGGACCACCACTGGCTCAGACCTCGGCCGCCTGAACTTCGTCGAGACACCGGCGTACCTCCTCGCCTAACCGCGCTAGACTTGAGAGCAGTGGCTCTCTCCGCTACCACCGCGCCTCTCGCTTCGCCCGCCGTCGTCCAGGGCGCGGCGGAGGCTGCCCGACCGTCCATGCTCGCCGACTACGTGACCCTCTTCAAACCGCGCGTCTCGGCCATGGTTCTGATCACCGCGGCTGCCGGCTTTTATCTCGGCAGTCTCCGATCGGGCATCAGCCCCTTTCACGCGGGCCTCTTTGAAGCGCTCTTCGGCATCGCGGCCGTCACTGCCGGATCGTCAGTGCTCAACCAGGCGCTGGAACGCCGCTCGGACGCGGGTATGCGCCGCACCGCGAATCGTCCCATGGCCGCCGGCCGCATCTCGCTCGCGCACGGACTTCTGCTCGGCTTCGCGGCCGTGCTCGGGGGCACCTTGTACCTGGCCGCCACCACCAACGTCCTTACCTCGACCCTGACCCTGCTCACCGCCACGGGCTACGTCGGCATCTACACGCCGCTCAAGCGCTTCACCAGCCTGAACACCTTTGTCGGGGCATTTCCCGGCGCTCTTCCACCGCTGATCGGATGGACGGCCGCCCGCGGTGTGATCGAGTGGCCCGCCATCAGCCTCTTCGCCGTCCTGTTTGTCTGGCAGTTCCCCCACTTCATGGCCATCGGCTGGCTCTACCGGGACGACTACAGGAACGGCGGCATCCGCCTGACCGCCACGCAGCAGACC
Organism: uncultured Acidobacteriaceae bacterium; assembly: GCA_964248505.1. Lineage (GTDB taxonomy): Bacteria > Acidobacteriota > Terriglobia > Terriglobales > Acidobacteriaceae > Edaphobacter. Next base: position 8,784 of record CAXTYQ010000069.1, read on the forward strand.
GTCTCCGACGCGGCCCGATCCACCGTCCTCCAGGCGCTCTTCTATGCCGTTCTGATGATCCCGGTCTCGCTCTGGACCACCGTCCTCGGCGTCACTGGCCGGCCGTACGCCGTCGTCGCCACCCTGCTCGGCCTCGGCTATCTCGCCGCCACCGTCCGCTTCGCCCGGATCCTCGGCGACCCGCTCGGACCCACCGCCCGTCCGCGCGCCAAAGCTCTCCTCAAAGTCTCGGTCCTCTACCTCCCCCTCCTCCTTCTCGCCATGATCCTCAACGCCCAAGGACGTCTTCTCTTCTAAAAGCCGCCATGCCCACCACACCGCCGCCCAGTCTTGAAAAACAGCTCCAGCAACAGGACCTCGCCGTCGCCGCCGGACTCAGCTGCGTCCTGGTCGGCATCGTCGCCGCCCTCGCCGCTATGACGCACGCGAAGCTGCCGCAGGCCCTGCTCTTCCCCGGCATGCTCCTCCTCGGCACTGTCGCCGACACCACCGACACGTACGTCTTCTACGCCCTGTCCGCGATCGTCGACATCGTCCTCTACACCGCCATCGTTTACATCTGCCTGCGCCTTCGCAGATCCTCCGAAGCAAGACGGGACGCCGTCGCTTCCCCGGAACAGAGCTCACCAAACTTATGACGATCTCCGCTACCCAGCCCGCCCGCACACCACCGCAGCCTGTCAGAACTCCCGTCTCGGTCATCGCGGGCATCGTCGCCGTCTCGATCGCGGCCTCCATCTTCCTCGCTTGGCTCGTCTACTTTCACCAGCCCACCGACCTGGCCGGAACGCACCTGTCGTTTCTCCCCGCGCTCAACGCCATCCTCAACACCTGCTGCACCGTCGCTCTCTTGTCGGGCCTCTACTCTATCCGCCACCGCCTCATCCTCAAACACCGCAACTCGATGTTCACCGCATTCCTCTTCTCCTCGCTGTTTCTGGTCACCTACATCACCAACCATGCGCTCCATGGCGATATGCGCTTTCTCGGCCAGGGACCGGTCCGGACCGTCTACTTCGGCCTTCTGATCTCGCACATCTTCCTCTCGGTCGTCGCGCTTCCGCTGATTCTCGTCACCTTTTTCCTTTCCCTCTCCGGCCGCTTCCCGCTCCACCGCAAGGTCGCCCGCTACACCTACCCCATCTGGCTTTACGTCTCGGTCACCGGAGTCGTCGTGTACGCCATGCTGGCCGTCTATCGCTAGCTCCCGACTTCCCCGCACCTCCGCTCGAAGAGAGCCTCCGATGCAGACCGACACCCAGAAGCTTCTCCGCACCGGCCTCGCCATCTCTGGCGCGGGTCTCGTCGCCGTCCTGGCCATCAATCTCTTTTTCGGCGGCATGGGTCGGCAGGGCCCGCACACCAACGCCGGCTGGCTCGCCTTGATGCTCGCAATGGGCTGCCTTCCCACCGGCGCGCTCACCCTGGTTCTCGCGTGTATGAAGATCTTCGCCGACCGGCGCCGCTAGAGCGGTTGACACACCACTCCACAGAGGCTCATTCTCTTCGCACGCGGAGTTCCGCGCCAGAGGCTCCCCATCCTGCGACACCTCCCCGCAACTCTCCTGCTCGCTTCTGCCTTCGCCCTTCCCACCGCCACCCACGCCGACACCCTCGACGACTTCGTGCTCACCGGAAACGGCCACATCTACACCTTCTCTCTCCCTTCCACCGGTCTCGTAGCTGGTGAGCAGTGCTGTGGAATCACCGATCGTGTTTATTTTGGTCAACGCGTCCCCTCGGCCACCGTCGACGGCGTCGCAGGCTACGCGATCATTGCTGAATTCTTTTTCTTCCCTGGATACTACGGAGGGCACCCAACCGATTTCTTCAATATCTCCGGCTCCGACGTTTCCTTGAACGCCTCATTGATCGGCAACCCTATCTCCGTTGGATATACCGTGATCCCAAACGAGCCCGCCTCAGGGCCCTACCTTGGCTTTCACATCCCGGGAACATACGACTACTTTACTGAGACCTATAACCAGGGCTACGTTATTACGCCCTACACCCTCACCATCACACCCGAGGCAACCTCCTCCCCTATCCCCGAGCCCAGCACGCTGGCCCTGCTCGGCACCGGCTCCCTGGCGCTCCTCTCCCGCCTCCGCCGATCGGTCCGAAGATGAGCCGAGCCGTGGCCGAGGCAGGGGATCTCTGACACGTTCGTGCCACAGTTTTAGCTCCTGGAGGCAAAGCCCTGTCTGCTATCCTCAGCTCTGTGTTCTCACGATTCTGGAGTAGATAGACATGGCAAAAGGCGTCAACAAAGTTCTCCTCCTCGGCAACGTCGGCAAAGACCCCGAGATCCGCGCCACCGCGAACGGCATGACCATCGCCACCTTTACCCTCGCGACCGCCGACCGGCAAAAGGGCCAGGACGGCCAGTGGACCGACAAGACCGAGTGGCACAACCTCGTCGCCTTCCAGCGCACCGCCGAGATCGTTCGCGACTACGTCAAAAAAGGCACCCAACTCTTCGTCGAAGGGAAGATCCAGACACGCTCCTGGGATGATAAAGAGTCGGGGCAAAAAAAATATAAGACCGAGATCCTCGTCAACGAGCTTTCTCTGCTTGGCGGCCGCGGCGAGGGTGCCGGCTCTTCCGGCGGATACAGCCAGGCCCAAAGCTCGGGCGGCCAAAGCAGCAGCGGCGGCTACTCCCGGTCGAACACCGCCGCCTACGATCCCGCATCGAGCCGTCAGCCCGCCGCAGCCCCCGACTACGGCGACACGGGCATCACCGACGACGACATCCCCTTCTAAGTCGCACCCGCACCGGCGCGCTAGACTGAACACACCATGATGGATGAAGCCAGCTTTCGCATCGAGGCGGACCGCGCGCTCGGCAACCTCAAGCAGTCCCTGATCGCGGCCGAGGAAGCCGGCGGCTTTGAAGCCGAAGAGAATAACGGCGTGCTCAACGTCCTCTTTGAAGACCTCCCGGGCAAATTCGTCCTCACACCGCAGACCCCTGTCCGGCAGCTGTGGATCTCCGCCCAGTCGACCAGCTTCAAGCTCGACTGGGACCCCGCGACCTCCACCTTCACGCTGCCCAAGACCGGCGAAGACCTCCGCACCCTGGTCCAGCGGCTTCTCCGGGAGCACCTCGACGATCCCTCCATCGCCCTCCCGTAACTTCTAGCCCTCCGACAGAGGAACGTGAAACTCGCGAAACCTCTGCGCAAACCGTTCCGGCAGAGCGCGTTTCGTCAGATCCCGGCCCACCACCACGTGGACCGTCTCGCCCTCGGTCAGCAACAGCTCGTCCGCGGCGCGCACCACCTGGTACCGAAACCGCACGATGGATCCCCGTACCCCCGCCAGGCTCGTCTTTACCACAAGCTCGTCGTCGTACCGCGCCGGAGCCTTGTACCGCGCCGAGGCCTCGACCACCGCGATCAGGCATCCCTCTTCCCGCTCCATCTGCCCGTAATCCAGCCCCATCTGCCGGATCAGCTCCGCCCGACCCACCTCAAACCATACGAAATAGTTCGCGTGGTACACCACCCCCATCTGGTCCGTCTCCGCGTACCGCACACGCACCCGCGCCTCACCCACCAACGTCTCGCCCGCCTGATTGCCCATACGGCCAGTCTACCGAAGGAAAGGCGCAAAGCGGTTCAGGCCAGATCAGACGATCTCAGAGCGCCGCCATGCCCCAAGCCGACCTCACCACCACTATTCCCAGACCGGTCGCCGCTTTTCGAGAAACGCCGAGATCCCCTCGCGAAAATCGGCCGTCGATCGTGCCTGCGCGCTCGCCTCGATCGCCCATCGGACAGCCCCGTCCAGCCACTCGCGATTTTGCTGTGCCAGCAAGCGTTTCGTAGCGGCCATTGCCTCCGAGCTGTTCCGGAGCAACTCCTCCGCAAGCTCCCGCGCACGGTCCGTCAGCCGCTCCGCCGGACAGATCTCCGAGACGAGACCCAGCCCCAGCGCCTCCTCGGCCGCGAACAACCGCCCGGACAACAGCAGCGATCGCGACCGCTTGTCGCCTACCTGGAGCGCCAGGTACGCCGACACGATCGCCGGCACAAACCCGATTCGCACCTCGGTATAGCCGAACTTCGTCTCGGGCGCGGCCAGGGTAAAGTCGCAGATCGTCGCCAGCCCCGTCCCACCCGCGATCGCCGCCCCATGGACCACGGCAACGGTCGGTTTCGGCAGCTCATACAGCGTCCGAAATAGATCCGCGATGCGCCGCGCATCGGACGCCGACTCCGTCTCTGATCTGTCCAGCAGCGCGCGCAGGCTCCCGAGATCGAGGCCCGCGCAGAAGCTCTGCCCCGCCCCGGCCAGCACAACCACCCGGACCGCCGTATCTTTTGCCGCCTCCCCGAACGCCCGGATGAGATCGTCCTGCATCTCAGGCGTCATCGCATTGCGCCGCTCGGGCCGGTTCAACGTGATGGTCCGCACCGAGCCGTCGTCAGAGATCAACAGGGTCTCGAACGCCATGCGCCACCACCGTTCACGCCTTGGGCAAAGAAGTTCAAACGAGCTCCGGCCGGGGTCTGAGCTCGCCCTTAGCTTGTGACCTCAACCCCGCGCCAAAACGCTACGTGGTGCTTTACGTTGCGCGCCGCCGGTTTCGGGTCGGGATAATACCAGGCGGCGTCCGGGTTCTCCTGCCCGTCAACCAGGAGGTTGTAATACCGCGCCTGCCCCTTCCACGGACAGTTCGAGGTGGTCGAGCTCGGCCGGAAAAACTCCCGCTTCACCGCCTCCTCCGGAAAGTAAATGTTGTTCTCTACCGTCTCAAACGTCTCGCTTTCGGCCAGTGTCTGACCATTCCAGATTGCCTTTGCCATAGCTCTAACCTGCTTCCTTCTCGTGGACATACGGCTGACTGTTCAACCATCACCTACGCATCAGCGACCGGCCTGAGAGCACCGTCGCTTAGACCATTTGTAACAGAGAAGAGTCCCCCAGACGAACCGGGGCAGATCTGACGACCTTCTCCGCTCTGACCAATTGCGACGACGCCCGCTAAGTTTCTCTAGGCCACACTCTCGACAAGCGGCCGCGTCTGCTCAGGGTCCGGTACCACCAGCTCCGGCTTCTTCGCCGGCGGCGGTGGCCCGATCTTTCGTTCATAGGTGCACGTCAGCGTCGGCTCAGGCTCCACCTCCGGCGCACCCTTGCGCTTGCGCTTCTTCGGCAAGAACTCAAGGTTGTGCGGACACACCAGATACGTCCCCTCGGTGTTCGCATATTCAAGCAGATACGGGCTGTTGCCCTTCGGACAAGGCTCGTCCACCAGCTTCAAATTCGAGGCAAAGTCGCACTTTGGATAGTGGACACAGCCGTAAAACGTGTCGCCTCGCTTGGTCTTGCGGACGGCAATGTCGCCGCCATCCTTGGGGCACTTCACGTCCAGCAGATCCTGCTTGATGTACTTGCACTTCGGGTAGCCCGAGCATGAGATGAACTCGCCATACTGCCCATCCCTCTGCAGCAATGGCCGAGCGCACTTCGGGCACGACTCGTCCAACTGCACCGGCGGCTTCTGCTGCACCTTCTGGGTCAGCTTCCGGATCGTCTTGCACGGCGGGTCCTCGTTGTACCCCGGACAGCTCATAAACGGCCCCCACGGTCCGTTGCGCAAGACCATCACGCGGCCGCAGTTGTCGCAGAACTCCTCCTCCGTCTCGCCGTCCTGTGCGTCCGGCGCCGTCAGGTCCGGCTTGGCGGCGTAGTTCTCCTTGGTGAAGTCGCAGCTGACCGCCTCGGCAACCACCTTTTTGCCCTTCGGCGCCGCTTCTGCCACCGCGGCCAGCATCTCCTTTGCGTCGCCCACCTCCTTCGAGTAGCCCGTCACGTCCTCGGTCAAGGCCTTGATCACCATCGGAAAGTGAAATGACTTCAGCACCTTTTTGATCACAGCTTTCGAGTCCTTCTTCCACGGACCCGCCGCGATCACCACCGGCTTCGCCTTCGAAAAGTTGCTGCACGCGTAGAAGCTCCCAAACTTGCCCCACTTCAGAACGAGCGGGCTGCCGCACTTTTCGCACGTCTCCGCCGTCTTCTCTTCCTTGCGCTTTACGTCCTCCATGTCGTGCTCGGCGACCTTCAACTCTTTTTCGAAGTGGTCGTAGAAACCGGACAGGAGGTTGGTCCAGAGCTCCTCGCCCCCTTCGACCGCGTCCAGCTCGCCTTCGAGCTTGGCCGTGTACGCAAAGTCGAAGATATACGGAAAGTTCTTCACCAGAAGATCCGTCACCACCATCCCGATCTCCGTCGGAATCAGCTTGGCCGCGATCTTTTTGACGTAATCCCGCTCCTGAATCGTCGTGATGATCGAGGCATAGGTCGAAGGCCGACCGATCCCCTTCTCCTCGAGCGTCTTCACCAGGCTCGCCTCGTTGTAGCGCGGCGGTGGCTGGGTAAACTTTTGCTGCGGATCCAGACGGTTGCAACCGAGCGCCTGCCCATCGGCCAGGGCCGGCAATCTCCGGTCGGCCGACCCATCCTCGCTCGTCGCGTCCTTGGCCGCCTCAACGCCATCATCGCCGTCCGCGCTCGCGGCCGCGTTCTTCCGGTCCTCCACCACCCCAGCTGCCGTTGCCTTCGCATCCCTCTGCGCACGGCTGCGCTTGGTCTGCTCGTCAAAGTGCAAGCAGCCGTCGAACTTCAACACGCTTCCTGTCGTCCGGAAGTCGTAGCTCCGCTTGTCCACCCCGGCGTCGATCTCGACCGTCGTCTGGTCGAAGACAGCCGGCATCATCTGGCTTGAAACCGCGCGCTCCCAGATCAGTTTGTACAGCCGAAACTGCTCATCGCTCAGATACCGCCGGATCTCCTCCGGAACAAACGCCATGTGCGTCGGACGGATCGCCTCGTGCGCGTCCTGCGCGTCCGACTTCGTCTTGTAGACATTCTCCTTCGCCGGCAGGTAGCGATCGCCCAGCTTCGCAGCCACCCAATCCCGCACCTCGGCGATCGCATCCGGGCTCATGCGCGTCGAATCGGTGCGCATATACGTGATCAGACCGACCGTCCCCTCGGCTCCGATCTCGACGCCTTCGTACAGCCGCTGCGCCACGCCCATCGTGCGCCGGACGTTGAACCCCAATCGCCCCGCCGCGTCCTGCTGCAGCTTGCTGGTCGTGTACGGCGCCTTCGGATTCTGCCGTCGCTCTCGCCGCTCGACCGACCGCACCCGCCAGCTCGCCCGCTCCAGATCCCCCATCACCTCGTCGACCGCTGCTTTGTCCGCGAGCGCGTTTGCGAGAAACTGCTCCTTGCCGTCCGGACCAACCCCATTCGCGACCCGGATCGGCGACCCCGCGACGCCCACCAGACGCGCCGTAAACTCCGAACCTCCGGACTTTTGCGCATCCGGCGATAGCAAAGCATCCACAGTCCAGTACTCGACCGGATCAAACGCGTTGATCTCCCGCTCCCGGTCGACGATCAGCCGCAACGCGACCGTCTGCACCCGGCCTGCACTCAAGCCGCGCCGCACTTTATCCCAGAGCAGCGGAGAGATCTGGTAGCCCACCAACCGGTCCAGCACACGCCGCGTCTGCTGCGCGTCCACCAGATTCTCATTTACCTCGCGAGCGTTCAAAAACGCCGCTTTCACCGCCTTCTGCGTGATCTCGTTGAACGTCACGCGCTGCAGCTTCGAGCCCTTTTTCACCGACCCGATCAGCTGCATCTTCAGGTGCGCCGCGATCGCCTCCCCCTCGCGATCCGGATCGGGCGCCAGAAACACAGCGTCCGCCTTGGACGCGAGCTTCTTCAGCCGGTCCACCACCTTCTCCTTTCCAGGAGACACAATCAGCGTCGGCGCAAACGTCCGCCGCTTCAACTCCACCCCGATATCGTTCTTCGGCAGGTCCATAATGTGGCCCAGCGAAGCCTCCACAATATAGTCGCTGCCGAGATACTTATTGATCGTCTTTGCCTTTGCCGGCGACTCCACGATCACCAATGATTTGCTCATCCGTTCCCTTCAACTCCAGACACGCTGGAGAAAACCCGTCCTCACGCAACCAATCAGGCACACCCTACCACGCCCCGCCAGAGCAAAGTCAAACCTGCTCTCTGGCAAAATCCCGTTTTGGACCCGCCCAAGCACTTATGTAAGCAAGATAGACGGAGCAGACGATCAAAGGTGAAACCGGCCCTGCATCGGTGCAAAGCGCTCGCCTGCAGAGGCAATTTCGGCTGCAGGCAACGGACATCTGAAAACTGCCACGGAACCCTCGCCAGAGATCCGCGCGGACGTTTCAGATCCTAAAACGTTCGCAGATAATTCTTTCCCGGCATCTGCCGAATCCGCCCCGCGAGCTCCAGCTCAAACAATGCGGTGAAGATCTCCGCCGACCCCATCTCGCCTTCCAGACCCTCAATCAACAGATCGAGCTGCACCGTTTCATCGTGCCGAAGCCGGCCTAAGACCATTCGCTCGCCGTCAGACTCCGGCACTACGTTAAATAAGGATGCACTCGCCGCGCCGTTCGATTCATCGGTCCCACCCTGCGCGGCCCGCTCGGCGTCGATCTCGTCTTCGAGCGCCAGTCGCACCTGGCTGGGCAGATCCTCCCAGATATCCTCCCACGTCGCCGTCAGCTTGGCCCCTTGCTTGATCAGCGTGTTCGGCCCCCATGCATTCGCGTTGGTCACGTTGCCCGGCACCGCATACACATCCCGATTCTGCTCCATTGCGCACCGCGCCGTGATCCGCGTGCCCGAGTGCTCGCCCGCCTCGATCACCAGAACGCCGACGCTCATTCCGCTCAGAACACGATTGCGCAGGGGGAAATTCTGCGGCGCCGGAAACGTCCCCATCGGAAACTCACTCACGATCGTCCCACCGCTCCCCACGATCTCCTCCGCCAGCCGCTTGTTCTCCTTCGGATAGATCACATCGATCCCAGTTCCCCAGACGGCCAGGGTCCGGCCTCCCGCGGCGAGCGCCCCCTTGTGCGCGGACGTGTCCACACCGCGCGCCATCCCGCTGCCGATCACCAGCTTGCGCCGCGCCAGCTCCCGGCTCAGCATCTCCGCCATCCCCGTCCCGTAGGGTGTCGGGTGCCGGGTCCCCACCACAGCGATCATCGGCCGATTCAGCAGATCGAGGTCGCCGCGCACCCACAGCACCGGCGGCGGATCGTAGATCTCGAGCAGACCTCCCGGGTACACCTCTTCCTCGCGCGTCACGAGGACGCCGCCCGTCTCCCCAACCCGCTTCATCTCCTCCTCGGCGACCTCCCGCGCCCGTCCGTCAAAGCAGAACTGCGCCGCGGCCGCCGGCATCCCCGTCGCTTCGAGCTCCGTCAGGGACACGTCAAAGACGCGCCCCG
>CAXTYQ010000070.1:0-17862 GCA_964248505.1 uncultured Acidobacteriaceae bacterium
CGTTGCTTGTTCCACCGCCGTCATCCTGAGCAAAGCGAAGGACCCCTGTAGTTGCAGTTGTAGTTGCCCTTGCCGTTGCCCTTCTAGTTGTCATTCCCGAAGGGAATCCGCTGTCGCGGTACACCAGTCATCTCCACTAAACCCGGGTGCCCCATCCTCCGCGACAGTCTCACCGTCGTGCAGGGTGGGGTATTCGCGCGGACACGCGCGAACCGCTCTCGCGCAGCCCAGGAACTTTGTCATCTCGACCGAAGGCCGCAGGCCGAAGCGGAGAGACCTGCAGCTTCCTCACCACCCCAAAGGAAAGCTGTAAACCCTGGCGCAATCTCTCGCTGCTCTCCTTACAATAGAAATAGGAGCAGCTACAAAGACCCATGCGCAGCCAGGAATCTCAGCTCTAAGTCATTTAGAAATGGTATTTTACCGGTCTATCACATATCAAAAAACAGGATCTCCCAGCACGGGACGGATCGAGATCCAGATCTAAGTCCCACGTTTCCAATATTTTAGACCAAAACAGATGGGGTGTGGGGGGGGGTGGAGACCTATCGCCGCTCCCGCCGAAACACCAGCAGTGTCGCCCCAAACACGCCGCTGGCCGTCCCTCCCAGCAGCACAATCGCCCGCCGGTACGCTCGCTGCGTAGCCACCGGAGTCGCCGCCGTATTGTCCCGGCACTGAGCACACCCCTGGGCCCGACCACACACAGCCGCGCAAAGGAGCGCCCCAGCCACGACAAAGGTCCGAAGCCTCACTGGAAAAACGCGAGCAGACCAAACAGAAACACCCACAGGATCCCCATCGAGTGCCAGTACCAGGCCGAGCAATCGACCATGATCTGCCGCGTCTCCATCTGACGCGACACCACCAGCCCGGTCAGCGCCATCATCAACCCGCCAATCCCCAAGAACAGGTGGATGGCGTGAGCGTAAGTAATGAGGTAAAAGAAGTGACTCGATGGGTTGGAAGCGAAAAAGACATGCTGCACCGAGAGCTGCTTCCAGGCAATCGCCTGCCCCGCGAGGAACAGGAATCCAAGCAACACCGTCACCACCAGCCACGGCATCGCCCGTCGAGAGGTCGGCCGCCCCAGACCAAACCACTCCTCCATCACAAACTTCTCGTGAAACATCCGTCTCCGGGCGATCTCGATCGAGACCGACGAAAGCAGAAGCACCGCCGTGTTCAGCCACAGGATCGGCGGTATCGCCGTCGGCAGCCACTCATTGATGTACTGGTTGTACGCATCGATGTGCCCGCTCGCCTGCGTCACAAAGAACGTACTCACCAGCGCCACAAAGAACATCAGGTCGCCGGCCAGAGCGAAGAACAGAGCCAGACGGTACCGGCCCAGCTTCTCCCGCGGTCCCCGGCGCCCCTGCGGCCGGTTGTTCCAGTTCTCGTTGTCCCCGCCGCCCCCGGTCCGCTTATCCGTCGGCGGCCGCCTGCCGGAGCCGTTGTCGTGGTCCTCTAGGCGACGTTTTCGATCGCGATCTACATCATTCGGCGTAAGGATAGCAGGCATAAAGGGCCCCTTTGGCGTGCACGCTAGAGAGAGACTACTCCCGTTTCCCGATCGGCGCAGCCTCAAGCTCCCACTGTGAGAAGAATGCCTCGTCGGTGTACTGGCAAGGTGCGCGGAACACGCTGATCTTTCCATCGGATGAAGCTCGAGCCGATCTCGGTGCAAGACCCGGGTGCCACTCGAGCGTGGTCGCAGACCAAGGATTCCCCGGTGCCACCTCCCCGGATCGCCAGCTCCGCGCAAGATTGTAGAGGAAGATAATCTGCGCTCCAACCAGGCACATCGCGCCATAGGTGATGTGCGTGTTGATGTGCAGCGTCGGCGCAAGCAAGCTATTGGCCGCTGCCGTGGGAAGCCCCGAAAGCTGCGCATAATGCCGCGGCTCACCCGCCAGCCCCGCCAGATGCATCGGCAGAAACGTCGCATACGCGGCCGTGATCGTAAGCCAGAAGTGCCACCGCCCGAGGCGCTCGCCCATAAGCCGCCCCCGCCCTCCACTCGCCAAGGTCAAGAGCGGAAACCAGTAGTAAGTCCCCGCAAACACTCCAAACACCCCCGCCATCCCCATGATCAGGTGAAAGTGACCCACCACAAAAAAGGTGTTGTGGAGATACTGATCGAGAATAGGTTGCGCCAGAATAGGCCCCGACAGCCCACCCGTAACAAACAGCGACACAAAGCCAAGCGAAAACAACATCGCCGAGCTGTACCGAGGGCGCGAGCGCCAGGTCGTCGCCAGCCACGAGAACACCTTGGCAGCCGCTGGAATCGCGATCGCAATCGTCGAGATCGAGAAGGCAGTCCCAGCGAAGGGATTCAGACCGGCGACAAACATGTGGTGCCCCCAAACCAGGATCCCCAGTACCCCGATCAAAAGCGTCGTCAGGATCATGATCCGGTAGCCAAATACCCGTCGCCGGCTGAAGTTCGCCAGCAGCATCGACGTCAGGCCCATCCCAGGCAGAATGGCAATGTAGACCTCCGGATGTCCAAAGAACCAGAAGAGATGCAGCCAAAGGAGAGGAGAGCCGTTGCCAGGATGTCCCGCCGCGTGGAGTGTGCCGTTCACCAGATCCCCTGTCGGCACGAAGAACGAAGTACCGGCGTGCCGGTCGCAGAACAGCAGCACGAGGGCAGCCAGAAGCACGGAGAACGCGAGCAGACTGAGCAGGGCGGCGGTGAACCACGCCCAGACGGTAAGCGGTAGACGTGCCCACGTCATGCCGTCGCAGCGAAGCCGGATGATCGTGACCAGGGTGTTGACGGAGGACATGAACGAGCCGACGGAGAAGAGGCCGATCGAGACGAGCCACAAGTCCATGCCTAACGCCTGCCCAGGTCCGGCCGACGCCACCGCCGAGAGCGGTGGGTAGGCCGTCCACCCCGAGATCGGACTTCCTCCAGGCACAAAGGTGGAGGAGAGCAGAACTACAAGGGAGAGAGCGGTCAGCCAGAAGCTCAGTGCGTTCAGCAGAGGCAACGCCATCGTTCGGCTGCCGATCTGCGCGGGCAGGATCAGGTTTCCGAAGCCGCTCTGTGGCGCTGTCGTTAGGACAAAGAACAGCATCAGCGTTCCATGGATCGTGACGAGTGCGAGATAGTCCTCGGGGAGGACTGGACCATGCAACGGAATGCTCCACTCGGGCCATGTCAGGTGCGCCCGCATCAGCAGAGACAGTACCGTGCCGATGACGACAGCCACACCTGCGAGCAGCAGGTACTCGAGGCCGATCACATGGTGGTCTGTGGTGAAGACACGCCGCGTCACGGATAAGCCTGTACGGTGCGGCTTCGAGACCTGTCCCTTCATGGTTTCACTCGTGCTTGAGGTGTGCTCGACCTGAGCTGGGATGTGCTCCACGCGGCGTATGCTGCCGGCGAGAGGACGCGCATCTGGGCGTTCATGCGGTAGTGGCCAAGGCCGCATAGTTGCGTACAGAGGATTGCGTACGTGCCTGCAACCGTTGGTGTGAAGTGGATGTGGAGCGGCTGTCCAGGAACGGCATTCTGCTTGACCCGCAACTCCGGGACAGCGAAGCCGTGGATGACGTCCTGGGCGCGCAGCGTGAGGTCGACTTCGCGACCTGCAGGGAGAACGAGCTCGGAGCGAACGAGGTCGTCCGCGCCGTGGCCATCCGCGGGGTCGAGGCCGAGCGGGTTTCCTGCTCCGGCGTCGATTAGCGCGGGATCGAGCCGGCCGAAGGCGGCGTCTGGCCCTGGATATCGGAAGTACCACGCGAACTGCATCCCAGTCGCTTCCACCTGGAGCGCGGTCGGCGATGCTCCGGTGTAGCGCGTCTCCGCCCACAGCCGCTCCGCACGAAGCGCCAACGCAGCGAATAGAACCGTTACAGCGGCAAGCGGGATGTACTCGATCCACGCGCGGTGGTATTGGTCCGATCTAGCTTCAGGAGCGCGACGGATAGCCAGGCCAGTGAGCAGGATCGCGTGCGCGAGCGTCGCGAGAGCGAGCAGGATCCAGAGGTTGAGGAGCAGATGCTGATCGAGTGCAGTTCCGTGAGCGCTGGCGTTTCCAGGCAGATGCCAGAACCGGGAGACCGGTGCGGCCAGAACGGCCCCGCCAACCGTGTTGGAGAGAGTCTCCACACAAGCAGAATAGCCGTTCGTTTCAAGCTCTGTCTTGGCTTCGTAAAAAGCGCAAACATGGCTCGGGAGAGAAAGCCTCCAACTGTCAGTGCGTGGAGATGCACCTCCAACTGGGTGGCATGAGGTCTGTGTAGGGAACCGCTGGGTCGAGCCAACGATCCGGAGCGTAGACGTGCTTTGCGGGATCGGGGTTGAGCCAAGCTCCCCACCATGAAAAGGTGCTGTTGGCAATGATGTGGTGCCGACAGGCAGACATCAGGCGAAGATCCTCGTGCGCGTTCAACTGATCGTTGTGCTCAACAAAGACCAGACGTTCGCTCTGTGGCAAGTTCTCGCGTGCATAGGCAATGTCGTCGGAGAAGACAAAGAACGTCGGTTTCGCCACGTGCTCGTGCACCGCTTCGATACAGTTCTCGTAGTAACGGACCGGCAGAGCATCGCGACCGCCGTAGATCACGGTGTAGTCGCCGCGGCGCATGTGGAGCGAAACCGCAGTCTCGCTCGCTTTGATCCGGTCCAGCACGACAAGGTTTTCGGCGGAAGGCGCGTCCCGAAATCTCAGCTCCGACCGCAGCTGCTCCTCCACCGCTTCGGCGTAAGGATAGGCCTGAAAGAATCCTTCAAGGTACGCGACCTCCGTCCGCTTTGACAGCGGAAGCGTCGGCACAAAGATCCGGTCCGTGAGATAGTCCTGCCGGAACACCTCCGTTCGCGTGACGGCTCGAGCCAAAGCCGCCACCGGCCGCTTGCTCGGAGCGGTGGAACACATCAGGCGGTCGCGCGGCGTCCAATCTCGCACCTCGGCCTGGATCGAAAATCTTGAAAGCAAAAATGCCCTCGGCTGACCAAACGAGACGGCAAGGTGGTCGGGTTCGCGAAGTACCGTAAGGCTCGCGTTGTAGTGCCGCGCAAAATAGAGACCCGCGGCGTACTGAAATAGCTGATTGCCGAGACCTTTTTTTTGCTTCATCAGAAGCTTCATGGATGTCCGTTCCTCGCACTTCCGCCGTCTTCTCGGATGAGATCAAGGAAGAGCTGGTGGATGCGTGTGTCGGTTGAGAGCTCCGGGTGGAAGGTGGCGGCCAGGAGCTTGCCGCTCTGGACGAGGACGGGGCTCCCGTCGCGCTCCGCTAGTGTCTGGACGCCGTCTCCGGTGCGGGTGATGCGGGGCGCGCGGATGAAGACCATCTCCATCGGCGGACCGGGGAGGCTGGTTGGCGTGAGCAGGATGGTGGAGTCGATCTGTCGGCCGTAGCTGTTGCGCTCGACCGAGATGTCGAGCGCCCTGAAGGAGCGCTGGGTCGGGTTCGAGACTTTGTCGGCGAGCAGGATCGAGCCCGCACAGGTTCCAAAGACCGGTTTGGTGTGAACGAAGTTGTTAAGGACGTCGAAGAAGCCGTCGCGCTCAAGGTGTTTCAGGAGCGTCGTTGACTCTCCTCCAGGAAGCACGAGACCGTCGAGGCCGTCGAGCTGCTCGGGCTTGCGGACGAGGATGGCTTCAGCGCCGAGCTCCCGGAGCATGCTGGCGTGCACGTCAAAGGCACCCTGAAGGGCCAGGACGCCGACTCTAAGCGGAGGCATGAAGTGATTTTACGTGCTAAGTAGCTGCGATGAAACGTTGCTGTTGCTCGATGGAGGGAACTCGGTTTTACCAGCCTCGGTTCTGCATCATGTGTTCCTTGTCGAGGGTCGCGACGGCGAGGCCCTTCATTGCGCCGGTGCACTCGGCCGAGCATTCGGCGAGGACCTTGGGGTCGTCGAAGTGGGTGGTGGCTCGGACGATGGCGCGGGCGCGGCTCTCGGCCTCGGCGGGCGGAGCGAAGTTGTAGCTGTCGGACATGAAGATTCCGGAGCCGACGAAGACGGTTTCGGCGCCGAGCTGGCGGACGAGGGCGGCGTCGGCCGGGGTGGCGATGCCGCCGGCGGAGAAGTTGGGGACTGGGAGCTTGCCGGATTTGGCGACCATGCGGACGAGCTCGAGCGGGGCTCGGAGGTCCTTGGCGGCGGCGTAGAGCTCTGCTTCGTCGAGGACGGTGAGCGCGCGCATCTCGGAGACGATCTGGCGCATGTGCTTGACCGCGTGAATGACGTCGCCGGTGCCGGGCTCGCCTTTGGTGCGGATGAGGGCGGCGCCTTCGCCGATCCGGCGGAGGGCTTCGCCGAGGTCTTTCGCGCCGCAGACGAAGGGCGTGGTGAAGGCGTGCTTGTCGATGTGGTGACTCTCATCGGCGGGTGTGAGGACTTCGGATTCGTCGATGAAGTCGACACCGAGCTCCTGGAGCACCTGGGCTTCGACGAAGTGGCCGATGCGTGCCTTGGCCATGACGGGGATGGAGGAGGCGCCCATGATCTCGCGGATGACGGCGACGGAGGCCATGCGGGCGACGCCGCCTTCGGCGCGGATCTGCGCCGGCACGCGTTCAAGGGCCATGACGGCGACGGCACCGGCACGCTCGGCGATCTCGGCCTGGGCGGCTGTGGTGACGTCCATGATGACGCCGCCTTTGAGCATCTCGGCGAGACCGGTTTTGAGGCGCAGGCCGGCCGAGCTGAAGTTGCCGTTAGGGCTGTGGCTGCCGTTTCCGTTCGAGGTGTGATCGCTCATGGTGTCTCCTGACGCTGGTACCTGTAGGATTCTGTCTGTGATTCTTGCTGACAGTTCAGCTTAGCAGTTCCTGGTGCAGGCCGCCGGATATCCCCCCCGGGGGTATGCATTGCTGTAAATACCTTATTTTTGTTGAGGTTAGGCCGGGTAGATCTACGTAAAATATTGAAAACACATACACTTAGATCCAAAATATCTAGAATCAGTAATTTAGAGCGAATTAGGTGGGATGTGAAGAACAACAGCCGCAAGAACAACAGCAGATTCCCTTCGGGAATGACAACAAAAGGGCAGATGCCCTCTATGCCAATACCTCCATTGCTCTAGCGTTGTTCCAGCAGGCAGATGTGTAACGTCTCCTGAAAATGTTTGACTTTGGCCGGAGTGAAACCGTCGTCTGGGCGGTTGTGCTTTCGGAGCTGTATCTCAATTGTACTAAGTTCAGCGAGGGAGCACGCCACCGGGGCGATGGAGTTACGGTTCGGGCGACGATAGCTGATAGGGAAAGTGCACGTGGGTGTGAGGTTGGGGGAAGTCGCGGATGTCTCGGGTGAGCAGGAGGTAGTCCTGAACTTCGGCGGTGGCCAGGATCAGAGCGTCGGGGAGCTTGAGCCGGTGCTCTCGGCGAAGGTGGACGGCGCGCTCCGCGATGTCGGTGGTGATGGGGAGGATGTTGAAGCGCTCGAGCACGGTGCGGGTTTCGGCTTCGCGCTCGTTTGTTGCCCCGACCATGACTTCGATCCAGGTGACGAGGCTGATTGCACGTTCGCGCTCTTGCTGGATCTGAAGGTTAGCGGCAGGATTGCCGCTGAGGAAGTCGATGACGATGTTGCTGTCGAAGAGGACTCCTAGTCCCATTCGCTGCGGATCTTCCGTTGGTATTCGAGGCCGTCGACTGGATTATCGGCCCAGAGACCGAAGCCGGGCATCTCTTGCAGAGGTCTGTGCGGATCTACGTAGGTGGAGATTGCGTTGCGGACGAGCTGTGCGCGGGAGATCTTTTGAGATTTGCTGAGTTGGTTCAGGAGGTCGAGGTCGGCTTCGGGGATGTCGACGAGTGTACGCATGAGAGCACCTCTGATATCGCTTTACTAGGCGATGATATCACTTACTTGGGTGGGGGGTTGTTGGATGTGGGATTTGGACGAGGGTGGACGGCTTTGGAGCAGGCTCGGGTCGATGGCCAGGAAGAGGGCCTCGGCGTGGGCGAGCGGTGTGCCATCGGGGGCGAGGAGGTCGGCGGTGTGGAAGAGTTTGCGGGGGCCTTCGCGACGAAGGTGGCGGGCGGTGAGGGTGAGGGGGGTGTGGAGCGGTGCGGGACGGAGGTAGTCGACGGACATGTGGCGGGTCATGGCGAGGAGGCCGAGGGGACGGTTGAGCTTGCTCATGGCTTCGTCGAGCAGGGTGGAGATGATGCCGCCGTGGATGTAGCCGGGCGGGCCCTGGTGGAGTTCGGTGAGTTGGACGGTGGCGGTGGCGGTGATCTCGTGTTCGCCGGGCGGTGGTTGGGTGTGGACGGTGAAGCGGAGGTGGAGGCCCTGGGGATTGGCGGCGCCGCAGCCGAAGCAGTGGGCGGCGAGTTCGTCGACGGTGAGGTGGTCGAGCTGTTTGGGGTGGTGGGACATGCAGGCTGAGGATACGCCCACTGGCCTGTGTGCGGGATGGGTGCGGACGCGTGCGGGGGTGGTATAGGCTGAGGTCGTGCAAAGCGTGGCCGAGGGAGAGGGTGCTGGATTGGAGGTGCGGGAGGGGGTCCTGTTGGGGCCGCTGACGACGTTTGGTGTGGGCGGGGCGGCGCGGTATTTTGCGGAGGTCCGGGATGAGGCGGAGCTCGTGGAAGCGGTGCGTTGGGCGCGGGAGCGGGGGCTGCGGGTGCTGCCGTTTGGGGGTGGGAGCAATCTCCTGGTGGGGGATGCAGGGTTTGATGGGTTGGCCGTGCGGCTGGGGATCGGTGGGGAGATGGGTTTGCGGGAGGGCGTCGGGTGGGTGGAGTATGACGTGCCTGCGGGGGTGGATTGGGATGGGTTTGTCTCAGAGGTGTGCCGGGCGGGGCTGAGCGGGGTGGAGTGCCTGGCGGGGATTCCTGGGATGACGGGAGGGACGCCGATCCAGAATGTGGGGGCGTATGGGCAGGAGGTGTCGGAGACGATTGTGTCGGTGCGGGCGTTGGATCTGCGGGTGGGCGAGTTTGTGGAGATGGGGGCGGCGGAGTGTGGGTTTCAGTATCGCGGAAGTGTCTTCAATCGGGCGGAGCGGGGGCGGTATCTGGTGACTCGGGTGCGGTTTCGGTTCCATCGCGGGCGTGTGCCGGAGCTGAAGTATGCCGACCTGCGACGGTGGTTTGGCGAGGGTGCGCGGCCGTCGCCGACCGAGGTGTCTGAGGCGGTGCGGGAGATCCGAGCAGGGAAGGGAATGGTGGTGAGGGCGGGGGATCCGGATTCGCGGAGCGCTGGGTCGTTTTTCAAGAATCCGGTGGTGGGCGGGGCGGTGCTGGAGAAGGTGGTGGCAGAGACAGGGGTGGGGGCGGTTCCGCATTGGCCGGGTGGCGAGGTGGGGATGGTGAAGCTGTCGGCGGCGTGGTTGGTGGAGCGGGCGGGCTTTGGGAAGGGGTTCCGGATGGGTGGGGCGGGGGTGTCTACGCGGCACTCGCTGGCGCTGACGAACTGGAGCGGGCGGGCGACGGCGGCGGAGGTGTACGCGTTGCGGGATGCGATCCGAGCGGAGGTGGATCGGAGGTTCGGGGTCTGGCTGGAGCAGGAGCCGGTGGAGGCGGAGAGTGCGGCGGTGCGGGTTTAGAGTTTGGGACGTGTGTTTGCGGTGAGGGTTTGCAGTAGGCGGGCTCGGTCGTGGGCGAGGACCTGTCCGGCGGGGCCCTGGGCGGTGATGCGGCCGTCGGTGAGGCGGAGGACTTCGGCGTCGAGGAGGAAGGGTTCGGAGACGTCGTGGGTGACGGACAGGACGGGGATGCTGAAGCGGCGGGTGAGGTGTGGGAGGTGGGTGAGGAGGTGGTCGCGGAGGTGGAGGTCGAGGCCGGCGAACGGCTCGTCGAGCAAGAGGAGCAGGGTGGGGGTGGTGATGGCGGAGAGGAGCGTCCGGGCGACGGAGACGCGTTGTTTTTCTCCGCCGCTGAGGTTTGCGGGCCGGTTGCCGAGGCTGGGGGTGAGCTGAAAGAGGTCGAGGATCTCGGGGAGGAGAGCTTCGGGGTCTTGCGGTGGGGTTCGGTGCGGGACTCCGTAGAGGAGGTTTTCGCGGACGGACAGGTGGGGGAAGAGGTGCGGGGTTTGGCCGGCGCCGCGGATGGGGCGCAGGTGGGGTGGGGGACAGAGGTGTCGGCGGGTGTCGACGAGGGTGTGGAGGTCTGGGCCGATTTCGATGTGGGCGTGGTGGGGCTTGAGGTGGCCGGCAAGGATGCGGAGGATGGTACTTTTGCCGCTGCCGGAGGGGCCGAAGAGGACGGTCCAGGGGGCGGCGAGCGTGGCGTGGACGTCGAGGGCGAGCGCGCCTTGCTGGTGTTGGAGGGAGAGGCGGAGATGCGGTGGCCCAGATGGGAGGTCTGTAGGGACGGAGTTGGGACTAGCCAAGGAGGGGGCCTGGGTTGGTTGGGCGCGACGGCCGGAGGGCGGGCTGGAGGTAGATGAGGAAGAGGGCGGCGGAGGAGGCGGCGAGTAGAAGGAGAGCGGTGCGGTTTGCGGCGGTGTAGTTGCCTTCTTCGACGAGGTCGAAGAGGGAGATGGAGAGGGTGCGGGTGTGGCCGGGGATGTTGCCGCCGAGCATGAGGACGACGCCGAACTCGCCGACTGTGTGGGTGAAGGTGAGGAGGGCGGCGGTGAGCAGGGAGCGGTGGCTGAGCGGGAGAACGAGGGTGCGGAAGATGCGCCAGGGGCTGGCGCCCAGGCCGGCGGCGGCTTCGGTGTAGCTCCTGTCGATGCTGGAGAAGCCGGCGACGAGGGGCTGGACGGCGAAGGGGAGGCTGTAGATGAGGGATCCGGCGACGAGGCCGGCGAAGCTAAAGGCGAGGGTGTGGCCGAGGAGGCTCGTGAGGAGGCGGCCGGGTGCGGTGAGCGGGCCGAGGCTGACCAGAAGATAGAAGCCGAGGACGGTGGGTGGGAGGACGAGAGGGAGGGCGACCAGAGTCTGGACAAAGGCGCGGGGGAGGGTGTTGCCGCTCGCCAGCCACCAGGCGACGGGGATCGCGAGGAGCAGAAGGAGGAGCGTGGTGGTGAGGGCGAGCTGGAGGGTGAGGACGAGGGCCTGCGGGTCCATGGGTACGAGTCTAGACGGATCGATTTGTTCAGGCTCAGATCTGGTTTCCGGTCAGTTTTCAGTCATTGCTTTTAGCGGCGCTACTGGATGGGGCGGAGGCCGAACTCGGGGAGGTGTTCCTGGACGGTGGGGGAGAGGAGCCAGGTGAGGAAGGCTTGCGCTTCGGGGTGGCGGTCGGAGCGTTTGAGGACGACGGCGCACTGGCGGATTTCGGGGTAGACGGTGGGGACCATGACGTAGGTGCCGATCTCCTTGTACTTGGAGGAGATGGCGAGGGTGAGTGAGAGAAAGGCGAGCTGGGCGTTGCCGGAGGCGGCGAACTGGCCGGCCTGGGCGACGTTTTCGGCGGTGACGATGTGGGGCTGGACGGTGTCGAGGAGTTTGAGTTGCTGGAGGGCGGCGACGGCGGCTCGGCCGTAGGGGGCGTGGGAGGGGTCGGCGATGGCGACGGTGCGGACGCGAGGGTCGGTCAGACGTTCCATGCTGAGCGGCTGAAGAGGCGAGTCTTTGCGGGTGAACAGAACGAGGGAGCCGCGGGCGTAGGGCGTCGGTGCTCGCTCGTCGGTGAGGCCGGCGGCGACGATGCGTTCGGGGAAGGTGAAGTCGGCGGCGAGAAAGAGGTCGACGGGGGCGCCGTTGAGGATCTGCGTGGTGAGGGTGCCGGAGGAGCCGTAGCTTATGACGAGTTTGACTCCGGTGGCTTGCCGGTAGAGCTCGGCGAGGGCGGGGAGGACGGGCTCGAGGTCGGCGGCAGCGGCGACACGGAGTTCTTTGCTCGCGGTGTGCTGTGCAGGCTTTTGGGCCAAGCTGTGCCGAGATGGGACGAAGAGGACCGCGAGTGCGAGCAGAGCAGCGGAAACGATTGGCCGCGTGAAGGGCATGCGGTAGGCTGGGAAGAGCGATGAGCGATCTGTCACATCAGCTTCGATGCACTGAGTGCAGGGCAGAGATTGCCGGGGAGGTTGCGCCGAGCGACTTTCGGTGCGTCTCCTGCGGCGGTTTGTTTGAGGTGAAGTATGCCTGGAGCGACGCCTCCGCGCAGGGGTCTGCCTTGCCGCCGAATGCGAGTGCGTTGCGATGGCTTTGGCAGGAGCGGAGGACGTCTTCGCTCGCGGCAGACCAGTCGGGGGTGTGGCGGTTTCGCGATCTGCTGCCGATTCTTAAGGACACGGAGCATCCGGTGACGCTGCGCGAGGGGAATACGCCGTTGTACGACCTCTCGCGGGCCGCGGCGGACGCAGGTGTGGAGTGGTTGCTGGCCAAGCACCAGGGCATGAATCCGACGGGGTCGTTCAAAGACACGGGAATGACGGCGGCGTTGTCGGTGGCGGTCGATCGCGGGTATGAGTGGGTGGCGTGCGCGTCGACGGGGAACACTTCAGCTTCGATGGCGGCGTATGCGGCGCGTGCGGGGTTGCGGTCGATTGTGCTGATTCCTGAGGGAAAGATTGCTTGGGGAAAGCTGTCGCAATCGATGGACTACGGTGCGATTACGCTGCAGTTGAAGACGGATTTCGACGGTTGTGTGCGGATTTTGTCGGAGCTGATTCAGAGGTTTCCGATTTATTTGTTGAACTCGGTGAATCCGTACCGTCTGGAGGGGCAGAAGACGCCGGCGTTTGAGTTGATGGAACAGATGGACTGGCAGGTTCCGGAGCACCTGCTTGTGCCGGGCGGGAACCTGGCGAACGGGGCGGCGCTGGGCAAGGGATTTCGGGAGTTGCTGCAACTGGGGCTGATCGCGCGGATGCCGAAGATCAGCGTGGTGCAGGCGCATGGGGCCAACCCTCTGTTTCAGTCGATGCGGGACACGGGTGGGCGGGCTCTTGAGCCGGTGGTGGCGGATACGCGGGCGAGTGCGATCCGGATTGGGAATCCGGCTTCGTGGAGGAAGGCGGTGCGTGTGCTCCAGGCGACGGGCGGATGGTGCGAGGAGGCGACCGAGCAGGAGATCGCGCTGGCCAAGGCGCAGATTGGGGCGGAGGGGATCGGGTGCGAGCCGGCGAGCGCGGTGACGCTGGCGGGGCTGAAAAAGCTGGTGCGGCAAGGCAAGATCCTGCCCGAGGAGAGGGTGGTTCTGCTCCTGACGGGCCATACGTTGAAGGATCCGGAGTACACGATCAGCTATCACCGGAACGCCCTGCTCCGGAGCGAAGAAGCGGAGGAGGCGACGACGGCGGAGCGCGGGATGCATCGTCTGTTGCAGAAGCCGCCGATGGTGCTGGAGCCGGTGCTGGATACCGTCTTGCGAGCGATTGAGAGCCTGGTTGAGACGCCTGTGACGGCATGAGTCTGGCGGCGGCGGGCGGTGTGGGGCCGGTGCGGCTTCGGCTGCCGGCGACCTCGGCAAATCTGGGGCCGGGGTTCGATGCGGTGGGGCTGGCAATGGGTTTGTACCTGACGATCGAGGCCGAGCTGTCGACCTCGGGTCGGATGGAGATCTCAGCGACAGGGCGGGATGCCGCGGTGTGCGGGTCGGTGGCGAACAACCTGGTCCTGATGACGTACACGGAGGTGCTGGGCGGATTGGGGCTGGCCGCGCCGGCGTTGCGGTTGCGGATTGAGAACGAGATTCCGCTGGGGATGGGGTGCGGATCGAGCGCGGCGGCGCTGTTGGCTGGGGTGTTGCTGGCGAACCACTTTGGCGAGTTGGGTTGGACGGATGGGCAGATGCTCGCGGAGGCGTGCACGCGGGAGGGGCATCCGGACAATGTTGCGGCGTGTTTTTTCGGTGGGATGACGGTGTCGATGCAGCGAGGGGAGAGGTCTGGGGTGGACGCGGCGACGTTTGGGCGGGCGTTGCCATGGCGGCTGATGCTGGCGCTGCCGCGCGTTGGGCTGGCGACGAGGGACGCTCGAGCGGTGCTGCCAAGTGCGTATAGCCGGGCGGATGCGGTCGAGAATGTGCAGGGGACGGCGATGCTGGTGGCGGCGTTTGCGTTGGGGCGGGGCGATCTGTTGCGAGGAGCGATGCGGGATCGTCTGCACCAGCCGTACCGCGCAGAGCTGTGTCCATTGCTGCCGGCGCTGGAGGGATTGGGAGCGGAGGCTGGTGTGTTGGGATTTGCGCTGAGCGGAGCTGGGCCGGCGGTGTTGGTGGTGGTGGAGGAGACGGCAGCGGTGGAGCGGGTGGAAGCGGCCGTGCGCGGGGCGGCGGGTGATCTGCTGGGGGAGGTCGTCTGGACGGGGATTGCTGGGGGGCACGAGGTTCAGCCGGGCGGGATTTCAGCGGGTGGGGTGAAGTAACTTAGTCTGGAGGTGCGCCAAGTTACCTAAGATCGCTTTGCCGCTTTGCGCGTTCGCCATAGTCTTGCGATGTAGCCAGTTCTGGGGAGGGCTGCTACGCGCGCCCGTTGACCCCTTTATCAGGGGTCCGGGCGTTCGCTTTTTGGCACGTTCGGGAAGTCGAAGGCAGATGGGCTGAACCCTCCAGCGCTGGGCGGCATCTACTATGTTTGTGGGATGTTCCCTTGAACGATGAGAACGCGAGTGAAAAGAGGAAGAGACGATGGCGGGACAGTTTGTAACAGAGGTTAACGACGCGACGTTTGAGAAGGAAGTGTTGCAGTCGGAGACGCCGGTGCTGGTTGATTTCTGGGCTTCGTGGTGCGGTCCGTGCCGTGCGCTCGCGCCGGTGGTGGATGAGGTTGCGTCGGCCTATCAGGGCCGGTTGAAGGTGATGAAGATGGATGTCGACTCGAACAGCCAGACGCCGTCGCGTTACGGGATTCGCGGGATTCCGGCGCTGTTGCTCTTTAAGGGCGGCAAGGTTGCCGATCAGATTGTCGGCTTTGTGCCGAAGGATACGATCGACCGCAGCATCGTCAAGGTAATCGCCTGACATCTTTGCTGCGACCGTACCTCGCTAGAACAATTTGCCCAGGCTGCCAACCAGCGCCTGGGCATTTTTGTGTCTGGCGGGGTCAGACGCCGCCGTCCTCGCAGCGCTGCTAGACTTGATGGTGATGCTGGAGTGGGTGCTTTTTCGCGGGATTCTGGTGGCGTTTTTCATACTTGCCAACAGCTTTTTTGTTGCGGCCGAGTTCGCGCTGGTGAGCGTTCGGGAGACGCGGATTGAGCAGTTGATCGCGCATGGCCGGACGGGTGCGCGGACCGTGTTGCAGCTGAAGCACAACATCGACGAGTTCCTGCCCGCGGTGCAGTTCGGCGTGACCTTGGCGGCGTTGGCGCTGGGCTGGCTGGGGGAGCCGGCGATCTCGGAGATGCTCGTGCGCGCGCTCCACGCCCTGGGTGTGGCGCGGACCGACACGCGCGTGATCGAGATTGCGTCGGTGGCTATGGCGTTTGTGGTGATCACGTACTTTGAGGTGCTGCTGGGGGAGCTGGTGCCGAAGTCGCTGGCGTTGCAGCGGGCGGAGCGGATTGCCCTGGCGGTGGCGGGTCCGATGGACGTGTTTATCCGGATTACGCGGCCGGCGGTGCGGTTGATGAACGGTTCGGCGACGATGGTTTTGCGGCTGTTTCGGGCGCCTTTGCGGGGCGAGGGCGCGGTGCACTCGCCAGAGGAGATGAAGCTGATTGCGACCTCCGCGCGCAAGATGGGTCTTTTGCCGGAGTTTCAGGAGGAGATGATTCACCGGGCGATCGAGCTGAATCATGTGGTGGTTCGCGAGATTATGACACCGCGAGGGAGAATCTTTTCCTTGCCGGCGGACATGCCGCTCGAGCGGGCGAGTGCGCGGATTGTGGAGGAGCAGCACTCGCGTGTGCCGGTGTACGACCCTGGGCTGGGGCCGGAGCACATTATCGGGATCCTGTATTCGAAGGACGTTTCGCGGCTAATGCACTTCAGGAGTACGTCGCTGGCGTTGGGCGGGAGTGGGGCGTCGGGGCTGACGGTGCGCCAGGTGATGCGCGAGGCGACGGTGGTGCCGGAGACGAAGCTGGCGGTCGAGCTGCTTCAGGAATTTCAGGATCGTCGCCGGCAGATGGCGATTGTGGTGGACGAGTTCGGGTCGACGGTGGGTCTGGTGACGGCGGAGGATGTGTTGGAGCAGGTGGTCGGCGAGCTGGACGATGAGTTTGATGTTCATGCGCGGCCGGCGCTGCCGAATCTTGCCGGGGTGATGGTCCTGGATGGATCGACGACGTTGCGTGACCTGACGACGCAGCTGCGGTGGAGTTTTCCACGGACGCCGGGGGTGGAGACCTTGGCTGGGTTTCTCCTGGCGGAGCTGGGGCACTTGCCGGTGGAGGGGGAGACGCTGGAGATGGACGGCCGGCGGTATATGGTGGCGGAGATGTCGGGGCGGCGGATCAGCCGGGTGCGGGTGGAGAATATCGTGCCTGCCGAGGAGGTGGTCGAGCCCGCGGCCGGGGAGGGCCTGACGTTGGCGGCGGCGCCCGGCGGACAAGCGCATCGGTGATGGCGCCCGGACGTGGAGGTCCGGTTGTGCGGGCGGTGCTGCGGGCGCTCTGGCGCGTTTTGCTGACGCTGCCTGTGCTTTGGTTTGTGGTTTCGGTGGTGTTTCTGCTAATCCATCTGGTTCCAGGCGACCCTGTGGTGCAGATGCTGGGCGAGGGGGCGACGGCGGCGGATGTCTCGGCATTGCGGCATCTGTACGGTCTGGACGCGCCGTTGCCGGTGCAGTACGGGCGGTATTGGAGCGGTGTGGCGCATGCCGATCTGGGGCAGTCGCTGCGGCTGCATGACTCGGTGGTGCGCCTGGTGCTGGGGCGGTACCCGTACACGGTGGCCTTGACCGGGGCGGCGATGGCCCTGGGAGTCTTGTTTTCGCTGCCGGCGGGGGTGGCTTCGGCGGTGAGGCGGGGGAGGGCGACGGATCGATGGATCGGCGTGGTTTCTCTTGTGGGCCTGTCGTTTCCGAACTTTGCGCTGGGGCCGGTGCTGATCCTGCTGTTTTCGATCCAGCTGGGTTGGCTGCCGGTTTCGG
This sequence comes from uncultured Acidobacteriaceae bacterium, assembly GCA_964248505.1. Classification (GTDB taxonomy): domain Bacteria; phylum Acidobacteriota; class Terriglobia; order Terriglobales; family Acidobacteriaceae; genus Edaphobacter. The sequence goes on from CAXTYQ010000070.1 coordinate 16,916, forward strand.
GGGCGGGAGCGGCGACCGATCCGCCGTGGGTCTTTTTGCTGCATCTGGTGCTTCCGGCGGTGACGCTGGGCTTGTCCTTGGCGGCGGTGCTGACGCGGATGGTGCGGTCGGCGATGCTTGAAGAGATGTCGCAGGACTACATCCGGACCGCGCGGGCGAAGGGTTTGTCGGAGCGCCGTGTGCTGTACCGGCACGCCCTGCCGAATGCGCTCTTGCCCATCCTGACGGTGCTGGGCCTGCAGTTTGGGTCGCTCTTGGCGGGGGCGATCGTGACCGAGACGATCTTTAGCTGGCCGGGAATCGGGAGGCTGACGCTTTCGGCGATCCTGAATCGTGACTACGCTCTGGTGCAGGGGTGTCTCTTGGCTGTCGGTCTGACGTATGTGGGGGTGAACCTCGTGACCGATCTGTTGTACACGGTGGTGAACCCGCGGGTGCGGCGGGCGTAGGTGGGCTTGTGTGATCTGCAACTAAGGTCGCAGAAGCTGGTGCGAGATTTGGGCGGACGCCGGGTCGCGGCATCTGGCATTCTGAGGCTGGCGGAGGTGAGATGGTGAGGCGGCTCTGGAGGCGAGTTTGGACAGAGGTGGTGAGGGGCTTGGCGGTGCTGATGGTGGCTGTGACGGGAGGGCCGAGCGCCCTGGCGCAGAGTGGAAGTCCGTTTGCACGCGGCGGCGCGACCGTGGCAGAGCCGACGACGCCCGCGGCCCAGCATTTTCTGGATCGGCGGAGCGGTGTCTCGTTTGACTTGCCCGCAGGTTGGCGGCTGGCGCGGCGCGATGGCGAGTTGAGCGATTTTTCTCTCGATGCCAGGTCGGCTCCGCGGAATGCGCAGCTGCGGGCGGCGGCGCAGATTGACTTCAATCCTTATCCGGCGTCGACGTTTTCGGGGGCGCTCTTGTACTTGAGCGTGCTGCCACAGGCTCTGGCCGCGGTGTGCGGGCGGC
>CAXTYQ010000071.1:0-17741 GCA_964248505.1 uncultured Acidobacteriaceae bacterium
TAAACCGAGGCGCCTGCAAAGAATCTAGGCCTATACCCCAGGGTAAAATGGTCTAAACGCTGTCAAACTGTGAAACATGGAGCCGCGCGCTCAGCCCGATCCCACGGAAGAAGTATTGCAGGCGACAGCTGACGAGCTTGTGACCGCAACATGATAATTCTGCAATGTCGGAAGCGAGGTGGTTCTCGACGGAATGCTCACACCGGTCCACGCTTTACAACCACGCTACGTCGCCGAATTCATGATGGCTACGGAGTCGCTGAAGGCCAGATAAGCCTTCGGACCCTTCCTGCACCACGAACTTCTAGCCGTATCGCCTAAAGTTGTATTGATTGGTGGACCTGATCGGGATCGAACCGATGACCTCTTCCATGCCATAACAGACCGTTTTGCTAACCCCTGTATTTACAAGGCTCTGGTCGCTCCAAAAGCCCTGTAAGCGCCGCTGGAACGGGTTATTGTTCCCGAGATGTTCCCAGATTTGGGCCTCTGTTCCCACGCTCCAGATCCGAACCATATATGAACGGATCAGTGGTTTGGGTCTCGTACCTCAGTGAGCACGTCCGCACTCTCCACGTCATATTCCACAATCCGGAATTACACCATGTGTAATTCGTGTATACTGACATTGGAGCCAGAGAGAGGCAGTATTTGCATGGACGTCCGTTTTAAAGATCCAAAGCTCGATCGATTGGAGACGGACCCGACATACGATGCTGGTTTCTCCCAGGCGATTGTAACGGCTTATCGGAACCGCATGCAGCTCATCCGGGCGGCTCCAGACGAACGGGTCTTCTACAGCTTGAAGTCTTTGCATTTTGAGAAACTGAAGGGCAATCGCAGCTCCCAGCATTCGATGAGGTTAAACAAACAGTGGCGGCTCATCATCGAGTTTGAAGGGGTGGCTCCTAACAAACTCGTAGCGATCATTAGCATCGAGGACTACCACTGAATGAAGCGAGAGAGGTGATGATCGTGGAGGTAATGGACAGAACTCCGGCTGAGGTGTTTCCTCCGGGTGAGTTCATTCGGGAGGAAATTGAGGTGCGTGGATGGAGCCAGGTAGAACTTGCAGAGATTCTCGGGCGTCCTCCCCGCTTGGTAAGTGAACTGATTGCCGGAAAGAGGGCGATCACGCCGGAAACAGCAAAGGCGTTGGGAGAGGCTTTCAATACGGGAGCACAGTTCTGGATGAACCTGGAAAGTTCGTACCGGCTTGCCCAGGTCAAGCAGGATGGAAGCAATTCAGTATCGCGGCGGGCAAAGTTGTACGAGAAGGCGCCGGTAAAGGAGATGATGCGTCGATATTGGATTCAGCCGACCGAGAATATCGACGTTCTGGAGAAGAGCGTGCTGGACTTCCTACATATCAAGTCTCTTGATGAACAGCCGCAGTTGTTGCCTCATGCAGCGCGGAAGTCTACCGCATATGCCGAACATAGCTCCGCAGAACAGGCGTGGCTCTTTCGGGCGCGTCAACTCGCACAGGCGGTAGATGTGAAGCCGTTTTCAGAGATGGGTTTCGCCTCGGCACTTGCGCGGTTCAAGAATATGCTGCGCGATCCTGAGGACGCGCGTCAGGTGCCACGAGTTCTGGCGGATGCGGGTGTTCGGTTTCTTGTGGTTGAAACTCTGCCGCAAACTCGAATCGACGGCGCATGTCTGTGGTTGAATGACAAATCTCCAGTAATTGCATTGTCACTGCGCTTCGATCGCATCGATGGGTTTTGGCATACTGTATTGCACGAATGCGCGCATGTGAAGCACAGGGATGGTCTGGAAGATGGAGGTCTACTCGACATCGATTTAGTGGGGGAAGGCGCGGGAACGCTCGAAGAAAAGCCTGCAATTGAAAAGCGCGCCGATGAGTTCGCCGCTGACTTCTCGATCCAGAAAAGTGACTTGGAGAATTTCATCTCGAGAGTCCGGCCTCTTTTCTCGAAGACCAAGATTCAAGGCTTGTCGGCTCGGCTGAACGTTCATCAGGGCATAGTGGTCGGCCAGCTTCAGCATCGCAAGGCAATTCCGTACTCTCATAGCCGAGAAATGCTGGCGAAGGTGCGTCATATTGTGACGGAAGCGGCGCTAACAGACGGCTTCGGCAGCATTTTGACAACTGCGGTTTGATCTCAATTTGAGGGAAAGTATGTCTTATAACGAACAGCTTCAACACATCGTGAAGAAATACGAGGATGCAGGGAATCCTCTCCCGGCCACTGCGCACGATATTGCAATATGGGCCATCGAACAGGGCTTATGGGAACCGCAGCGTTCGACCGTGGTGGATCGCTGTGCGGAAGAGATCGCTCGCGCCATGCGTGAAGAGCACATTACCGATCCCCAGGGTCGCCGTGTTCGCGTCAAGCATGTTGCGACCGTGGAAAGAAACGGCCGGCAGGCGGCGTTTTGGGCTGATATGCGGACGGCTCCACGAGAGCACATGGAGATCGCCTTTCAGCAACGTCGGCAACAAATCGTGGGTGACTGCCGGCAACTTAAATGGGATGTGGACAGCTACAACCAGAACCACAACGCGGGCGAAGAGCTTCAGATGGTCTTCGACTTTACGCTTGACCTGGAAGAGATCGAGGCGTTGGCGGCTATCGCCTGATTCAAAGGCATCAACGTGGTAAATCCGAATGATCGCTCGTGCCGAAAGGAGTTTCATGAAGGAACCAGGGTTGGACAATCGTCATCGCGACAAGAATCCACCAAAAGGTGGCGAGATTCAGCAAAAGCGCAGTGATACGCTGAACAAAAATCTGCCGAAACCAATTCCGCAGTTCTCGCCCAACGCGAAGCTTGGAACCATGCGCGAGAAAACAGGCAAGACGAGCGTGGAGGCTGTGCGAAGAGCTGCCAATCGTTTACGCCCTTAATCATCAGCTTTCTGTTGTTAGGCTTTCCCGAACAAAGGGTGGTTTTTTTCGGTAAGTTTGTGTGGTTGCAGGGGCCTGCAATGCACCGAACTTGCTATCACTGCCTTTCGCTCTGAATATGACACGTCCTGCTGCATAGACCGCGTCTGGATTCTCGTTTCAGGCAAATGTTAGGGTCATCCCGGTCTAATGGGGTAACCGTAACGGTCGGTAATCCGGTATAATCCGGCATATTAGCGGTATGTTCAGCACGGAGACCATTCTCGTCACTCAAGAACTTCTCGCGCTCCTCTCGGAGGTCGACGAGTTTAAGGGCGCTTGGCGTGCTCTCAGCACGATAGCGCCGGAGCGTCTAAACGCGCTGCGCCATGTTGCCACTGTCGAAAGCATCGGATCGTCAACTCGCATCGAGGGTAGCAAGCTCACTGATCGGGAGGTGGAACGACTGCTAGCAAGCCTTGAGATCAGGCGCTTTGGAACCCGTGACGAACAGGAAGTCGCGGGATATGCCGATGTCATGGAGACAGTTATCCGGTCTTGGTCAGACATTTCCCTCACCGAAAATCACATTAAGCAGCTTCACCGTGATCTCTTGCAGTACAGCGAGAAGGACGAACGACACCGTGGGAACTACAAAACTCTGCGCAACGATGTCGGAGCTTTTGATGCTAACGGCAAGATGATCGGTATCGTGTTCGAGACGGCCACGCCGTTCGAAACCCCGCGCCGCATGGCAGACCTCGTCTCGTGGCTGGATGAGACGCGCGAGATTCGTAACCTACATCCTTTGCTCACCGTGGCTGTCTTCGTTGTCGTGTTTCTTGAAATTCATCTTTTTCAAGACGGTAATGGGCGACTGAGCCGCGTCCTGACCACATTGCTTTTATTGCAAGCCGGTTATAGTTTTGTTCCTTACTCATCGCTTGAGAACGTGATTGAACATAGTAAGGAAGCCTACTATTTAAGCCTGCGGAAAACCCAAAGCACGATATGGAGCGACAGTCCAAACTGGCAACCGTGGCTGCTTTTCTTCATGCGTGCCCTGCAACAACAAAAGCGGCGGCTAGCAGTGAAGGTGGAGCGGGAAAAGAACGCTCTTGCCACCCTGCCTGAGCTGGCCGTCAAGATTCTGGACTATGTGCGGGATCAAGGGCGCGTCACCACACGCGACATGGTGCGAGAATTCGGTGCTAGCCCGAACACCCTAAAAGCTACATTCACTTCACTCGTTGATAAGGGCTTGCTGCTGAGACATGGTGGTGGGCGTTCCACCTGGTACGGACTCCCATAGGAACGGAGCTGCATGGCATTCAAAATTCCTGAGAAGGGCGCTGTATGCCCGGATGATCCCGAATCCCTGTTCAGGGACTTGCGCAAGAAAACTGTGCCTGGTCTCTTGTCCCATCAGGCTGACCTTCTGCGCAGTTATCTTGCTGTCCACACCAAGCACTCGGACATCGCCCTTCAACTGCCCACCGGCAGCGGCAAAACTCTCGTCGGTCTCCTCATCGCCGAGTGGCGGCGGCGCAAGTATGGGGAGCGCGTAGTGTATCTCTGCCCCACACGTCAACTCGTCAATCAAGTCGCAGAGCAAGCGACCGGAAAGTATGGCATTGATGTGCATGCTTTCACCGGTTCACGAGCAAAGTTTGATGCCCAGGCTTCGTCGGAATGGATGAACGCCGAGGCTGTTGCTATTACGACCTACAGCAGCCTTTTCAATACCAACCCTTTTTTCGATGAGCCAAACCTCATTATCCTCGATGACGCACACTCGGCAGAGAACTATGTGTCCTCGTTCTGGTCGCTGCTCATCGACCGATCGCAACACGCGGCGGCGTTTGCGGCCCTGACGGGGGTGATAACGCCCCTTTTGCCCGCATCTGACCGTTCCCGCATGGCAGCGAGTTCAGACAAGGCAGACCAGCAGTGGGTGGAAAAGCTGCCAACGCCTGTTTTCCAAAGCATCGTGCCTGAGATTGTTGCTCTTCTAGACGAGCACACCCAGGGCAATAAGCTTCGCTATCCGTGGAGCGAATTGCGCGACTCTCTGCACGCATGCCATCTCTACATCTCCCACCGCACGATCCTCATTCGTCCGCTCATCCCGCCTTCGAGCACCTATACCCCCTTCGCGTCCGCCACGCAGCGTCTCTATATGTCGGCGACCCTTGGGGCCGGGGGCGACCTTGAGCGCGTTACTGGCAGGCAGCCAATCCACAAGATCCCCGTCCCTGCAGGCTGGGACAAGCAAGGAATCGGAAGGCGTTTTTTCCTGTTTCCAAAGCGTTCGCTCGATGATCTCGAGACCGAACAATTTGTTATCGAATCTATCAAGATTGGTGGGCGGGCCCTCTATCTTGTGCCAGATGATCGCTCAGCGCAGAAGGTCAGGGCGGCAATCAGCTCTGCCCTGGGTTATGCCGTTTTTGACGCATCCCAGATCGAAGAATCAAAAACACCCTTCGTCGAGAGCGATGGGGCCGTAGCCGTTGTCGCCAACCGCTACGATGGAATCGATCTCATCAACGATGAATGCAGACTGCTGCTTGCCGACGGGCTTCCGGGCGGCGCGAATCTGCAGGAGCGATTCTTTGTGCTCAGGGTCACCGCACAGCTCCTCCTTGACGACCGCATTCTTACACGGCTAGTCCAAGGCTTTGGCCGATGCACCAGATCGCCCAACGACTACGCGGCAGTCATTGTCTTGGGCGAGAACCTGAACAATTAGTTGTTCAAGAAGGAGCGGCGAGAATTCTTTCATCCTGAGATTCAGGCCGAGCTTGAGTTTGGTTTGGAGCAGTCCAAGGCAGCAACCGCAGCGGGCATGCTCGAAAATCTAAGGCATTTCCTGGCGCAGGATGCCGAGTGGGACGAAGCCGAGAAGGCCATCATTGCACTTCGCGGCGGCTTGACCCAGCGCACCCTCGCGGCAGCGCCCGAGCTTGCAGCTGCAGTGGCTGGTGAACTCGCGTATCAGTACGCGCTTGGAACGCTGACTACATCGCGGCGCTTGAGCAATGCCGCGCTGTCATCGGAAAGCTGACACATTCGGACTTGCGCGGATATCGTGCGCTCTGGCTTTACCTGGCCGGCTCGGCTGCATGGCTTGCGCATCAGGCTGGTCAGCTACCTGACGATAGCACTGCCAAAGACTACTTCCGGCAGGCTCAGGCCGCTGCCCCGGTGTTGCGCTGGCTCGTCGCCCTGCGTACCAGTGTGGCGGCTACAGCTCCTTCCGACGCGACTGAAGACCCCAGGCTCACCGCGATAATCGAACGGCTTGAAACGGTATTGGAAAGGATGGGCACGATCCATGATCGCAAGTTCGACGCCGAAGAGGCAGCGATTCTCAATGCCATCCTGCAGGACGACGGAACGCTGTTTGAAGACGGACATCAGCGCTTAGGCGCACTTCTTGGCTATTCTGCAGGCAATTCATCAGACGACGCTGCTCCTGACCCTTGGTGGATCGCCGATGACTCGTTTTGCATCGTCTGCGAGGACCATGCAGGCGCGAAGGCTGACACCGTGCTCTCTGCAACAAAGGCGCGGCAGGCCGCTTCCCATCCCGATTGGATAAAGGCGAATCTGCCGGAACTTGCCAATGCTCAGATTGTGCCGGTGATCATCACGCCCTGCAGCAGGTCTTACAAGGGCGCCGTTCCTTCACTGAAGCGGGTTCGCTACTGGGAGCGCGAGGAGTTTCGCGTCTGGGCAAAAACCGCGCTTCAGGTTCTTCGCGAGGTTCGGCGCGACTTCCCCGGTCCCGGAAACTTAGCATGGCGCACAGCAGCGGCGACAAGGTTCAAAGAGGCGAATATCGCGCCTATTGAGATCGAGCTAATGCTGTCGAAATCCGCTGCCGACGCGATGACTGTAGTCGCAGGCGGGGAGGAGGGTTAGTGGCCGAACTGTATCTGTCTCTGGATGCATTCATCCGATCCGTCGGGATCAGTAAAACGCCCCACACCTTGTTCCTCGGAGCAGGGGCTTCTATCACGTCAGGCATGCCGTCCGCGCAAATGTGCATCTGGGAGTGGAAGCGCGATATCTTCCTGACAAACAACGTCGGGCTGGAGACTCAGTTTTCGGAGCTGTCTTTGGCAAGCGTTCGCGAGCGCATGCAGCGCTGGCTTGATCGGCAGGGACTTTATCCGGCGCAGGGAGCGCCCGATGAATATGGAGTTTATATAGAAGCGTGCTATCCGATCCCCGAGAGCCGCCGTGCGTATTTCCAGCAGAAGGTTCGGCTGGCCAAGCCGCATACCGGCTACCAGCTCCTCAGCATCCTTGCCGAGCATGGGCTCGTACGATCCGTCTGGACAACCAATTTTGATCAGCTCGCAAGCAGAGCGCTCGCCAATAGCGACGTCGCGCCCATCGAGGTTGGAATCGACTCTGCGCACCGTATACTGCGTCCCTCTAAAGCAGGCGAGCTGACGATTGTCTCTCTCCATGGGGACTATCGTTACGACCATCTAAAAAACACCTCGAAAGAGATAAGGGAGCAGGAGTCGCGCCTTGAGGCAGGCCTCGTTGAAGACCTTAAAGATGCCCCGACCATCGTCTGCGGGTACAGCGGCAGGGACGAATCTATCATGGATGCTGTTTCCCAAAGCCTTGAGCAAAGCGGTTCAGGAAGCATCTACTGGTGCGTACAAGATTCAACATCTGTGGCAAAGCCAGTGACCGACCTGATTGAGCGCGCCCGAGCGCAGGGACGAACGGCTTACCTCGTAGTAGCACAAGGGTTCGACGATCTAATGATTCGGCTGGCGCTGCATTGCCTGGGCGGATCAGCACAGGCCAAGGCAACAGCGCTCATCGCCAAAACAGTGGTGGTTCAGATGCGCCCCGTGCTCCCTTTCGCATTGAGTTGAAAGAGCCCGGCACGATTATCAAGAGCAACGCGTTCGAGATCGACTGTCCCTTGGAAGTTTTGGAATGCGAACTGAAGCAATGGCCAAAGGAGCACGCTTGGCGCTGGACCAGTGAACAAACGGCGGGCAAGAACGTCGTGGCAGTCCCTTTCAAAGGCAAAATCTTCGCGCTTGGGACCATGGACGATCTGCGAGCCTGCTTCGAAGGCAATATCAAAGACGGGCCTCGGCGCACACCGCTGCCCGAAGGAAGCCTTCGAATCGAAGATGGAGCCATCACGTCCTTAATGCTGGAAGCGCTTACTAGAAGTATGGTTGAGGCGACCGGAGCCCAAAGCGACAACGCCGTGCTTTGGTTTCGAAACTCTGGAAAACAGGAACGTTTCGACGGCACAATATACTCTACCTATCCCTCAGTCCACCTCTCGCTGCGGCCAATCGAAAACAAGCTTTTTCTCCTTTTCAAGCCATCAGTCCGCGTAGAAGATGCTGCAGGGCACTCTGCGCCTCAATTGGCAGCGAATGCAATAAAAATGCGCGTGCTGGGCTGGCAACACAACAAAGAGTTCAATGATGCCGTCAATCTCTGGCGTACTCACCTGCTTGTAGGGGACAAGCCGCAGAAAACCTATGAGTATCCCGCCAACGCCGGAGCCTTCCGTTTTGTCATACGCCGCGCACCGTCGTTTGCTGAGGTAGCGTCTTTGCAAGGAGTGAAGACGGCGGCCTTGGAAGCCAGATTCCGCCCGTTGATCAAACAAAAAGGCCTCCAGATCCCTGAGCCTGAGCTTGTCTTCTCGAACCGTGCAGGCAGGGGCATAGCAAGAGATGCCCATCCCGTTCGCGGCATTCTGAGGAATCGTCCATTTGACTTTCCGCTCACGAATCAAGAGTTCGGCTCGGAGATTAGGCTAGGCGTCGTCTGTCCGAAAGGAGAGACCCAGCTCGCCCATGCCTTTTTATCTAATCTAGGAAGACATATTGAGCCTACCTCGCAGGAGGCGGATTACTTACCTGCCTATCCGGGATTCAGGAGTGCGTTTGGCGTTGATCTCGCGGTAGCGGACCCAGGTAGCCGCGGATGGATTGTGTGCCCCGAACCTGAAGGAGCTGATGATCGCTCCAAAACGATAGATGTCGGACGCAATATCAACCGAGCAATCGAGACCCTTCAGGCCTCATACTCTCCCAATGTTGTGTTTATCTTCTTTCCCGAGCGGTGGAGTTCCTACCGGGGCTTTGCCAGTGAATCTGAACACTTCGACGTTCATGATTTTGTCAAAGCCAGCAGCGTGCACAAGGGTATCGGCACTCAGTTTCTCGAACAGAGCACTCTTTCCGATCAGCTCCAATGCCGTGTTTGGTGGTGGCTGTCGCTGGCTTTCTATGTGAAGGCGCTGCGGACACCGTGGGTGCTGGAAGATTTGGACAAAGATAGTGCGTATGTCGGCATTGGCATGAGCTACGATCCTGCTCAAACGCAGGGCAAGAGAGTGGTAATGGGATGCAGCCACATTTACAGCTCGCGTGGGGAAGGCTTACAGTACCGGCTCAGTCAGGTAGAAAATCCGGTGTTTTACGGGAAAAATCCGTTCCTATCGCGCGACGACGCTAGGCGCGTCGGCGAACAGATTAGGGAGCTCTTTTTCGAGTCTCGTTCCTCAATTCCGAAGCGTGTAGTGATCCACAAACGAACGCGGTTCACAAAAGATGAGCAAATCGGCCTCAAGGAAGGCTTGAGCGGCGTTGCTGAGATTGAAATGCTCGAAATTATAATAGATAACTCATTGCGCTATGTGGCGTCTTCCGTGGACAGCCGAGGGGTGCTGCATGAAGACAACTATCCGGTCTCTCGTGGAACGGTAGTGCGCGTCGATGATTTCAGCGCGCTTGTATGGGTACACGGCGTGACGAACGCGGTCGGCAGCCGGAGATACTATCAAGGGAAACGCCGAATTCCCGCCCCATTGACGGTACGTCGGCACTGCGGTCACTCTGACATCAAGGAGCTTGCCACGGAAATTATCGGTCTCTCAAAGATGAACTGGAACACCTTCGACCTCTACACCAAGCTTCCAGCCACGGTGCAATCGTCTAACGAGATTGCGCGGATAGGATCTCTGCTAGGAGCGTTCCAGCCCAAGTCTTACGACTTCCGTCTTTTTATTTAGAGCTTCGAGCCATTTCATGAATCGGATTATGACTGTGCTCGTCGCATATACCTGGATTGCATATGCAACGCTTGTCGCTTATATGTAGTTCGCCGCAGGCTTACCCTTTGCCGTGTGCATTATGAGGGGCGAAAAGATTCCCGCTTTCAGTTAGGTGCTCCTGAAGCGCTAGAGCCATATCAACGACTCGCGCCTAGTGGAAATCATGAGATTGAAGAGCAATCTGTTCCAAGCCCAGGGCAAGCTCTTCCAGGCGTTCGGCGCGAACGTGGACGACACCGTCCTGGTTCTGGAGTCGGCCATGCACGAGGAAGAACCTGCCACGGGTGACAAGCAGGCGGTCGTAGTCGTACAGGTCTGGATGAATGATGACGTTCGAGATGCCGGTCTCGTCTTCCAGGCTTAGGAAGATGAAACCCAGAGCCGTGCCGGGGCGCTGGCGAGCGATGACGGCGCCCGCATGAGCGACATAGCTTTTGTCCGGGCGGGCGTGAAGCTCTGCAGCCGAAAGGATATGTGCGGAGCGTAGTTGATTGCGTCGAAAGCTTAGCGGGTGCGGGCCGGCGGTAACGCCCGTGCCTGCGTAATCGGCAACGAGCCGCTCATCGGTGTCCATGCGGCGCAGCGGCGTGAGGCCGTGAGACGTGCCCAGCCATGCTGACGATGAGACCGCGGTGATCTGTGACTTGTCTTCATGGGTCACCCTTAATAAGGGTCCGGCGGGACGGCCAATCTCCGCCACTTGCCAGAGAGCATCGCGTCGATGCTCGACTCGGTCGAGCCAGTTCAGTGCGCCGATGCGGGCCAGCTGCGCGAGGTCTTTGCGGCTCAGGGAAGGTACACGCTGGCTTAGATCTTCAATCGTGCGGAAGGAGCCATGCGCGTCTCGGGAAATTACCAAAGCTACAGCCGTCGCGCGGCGGAGGCCTTTGACATAGAGCAGCCCAAGTCGAAGCGAGAGGGAGCCGTCCGGTTCATGCTCGACCGTGCACTCGTCGCGAGAGACCTGCACGTCGATGGGCTTGACACGAAGACCGTGACGTTGCGCGTCTTTGATCAGCACAGCGGGCATGTAAAACCCCATTGGCTGGTTATTGAGCATGGCGCACGTAAAGGCTGCCAGATAGTGGACCTTGAAGTACGCCGAGGCGTAGGCGATCAGGGCGAAGCTGGCCGCGTGGCTCTCGGGAAAGCCGTACAAGGCAAAGCTCTGGATGCTGCCGACAATTGCTTCCTGCGTGTGCGGTTCGATGTTGTTCGCGGCCATGCCTGCGCGGAGCTTTGCCATGAGTACTTCCATGCGCGCCCAACTGCGGCGCATGCCGACAGCCTTGCGCAGCTCCTCCGCCTCCGTACCGGTGAAGCCGCCCACAACCATCGCCATGCGCAACAATTGTTCCTGAAAGAGAGGTACGCCGAGCGTACGTTCCAGCACGGGCCGCAGGCTTTCGACAGGGTAAGTAATCTCCTCTTCCTTGCGCCTCCGCCGCATGTAGGGGTGCATCATCTTGCCGACAATCGGGCCGGGACGAATGATGGCCACCTGGACAACGATGTCGTAAAACCTTCGCGGCGCGTTCCGCACGATGGAGGCCATCTGTGCGCGGCTCTCCACCTGGAACATGCCGACCGTGTCTGCCTTACAGAGGGCGTCGTAGGTCGCCTTATCGCCTTCGGGCAACTGTGCAAGGTTTGGGTGTTCGCCGTAGTGCTCGGGCACGAGCGACAGGCAGTCTTTGAGGACGGCCATCATTCCAAGCCCGAGCAGGTCCACTTTGACCATGCCCATCGCAGCGCAGTCTTCCTTATCCCACTGAACAACGGTGCGGCCCACCATGGAGGCACGCTCCAGCGGCACGATGGAGTTGAGCTGGCCCTGGCAGATGACCATGCCGCCGGAGTGCTGCCCCAGGTGCTTCGGCAAATCCTGAACGCGCTCGCAGAGCTCGATGTACTTGGCGACCCGGCGATGGCCCAGGTCGAAGCCGGCGTGCCGGAAGTTATCGGCAAGTGTCTCGTCCTTCTGCTTCCACTCCCACTGGCCGACCAGCCCGGAGAGACGATCCAGCGACTCGCGATCAAAGCCGAGCGCCTTGCCTACTTCTCGCGCCGCCGAGCGACCGCGATAGGTAATGACGTTGGCCGTCATTGCCGCGCCGAGCTCACCATAGCGCTGATAGACATACTGGATCGCCTGTTCGCGCCGTTCACCGGACGGCAGGTCCAAGTCGATGTCGGGCCATTCGTTGCGATTCTCATTGAGGAACCGCTCGAAGAGAAGGTCCATGCCGACTGGATCGACTGCCGTAATCTCCAGTGCGTAGCACACGACCGAGTTGGCCGCCGAGCCACGACCTTGGATGAGGATGCCGTTGGCCTTGCAGTATTCCACTATGTCCCAAACGATGAGGAAGTAACCCTCGAAGCCGAGCTGCTCGATGAGTTTCAGCTCGCGTTCCGCTTGCTGCTGTGCCTTGGCATAGAGCGTGGCATTGTTCTTGGGCCGATAGCGAATAGCGATTCCAGCGGCAACGCGCTCACGCAGCAACACCGCCATGGGCCCGCCACCTGGCGTCGGATAGTGCGGAAACTCATAGCCGAGGTCTTCAAGCGTGAACTGGAGGCGTTCCGAGAGCAACAGCGTGTTATCAACTGCTTCCGGCAGATCTCGAAAGAGCCGGCGCATGACCCGTGCAGAGCGCACCTGACGCTGCGAGTTGAGTGCCAGCAAACGCCCGGCATTTTCCAGGTCCGTCCTGTGGCGGATGGCCGTAAACACATCCAGCACCTCACGTTCATATTGCGTGGCATAGCGCACGCCGTTGGTCGCAAGCAGTGGAAGCCGCAACGATTCGGCGAGACGGAGTGCAGCCTGGTTGCGCCATTCTTCGGCGCGCTCGCCGTGACGTTGGAGCTCGACATAGACGTTGGCCTGCCCATATAACCGAACCAGATATTCGAGCAACTTGCGCCCCGCAGCTTCGCCACCATGCGTGAGTGCCGCGGCGAGTGGACCCTCGTCCCCTCCTGTCAGGCAGATCAGGCCGGGAGCGAACTCTGCTAAATCATTAGCAGTTGCTATGCCTTCGGCCTTGCCGCGCTCGCGCATCTTATATCGCGTGATCATGCGGCACAGGTTCTGATAACCGGTACGGGACGCGCACAGCAGCGGCGACGCACCGGCTCGGGTGCTTTACGGTGCGGTGCTCAGGCAGGCGGTTCAAGCCGCATACCCCAATCGCCCACAGCAACTTCAGCGCCGACGTGGGCACGCATCTTGTTTGTCTGCGCGGAAGCATGGAAGCGCGGCAGCCCATACACACCATTGCGGTCGAGCAGTGCCATGGCCGGCATGTCGTGCTCAAACGCGGCTCGAATCAGGTTTTCGGGTACCGATGCGCCTTCCAGGAAGCTGAACGCGCTGGCCGCATGTAGCTCGATGTAGCCGTCCTTCATACGCGACAGGCTCTAGTCATAGAGCCCCTCAATCTGCCATTCGCGGCGTAGCAGATCGTGTGTAAAAAGGCACAGCAACGCAGCGTCATTCGCGTCTGTGTCGGCTTCGGCCTCCACATCCCACTCCTCGCGCGACCAGACCTCCGGGGTCCACCACTGTCCGCTGCGCCGCCATGGACCGTGAATACGGCGAACAGAGTAGTGAATGCCATACAAGTAGAAGCTCTTCGGCGCGGTATGATCCCGTTGCGAAGTGATAGGCACACGCGGACGCAGCTTTCGGAGCGCGATGCCGTTGCGAAGCACGGCTTCGCATGGTTGCGCTGAAGACCGTCGCGGAGCGTCCGTCATGGAGAAGCGTTCCATGCGAAAGCCTTCGGGCGCATGCGTATCTAGCAGTCTTGCGCGGCCCACGCGCTCTCCGCCGACCAGCGCAGAGAGACGTGCAAGTGTCACCTCCAGGCGTGCCGGCTCGGGCGCATCTGGCATAAACAGGCCGGTCTGTATCTCGGCACGTGGCCCAGGCTCTGCACTCAGGGTGACCGCAATAATTCCCGCGCAGGGTGGGTGTGCCTGCAGGTCAAGCTGCAGCAGCTTCAACAGAATGGAATGGTCAAAGAGTGGCAGTGCGGGTTTGAGTGTGCGGCTGTGCTCGGGCGCACCCTCCAGGCCAAGCGTAACGGTAATACTGGCCAGCGCAAGGGCACGCAGACCCGCACGAACCAGCAACTGGCGAAGCATCGGCCCGAGCACAAAGAGCAGCGAGTCGAGATGATCGACTGGCACGTCGAACTCGACACGCTCCGCAAGCGAGAAGGCGGCTTCCTCTGGAACCAGCAGATGAGCATGTTGTCCCCGAGCAAGCTGGTGCAGCATTCGTCCCGCTTCGCCTAGACGCGCAACCACGGCAATCTCGGGCAGCGCGGCAAGTTCACCCACGGTGCGGATGCCCCACAGCGCAAGCGTCTCCGCCTCCGTCTCGCCCGGTGAAATCGCGCCGATGGGCAAGCCAGCCAGAATGGTCTGCTCCGTGCCGGGTTGAAGAATGGCAATCGACTTTCGTGATGAACGCGCCATGCACACTGCGGCGTGCAGATTCGCGCTTGCACCCACGCGGACCTGAAAGCCAAGCTCGTGGGCGGCTCGTAATAGCCCTCGCGCAGCCATCTCCGACGATCCAAACACACGCTCAGTACCCGTCATGTCCAAGGCCAGCAAGAGTGCGCCGTCTCGATGGCTAGTGGTGCTGTGTGCCGATCTGCTGCCCTGAGTCATATCCTGAAACCTTGGCGTGAAGCTAGCCGCCAATTCATGCAAAACCGCGCATGCATTGCGCTCTTCCGCAGGAGAACGGCAGAGCACACGTAAACCAGGAAAACTGTCTAACTCCGCACGCGATAAGCCGCGCTTTACCCCTAGACGCCGGGCGCGGGAGTTAGCCGCACACACCGTTTCTAAGGGTGGTACGCCTTCGACGACGGCAACCGGCATCGTGCGCTCTGCGGGTCGCAGCCGCAGCATGGCCTGTGCCGCAAATTCGGGTACCCGGAGGCAAAAGTAGAGCGGCTGTGGAGGCACGCTCATCGTTTACCTGCCCATGCAAGCACAGACTTTTCACGCGCCCGCTCTGCAAACGGGACCCACGCTGTGTTTCGCGACCAGGTTGCGCACCGTTCGCTCTGAGGCGGCTTGCGCATGGCAACAACCTTACCGACTTCATGAGGCTGCTCTTCGACAGCCTCGAAGCGCTGACGGCCGACGGAGATTTCGTAGCTCCTCCCGGTGAGCAGGTTTCCGGCAGTGGTGACGCTTGATGCTTTGAGCCGCAGCACAAGCCCCGCACTAGAGCGTGCGCAAGGATGTTGTGTTAACAGCAGAATCGTTGTGCGGGAACGTTCAGCCGCTGCCCGGAAACGAAACCATGTTGCCATCGGGATGCGACACGCAAACTCTGCCGGCGTGCTTCCCAGATCGAGAACAAAGGCTGCGAAGCCGCCTGCATTCAGCAACAGGTCAGCCGCACGAATAGCCTGGTCGAGCGCTGTCAAGGTCTCCGAACGTTTCGGCCCATTTTTTTTGCCGAGAGCCAGTGACTTCTGGAGCAGCGCGTCTTTGTCCAACGCCGGTGTATAAGCCGCACTTCCTCGGCGTGCTTGCATGCGCATTGTTGGCGTCTCTGCACAGCAAGGCATGATGGACGCCGGGTGACGTGACTGCTGGTAGAAGTGCTCCCCGCGCCGTGGTGGTTGACGGTCGGTCGGTGCCTGTTCCGTTCGATCCCACGCACAACTCGCAAATGCACCGTTTGCTTCTGGTTGCAGAAGACGACTCGGCATTCCGGGTGTGCCAATGTTCTTGCGCCGCTTGCGCGCTTCAATCGGGTTCTCGCCATTCCGTGTGATCGGACTTGGATAGCGGGTCTCCGCTGTGCCTGATTTCTCTAATCGGCACCGTTGGTCGTGCTGCAGTAACGCCTGAATCGCTTCAGGCAGTCCGCGTACCTCATTGCGCGGATATGGACTACCGCCTCCCCCCGAAGGCGACTTCCTGCGAGACTCTCCGCAAAGCAGGCCAGGCACATCGGATGGCTGCGCCAGATCTCCTTTTGGCTGTTTGCTGTCGCTCCCACACCGAATCCAGAGCTGCCGATTCAGGTCCACGCCTGCGGCTGCTGCCGACTCGGGATCGAGTGCATCCGCAACATCAATCCATGCCGTCGTTTGATCGGCGCAGGTAATTTCCGCGATAAAGGCCAGTGCAAACGAGGTCCGTCCAGAGCAGGATGAACCTATCACCTCGGTGATGGCCCCGACCGGTAACCCGCCACCAAGTAACGCGTCGATCTCCGGCACACCGGATGCCACACGCGGGACTATGGGGCGTTGCCGCGGCGACAGCGCTCCTGGCACCCGATGTGCCAGTGCCTCTTCGATTTGCCTGCGAACTGAACCTGCAGCGACCAAGGCGCCCTCTCTTCGCCTTATATTCGCCTCTCCCTGGTCTGAAGTGCAAGCTCAACCAGAAGTCTCCTTTGTTTGCTTTAGCTTACGGAAAGTGGGATGGAAGGGTGTCGCTCTTAAACCAGCATCCCACGATGTCTGAATGCTTTTAGCCCGAAAACGAATCAAGGCTTGAAGTTCCTCATGTTCCTGGGACTTCCCATCCCTTATCGGTCAACTGGAGCCCGGCGACTTGGTTCACTTTTGAGGCACCGTCTACCGTGGTTTTGATGTCTGGAAACGCCTGTTGGACATCGGCGCGACTTGCCCATGCAGCAAGGGGCGAGACCTTGTAGGTGTAAGTGACTTCCGTCTGAGAAGTTCCTCCTGTGGGCACTGGGTCGGCTCGTTTGATGATGGAATCGACGCTTTTCTGTCCATAGCAGAACGCGGCAGTTTGCCCTACAACGCCCCCTGGTATGAGTCGGAAGTATTTCTTTCCCTCGTCCGTGAGTTCGTAATGCCGTACAGGTTGTGGACGAGTTGGGCCATTCAGTGCATCGAGCATTCCATGCACAACGGCCGTTGTGTCACTTGCGTGTAGTAGGCCAGCTTGCTCCAGTACAGCCAGCTTAGATTCACTCCCATACTGGTCCTTCGGCTGAGAGCGGGGAACATCGACCGGAAACTGGCGATTGATTAAAGCGCACGCTTCGCCATGTTTCGATAGATATTGGTCAATCGCGGTTGCGAGATTTGCGTCGCTCGGCTTCTTTGCATCATTGCAGGATGCAAGAAGGAAACTGGCTGAGATGCAGACTAGAAGGAATCTCCTCAAAACGGCCCTCCTCTATTGCCCTAAATTATGCGACTCCTGGGTTCACCCGTCCAGCCTGCGCGGGCATACCTGGAACGCGAGTCTGCTCGATCTTTGCGACAACGCAGACGAGCAAGCTTATCGCTTTACGAGTGGATTTAACCTCAGCGCCGCGATGCCGGGCAACGCAACAGAGATGAAATCTTTCATTGATGTGCGCATCTGGTCGTTGCGCAGAAAGAGAGCAGTCTCAACGCGTATCAGTTCATCGGTCAAAGGCTTGAAGAGAACACCAGCGCGCTGAAAACGTGATGCCGACTGCGGAACCAAGGCTATTCCGACGCCGTGGGCGGCGAAGTCGAGCGCCTGTGTGATCGTAGGGGCCTCCTGCAAGCGCTGCGGATTGAATTGCAGCGTTTGCAGATAGGTCATGACCTGGTCGTAAAACGGTGGATGGAGGCTTCTCGGTATCCACACAAGCGTCTCATTGCGCAGATCTCGCGCCGCTAATCGTGAATGAGCGGCAAAGCGATGGCGTTCCGCTGACCTGCCCCCGGAAAACTCAACCAGTTGAAGCTGGAGTTTCTCTCGTAAAT
>CAXTYQ010000072.1:0-17011 GCA_964248505.1 uncultured Acidobacteriaceae bacterium
GGTCCACCTCGCCTTCCTCGTCCTGATACTCAGAAGATCGTGAACAGGCTCTTAGCCAGGTCAGAGCGATACGCGAGCGGGGTGAGGACGAAACCAGACCCGACGCTCCCGAAGCCAAGTCGCTCGGTGCGGAATTCTGGAGCAGTGCCCGCGTCGTCATGCCGGGAGAGAAGACTTCCGTTCATCTTCGCCTGGACAGCGATGTTGTGGACTGGTTCAAGGCGAATGGGAAGGGGCACCTCTCCCGGATGAACGCGGTGCTGAGGGCATACGTCGACGCGCAGAAACATTCTCGGACGTAGCCGCTGAGGTCAGGTTAGCGAGCAGAAGGCGGCTTGATCGAAAATCCCCAGTTTGTGGTTGAAATTCGCTGTTCTGGATATTGACAAGGCGCGGGGGTGGAGGGAGAATTCTACGGTATCCGATATGGTTGCGCTCCCCAGCACAGCTTGCAAGCACCCGGTCGTTCGCATCGTTGCTCGCGATGAGGATGCGGAGTTTGTTGAGTGTCAGAAGTGCGGCGAGGTGTTCGACTCGGTGGAGTTCGACGACATGGCCTTGGAGGAGCAGGAGGGCCTGCTTACGGAGCGGTCTTCGGAGTAGGAGTAGGAGTAGGAGTAGGAGTAGGAGTAGGAGTAGGAGTAGGAGTAGACGGGGAGGTTTGGGCTGGCTCGGTTTCCGCGGGGGTGGCGGGAGCGGGGCTGGGGGCTCCGATGCGGCGGACGACGATCCAGGCGTACTGAGCGGCGGAGAGCGGGGCGAGGATGGCGATGAGTTTGAGCAGGCCGTCGCGCACCTCCAGCAGATGCGCTGAGCGGAAGATCTGTTCGGTGAGGACGGCGATGAGAGCGGCGATCTGGGCGAGGGTGTTGAGTTTGCCGAAGAGGCTGGGGCGGAAGTCGCGCAGGGTTCCGGTGGCGAAGAGCAGGGTGCTGATGAGGAGGATGCCGAGGTCGCGGCTGAAGACGAGCACGGTGACGTAGCGCGGGATGAGGGCCTGGTGGGTGAGGACGACGAAGAGGGTGCTGAGGAGGAGTTTGTCGGCGATGGGGTCGAGGTACTGGCCGAGGCGGGTTTGCTGGCCGAGGGTGCGAGCGAGCAGGCCGTCGGAGGCGTCGGAGAAGCCGGCGAGCAGAAAGAGGGCGAAGGCGGTGGTGTAGCGGCCGTCGAGGATTTCGATGACGAGAAACGGGATGATGAAGAGCCGAAGCAGCGTGAGGAGGTTGGGCGCGGCGCGGAACTGCTGGAGCATGGGTACGCCTGGGCGCATTTGCCCATCGTAGACGATGGCGCCGCGGGCTGGGATCATGGAGCAGCGGCTTGGGATCATGGCGCGGCGGCTTGGGACGTCAGAGCTCGGGACGCGTTTGCGATGGTCGGAGGCTTGCGGGTACACTAGGTGGACGCAGACAGGCGCGTAGCTCAGTTGGTTAGAGCGCTACCTTGACACGGTAGAGGTCAGCGGTTCGAATCCGCTCGTGCCTACCATTTACCACGATTTTGGATTACATGGCTCGCCGGTTTACGCCTCGCTCATTCGAGATGGATGAGGATGGGGGTGTGATCGGAGGGCTTTTCTTCTGTGCGTGGGGCTTTGTCGATTTCGCAGGATTGCAGGCGGGATCTGAGCGTGGGTGACAGGAGGAAGTGGTCGATGCGGATGCCTCGGTTGTGCTGGAAGGCGTCGCGGAAGTAGTCCCAGTAGGTGAACTGGCCGGGTTCGTTGGGGTGGAGCGATCGGAAGGCGTCGGTGTAGCCGAGGTTGAGGAGGTCGCGGAAGCGGGCGCGGGGCTCGGGCTGAAAGAGGGCGTCGCGGATCCAGTAGGAAGGTTTGTGGCAGTCGATGTCTTCCGGGATGACGTTGAAGTCGCCGCCGATGACGGTGGGTGTCTCGTCGAGGAGCCAGTGGTTCATCTGCAGGGCGAGCCGGTCCATCCAGTTGAGTTTGTAGAGGAATTTGTCGGTGCCGATGGGGTTTCCGTTGGGGAGGTAGATGTTGACGACGCGGAGGTCGCCGATTTGGGTTTCGAGGAAGCGCGCGTCGGTGTCGGCGAGGTCGCCAGGGAGGGTGGTGTTGAGGGTCTGGATGGGGAGGCGGGAGAGGATGGCGACGCCGTTGTAGGTTTTTTGCGTGACGGCGGCTGTGTTGTAGCCGAGTTCCTGGAAGGGACTGGAGGGGAAGTCGGTTCCTTTGAGTTCCTGGAGGAGGAGGATGTCGGGCTGCTGCTGCCCGAGCCAGCGAAGGACGTGATCGAGCCGGGCGCGGATGGAGTTGACGTTCCAGGTGGCGATCCTGATGGCGAGGCTCCTTGTTCTGGACTGCGAGGCACCTTGGTTCTGGATTAAGAGTACAGGGGAGGGAGCGGGGGGCAGAGATATGTGCGAGGCACGAAAGATTTCGTTTTGGCGCCGTAAATCTTTTCACGCGCTGGAAACGTCTGTTCATGTGGTGACAATATGGCGAAGATGGAAGGCGTGATTGAGGGTGGAGCTCCGATCGAGAGAGGCGTGGGCTCTGAGGGTTCTGTGGATGCGGCTGGGTTGAGCGAGGTTTCCGGGCCGAGGGTGGCGGTGGACGGAGATGCGGCCGAGAGTTTTATCGCGGAGAAGCATATTGGCGAGCGGATCAAGCATTTGCGGATGAAGAAGGCGATGGGCTTGGTGGAGTTGGGCCGGCACACGGGGCTTTCGGCGAGCTTTTTGTCGCAGCTGGAGACGGGCCGGGTGGTTCCGACGTTGCGGAATCTGGCGCGGATTGCGATGGTGTTTTCGAAGGATTTGAGTTATTTTTTTGCACCTGAGCCGCAGAAGCTGTTTCGGGTGAACCGGTCGCGGGACCGAGTGCGTCTCGCGCAGACGGGGGTGGAGGATCCGAGCTACTTTTTTGAGAGCTTGGGGGTGCAGGTGGCGGACCGTCAGCTTCAACCGTATTTTGCGGACTTTTTGCCGGTGAAGCCGGGCCGCGAGCCGCGGGCTCACCAGCATGCGGGGTTTGAGTTTTTGTATTTGATTTCGGGGCAGCTCGATGTGCGGCACGGGGACGTGGTGCACCATGTGGAGATTGGGGACGGGGTGTATTTTGACGCGAGTATCTCGCACAGCTATATCTCGAGTTCGGCGGAGTCGGCGACGGCGATTATCGTTTTGACGCAGCAGCCGACGGCGGCGGGGATGGTGGCGGCCGGACGGGCGAATACGGCTGGCATTGCTACGGTGCGCGGGATGAGTGGGATGGGTGGGGCGAAGGCGGCGCGGCCGGCTCCGAGGTCGGCCTAGAGTTTTGGGGGATTGCAGGCGAGTCGGGTCAGGCTACCTGCCGGGACGATCTGCCATCCCATAGCCAATACTCTCAGGCGACCTGACGTGCGTGGATCGGGGAGCGCAAAACCGAGATGGAGATGGAGGTACCACCAATGGCCGCAGCGAGCGGAGTTGGCGTTGTCACGCCCAAAGAGGCGTTTCCGATGGGCGCGGGAAAGGGAGCGCGGTATGTGGCGCTACCCGAGACAAAGGATCATGGGGTTGTGACGGGGCATGCGCTGGAGACGATTCTGGTGGAACCGCAGGCGCTGTATGCGTTGTGGAAGGAGGTTGAGTCGTTTCCGCGATGGCAGGAGTTTGTGGTGGCGGTGACTCCGAAGACGGACAAGGTGAGCCACTGGGTGATGGGGGATCCGACGTCCGAGAGTGGAAGGCGTGTGGAGTTCGATTCGGAGATTACGGAGGACATCCCTGGGGAGAAGATTGCGTGGAGGTCGATCTCGGATGCGGTTCACCAGGTGGGTGAGGTTCGATTTGAGAAGACGGGCCGAGGGACGCGGGTGACGTTGATCCAGACGATGAAGGTGCCGGGTGGACAGTTGGGGAATGCGGTTGCGGCGATGGCGGTGCGGAGTCCGCAGCAGATTGTGATTGAGAATTTGCGGCACTTCAAGCAGTTGGCGGAGAGCGGAGAGATTCCGTCGGTGGAGGGTCAGCCGCATGGTCCGCGAGGGGCGAGCGGGGCGGTGAAGAGCTGGATATATGGGGAGACGAACCCGACGCCTCCGGGGACGAGCAGCGAGGCCTGATGGCTCGGGGTGTTTGAGCCGGCGTGTGTGTGTGCGCTTTTTGCTCGTCTGGAGCGCTTTTTTTAGTTTGTGGATTTGAGACTCGGCCCGGTCTGGGCCAGGAATGGGATGGGTTATGAAGGCTGTTTGCTGGATGGGTAAGAGCAACGTCGAGGTGCATGAGGTCCCGGACCCGAAGATTATCAACCCGCACGACGCGATTTTGCGGATTACGCGGACGGCGATCTGCGGGAGCGATCTGCACCTTTATGACGGGTATATCCCGACGATGGAGTCGGGCGACATTCTTGGGCACGAGTTTATGGGGATTGTCGAGGAGGTGGGGAGCGAGGTCAAGAAGCTGAAGCGGGGCGATCGCGTGGTGGTTCCGTTTACGATTGCGTGCGGCAGTTGTATGTTCTGTCAGAAGGATCTTTGGAGCTTGTGCGACAACACGAACCCGAACGCGCATATTGCCGAGAAGATGTATGGGTACTCGGGGTCGGCGCTGTTTGGGTACTCGCATATTTACGGCGGGTATGCGGGGGGGCAGGCGCAGTATGTGCGGGTTCCGTTTGCGGATGTTGGGCCGATCAAGATTGAGAGTGACATCCCGGACGAGAAGGTGTTGTTTCTGTCGGACATCTACCCGACGGGTTACCAGGGCGCGGAGAACTGCAATATTCAGCCGGGGGAGACGGTTGCGGTTTGGGGATGCGGGCCTGTGGGTCTGTTTGCGATTGCGAGTGCGTACATGCTGGGTGCCGAGAAGGTGATTGCGATCGACCGGTTTCCGGAGCGGCTGGCGTTGGCTCGGGACTTTTGCGGGGCGACGACGATCGACTATAGCGAGGACGGCGTGACGGTGGTCGAGGCGCTGCGTGATCTGACGGGCGGGATCGGGCCGGATGCGTGCATTGATGCTGTGGGTTTGGAGGCGCACTCTTCGACCGCTGTGGGGCTTTACGACAAGGTGGAGCAGGCGCTGATGATGGAGACGGACCGGCCGTTTGTGTTGCGGCAGGCGATCCAGGCGATACGCAAGGGCGGGACGCTGTCGATTCCGGGGGTGTATGGCGGTGTGCTGGACAAGGTGAACTTTGGCGCGGCGTTTGGCAAGGGCGTGAGTATGGCGATGGGTCAGACGCACATGATGAAGTATCTGAAGCCGCTGCTGGCGAGTGTGGAAGAGGGCAAGATCGATCCGAGCTTTTTGATCTCGCACCGGGTGGGGATTGAGCAGGTTCCGGAGATGTACAAGATCTGGCGGGACAAGAAGGAAGGCGTGACGAAGATTGTGATTGATCCGTGGCAGGATACGATCGCGGACCCGAAGGTGGCGTAGGGGTTAGGTGCTGAGGCGCGGGCGGATGTGGTTGCTATGTTGTCTGTCCCCGCCTTATGCTCTGCTGGAGTGGCGATTTCGACCAAGGGTGTTTCGTTGAGTAAGCCGGATCCGGATCGTCTCGTTTCGGCGGGACGGGTGGAGGAGGATGCGGCGTTTGAGCTGAAGCTGCGGCCGACGCAGCTGCGGGAGTTTATCGGGCAGGAGCGGGCGAAGGAGCAGCTGGCGATTGCGTTGGAGGCGGCGCGGTCGCGGGGTGAGGCGCTCGATCATGTGTTGCTGTTTGGGCCGCCGGGGCTGGGGAAGACGACCTTGGCGACGATTATTGCGAACGAGCTTGGGGTGGGGTTTCAGCAGACATCGGGGCCGGCGCTGCAGATTCAGGGGGATCTGACGGCGATCCTGACGAATGTGCGGGAGCGGCAGGTCTTGTTTCTGGACGAGATTCATCGTTTGCAGCCGGTGCTCGAGGAGAAGCTGTATACGGCGCTGGAGGACTACAAGCTGGACATCATGATTGGGCAGGGACCGGCGGCGCGGACGCATGTGATGGAGATTAAGCCGTTTACGTTTGTGGCGGCGACGACGCGGCCGGGGCTCTTGTCGTCTCCGTTGCGATCGCGGTTTGGAATTCTGTTGCGGCTGGAGTTTTATACCGACGATGAGTTGCGGTATGTGGTGGAGCGGTCGGCGGAGGTGTTGGGGGTTCCGATCGATCGGGATGGCGCGGCGGAGATTGCGATGCGATCGCGGGGGACGCCGCGGATTGCGAACCGGTTGTTGCGGCGGGTGCGGGACTATGCGCAGGTCCGGGCGAAGGGGGTGATTGACCGGCCGACGGCGGAGGCGGCGCTGAAGCTGCTGGAGGTGGACGCGCATGGGTTTGACGAGCTGGATCGGCGGCTGTTGCGGACGATTATTGAGAAGTACGACGGTGGGCCGGTGGGTTTGAACACGCTGGCGGCGGCTCTGGCGGAGGAGCAGGATGCGCTTGAGGAGGTGTACGAGCCGTTTCTGATCCAGATTGGGTTTCTGGACCGGACGCCGCGAGGACGTGTGGCGACGCGTCTGGCGTACGAGCATTTGGGGATCGAGCAACCGCGTCGGCGAACGCTTTTCGATTAGGGCGAGCCGCAGATGGTGTAAAGAAGAGCAACCTCAGATTCCTCCGGGAATGACAACAAACAACAGCAGATTCCCTTCGGGAATGACAACAAAAAGAGCAAATGCCTCTATGCCGATACCTCCGTTGCTCTAGGTCGCGTCGGCGGTTATTGGGTGACGGGCAGGCTGAAGGTGAAGACGGAGCCGTGGTCGGGCTGGCTGGTGACGGTGATGCTGCCGTGGTGGGATTCGACGATGGCTCGGCTGATGGCGAGACCCATTCCGGTGCCTGAGGTGGTGCTGCCGTGGGCGCGGGAGCGATAGAGGCGGTCGAAGATGAGGGTTTGTTCGGCGGGATCGATGCCGATGCCTCGGTCTGCCACGCTGATGGCGACGGCGCCGTCTTTTTGCTCGGCGGAGATAAAGATGGGGGATGCGGGTTTCGAGTATTTCGCGGCGTTTTCGAGGAGATTGCTGAGGACTTTGCCGATCATCTCGGAGTCGGCGGCGATGTTGGGGAGCTTGCTGATTTTGACGGTGATGGGGTGGTTTGCGCGGACGGCGCCGCAGGTTTCGAGGGCGGATTCGACGAGGTCGGCGACGGCGACGGGAGTGAAGTTCATGTGGACTTCCTGGGCTTCGATCTGGGCCATCTCGATTGCCTGACTGACGAGTCGGTTGAGCCGGTCGCTTTCTTCGTCGATGATGGTGAGGAGTTCGCGGCGGTCGGCGAAGTTGACGTTGTCGCTGGCGAGAAGTGTGGTGGCGGCGCCTTTGATGGAGGTGAGCGGGGTTCGGAGTTCGTGGGTGATGGAGTCGAGGATGAGTGTGCGGAGGCGTTCACTTTCTTTGTTGGCCTCGTTTTTCGCGACATCTTCGAGGGCCTGTGCGCGGTCGAGCGTGATGGAGACGAGGCCGCCGATAGCACGGTAGCTTTCTGGCGAGAGGCGGACTTTTTGTAGGAGGAGAAGTCCGCGGGGGCGGACGCCTGCGCGCAGGGGGATGCGGGTCTCGCCGTCGGGGGTGTCTTCTGGCCCGGGGAGGCTGAGAGCGAGTTGGCGGAAGTGGGGGATTTCGATGTTTGCGGCGCGTTCGACGCCGGCCTGGTAGACGCGATCTCCGGCGAGGAGGTAGAGCACGACGGACTCGGCCGCGGCGGAGGTGCGGATGAGGTTGGGCAAGAAGTTGACCAGAGCGGCGATGTTTTCGGTTTGGAGGAGTTCGCGGCTGAGGGTGAAGAGGACTTCGAGTTCGCGCTGACGATTTTTGGCGTCTTGGGCTTCGTCGCGGGCTTGTTGCGAGAGCCGGCTGCCGATAACGCTGGTGGCGAGGAAGGCGAAGAGGGCAAGCCAGTTCTGCGGGTCGGCGATGGTGAAGGTGCCGATGGGCGGAAGGAAGTAGAAGTTATAGAGGGCGGTTGCTACGATCGAGACGGCGACGGAGATGCGGAGGCTCCAGTGCGCGGCCAGGAGGAGGATGAAGAGGAGCAGGGTGAGAGCGACTGTCGTCGGATTGACGTGGAGCCAGCGGCGGTAGAGAAGTACAATTCCGGCGAGAGCGCAAAACGCCAGCACCCAACGGGTGATTGCAACGAAGCGCCGCGAGTTCATGAGAGGTATTTTACGTCGTGTCGGAGATGCGAGAGGACGTACGGAAGACTCCGGAGGACTGGCTGCTGGCGAGCCAGCCGGAGGACAGGCGCGGCCGGCTGAAGATTTTCCTGGGGTATGCTCCGGGGGTCGGAAAGACGTACAGCATGTTGAGCGAGGGGATCCGGCGGCGGAGTCGCGGCGAAGATGTTGTGGCCGGCGTTGTGGAGACGCATGGTCGCGTGGGGACGGGGGAGCTTGCGGGGAAGCTGGAGCAGGTGCCGCGGCGTGAGGTGGAGTACAAGGGTACCTTGTTTTCCGAGATGGACGTGGATGCGATTTTGCAGCGAGCCCCACAGGTGGCGCTGGTGGATGAGTTGGCGCATACGAACATTGAGGGGAGCCGGTTCTCCAAGCGTTGGGAAGACGTTCTCCTGCTGCTGGATAACGGGATTGATGTGTTGAGCACGATCAATATTCAGCATGTGGAGAGTCTTTCGCCGCGGGTGCAGGCCTTGACCGGAATCGGTGTTCGCGAGCAGGTGCCGGACTGGGTGTTGGACCGGGCGGACGAGATTGTGATCAGCGATCTGACGCCTGAGGCCTTGGTGACGCGGATGCGGCGCGGGGACATTTATCCGAGTGAGCGTGTTGAGCGATCCTTGGCGAATTTTTTTCGGCGTGGGAACCTGATTGCGTTGCGGGAGATGGCGTTGCAGCGCGTGACGCGAGCGGTGGACCGGACGCTGGACGACTATGTGAAGCGCAAGCGTTTGGGGTCGCAGTGGACGGTGGCGGAGAAGGTCGCGGTGTGCATCAGTTCGAACGCGCAGGCGCGGGATTTGATTGCTCGGGGGGCGCGTTTGGCAGAGGCGTTGAGTGCGGAGTTGTATGTTCTGCACGTGAGCAGCGATCGCGATCGGGAGCCGGAGCGGAAGCGTGCGCTCGAGATGAGTGTGCAGCTGGCTCGCAACCTCGGGGCGCAGATTGTGAACCTGGATGGGAGCGATACGGCGCGGACGACGGCGCGGTACATCCGGGATCATCGTATGACGCAGGCGATCATTGGCCGATCGGCGACGCACGGTTTGCGGTCGTATCTTTATTATTTTGCCCTGCAGAAGTTTATGGCGGAGGCGCCGCATATTGATTTGCATATTGTGACGCAGGAGGCACATTGAAGCGTATTTTGGTGGTCGACGATGAGCGGCAGATTACGCGGATGCTGCGGACGTCGTTGCAGAGCAGCGGATATGCGGTTTCGGTTGCGAGTAACGGGATGGAGGGGTTTGAGTGTTTTGAGACGGAGGAGCCGGATCTGATTATTACGGATCTGGCGATGCCGGAGATGAACGGTCTGGAGTTGACGGAGGCGGTGCGGAGGGTGGCGAAGACGCCGATTATTGTGTTGAGTGTGCGCGACACGGAGGCGATGAAGGTGACGGCTCTGGACGAGGGAGCGGACGATTATCTGACGAAGCCGTTCAGCATGCCGGAGTTGCTGGCGCGGGTGAGAGTGCAGCTGCGGCGGGCGGAGACGGTGGAGCCGGCGGAGGCGCGTATGGAGCTGGGGGACTTTGTGATTGACGTGGATGCGCACACGGCGACGCTGCGTGGGCAGCAGTTGCATCTTACGCCGAAGGAGTTCGATTTGTTGGCGGTGTTGCTGCGCAATCCGGAGCGCGTGATGACGCACAAGGTGTTGCTGCGGGCAGTGTGGGGACCCGCGGGGGAGGAGCAGCCGGAGTATCTTCGGGTGCTGGTGGGTCAGTTGCGGAAGAAGCTGCACGGCAACGGGCAGAACTACATCCAGAGCGAGCCCTGGGTGGGATACCGGCTGCGGCCGGGCGGTGAGGCTCAGCCGTAGGGCGAGGGGCTGGAGCGAGAGATCGAGGACGAAGAGGCACGGCGAAGCTGCGGGTTGGGGTGGCGATCTGCCGCGGAATCTGGGTGCGATCCGCGGCGAGAGCAGGACGGGCCTCACTTACGAATTCTTTACGACTTTTCTACGGACTTTGTACGGCGCTTTGCGTTTCAATCATGGAGGCAGTTATGAGGTTGTGGGTACGCAAACTATCCGTTGGACTTTTTCCTTTATGTTTTGTTGCAGTGTTGCGAGGGCAGACGATGGCTGTCCAAGGCGCGGGTGCTCCGATGAACCATGAGTCCGAGATCCGCGAGTTGCGTGGGGATTTGGAGCGGATTTCCGCGCGGCTGGCGGCGTTAGAGGCGGAGGAGCATGTGAGTCTGAACGGAGCTTCGTCCACCACGGCGGCTGCGGCTTCGGGCACTGTGCCTGCCGCGCCGACGTCGACGGTGGGGGCTATCCCGAAGAGCACGGCGCCACCTTCTCCGGGCACGGCGGCATCGACCACGAGTGCGCCGGCGTCGAGTGTGAGCGCGGTATCGTCTTCGACGAGCACGCCCGCGGGCATAAGCATGGCGGCGTCGGCGGTTCCGCCTCAACTTACGTCGGCGGATGCACCGACGCTGGAGTTTTTTCGGGGTACCACATTTGCCATGGGGGTGGATGGGTATTACGGGTATAACTTCAATGCGCCGGTGGGTCGGGTTAATTTGTTGCGCGCCTATGCTGTTTCGAGCAACAGCTTCAGTCTGAACCAGATCAGCTTTATTGCCGAGCATCTGCCTTCGACCGAGAGCCGATTTGGGGGTCGTGTGGATCTGCAATTTGGGCAGGCTACGGAGACGCTGCAAGGGTCCGGTGTGAACGAGCAGCGGCCGCAGGTGTGGCGCAACGTGTTTCAGGCGTATGGCAGCTATCTGGCGCCGGTTGGATCGGGGCTGGAGATCGACTTTGGCAAGTTTGCGAGCTCCTTGGGAAACGAGGGGAACTATGCCAAGGATCAAGTGGCATATACGCGCGCGTACAGCTTCGATTATCTGCCGTTTTACCACATGGGCTTGCGCACCAATTACAACGTAACGCCTAAGGTGAATGTTGCGTACTGGCTGGTAAACGGAGCGAACGACACCGAAGATCTGAACGCATTCAAGTCGCAGGCTTTCATTTTCACGTTGAAGCCGAAGTCCACGTTGAGTTGGAATATCAACTATTATTTCGGGCAGGAGGCTCGGGATGTGTTGCCAACGTTGAATCCTGGCCTGCCGATCCTGCCGACGCAACCTGGGCTGCCGACCACGAACATCTCGCCCGCGCCGAACGGCCGCGAGCACATCTTTGACACGTATGCGACGTGGCAGGCTACGCCGAAGCTTACGGTGATCGGTGAAGCGGACTACGTGCTGAACCGGAACTATGCGCATGAGCAACCGGGGCGCGTCGTCATTGGCGGTCTGACGGCGCGGTATGCGCTGGGGCGCGGATGGAATGTTGGAGGACGAACGGAGTACTTCGACGATCGGGGCGGCTTGTTCAGCGGCAAGACGCAGGCGCTGAAGGAAGCGACAGTGATTCTTGATCACACGTTTGCGGCCGGTTTTATTACCCGCGCGGAGTATCGCCGCGACTGGTCGAATCAAAAGTTTTTTTTGAGCGACACCGCCGGGGTTCTGGAGCCGGCGCAAACGACCGCTATGCTTGGCCTCATCTACTGGTGGGGTACAAAGCAGGGTAGCTGGTAGGACAGGAGATACACGACCTATGTTCGACGTCTTTGCTCTCATTGCATTTCTAGCCATGTTTGGGGTGGGTTTCGCGTATGTGCGGGGATGCGATGCCTTGAGGGGGAGACACTCGTGATTTTGAATGTAGTTCTCTTGGTTATTTCGGCTTTGTTGATGGTTTATCTTGTTTACGCTTTGCTGCGTCCGGAGAAGTTTTAGATGTCTCTCAATGGTTGGCTTCAGATTGGCCTGTTTATCGCTCTGATTTTGTTGTTGGCGAAGCCCATGGGCAGCTACATGACGCATGTGTTTGAGCGGCGTCGGACGTACCTGGATCCGGTGCTTGTGCCGTGTGAGCGTCTCCTGTATCGCCTGACTGGCGTGAAGGCGGACGAGGAGATGCGGTGGACGGAGTACGTGACGGCGATGCTGACTTTTAGCGCGGTGACGCTGTTGCTGACGTACGTGGTGGAGCGTCTGCAGCGGGTGTTGCCGCTGAATCCGCAGCATCTTCCGGGTGTTGAGCCGGTGCTGGCGTTGAATACGGCGATTTCATTTACGACGAACACGAACTGGCAGTCGTATGTGCCTGAGTCGACGATGAGCTATCTCACGCAGATGCTGGGTCTGGCGACGCACAACTTCTGGTCGGCTGCTGTGGGCTTGGCGCTGGCGGTTGCGTTTATTCGTGGGATTGCTCGGCGGGAGATGAAGACGCTGGGGAACTTCTGGGTGGACCTGACGCGGGGTACGATGTGGGTGCTGCTGCCGATTTCGATTGTGTTTGCGCTCGTTCTGGTGTCGCAGGGCGTGGTGCAGAATTTTCACAGCTACAGCACGGCGAAGCTGGTTGAGGCGCAGAAGGTAACGGGCGCCGACGGAAAGACGACGGACGTGACCACGCAGACGATCGCGCAGGGGCCGGTTGCCTCGCAGGAGGCGATCAAGATGCTGGGGACCAATGGCGGCGGCTTTTTCAACACGAACAGTGCGCACCCTTTTGAGAACCCGACGCCCTTGACGAACTTCCTTCAGATGCTTTCGATCTTTCTCATTCCTGCCGGGCTGGCCGTTACGTTGGGGCAGATGGTGGGTTCTCCGAAGCATGGATGGGCTGTGCTGGCGGCGATGGTTATCTTGTGGTTTGCGGGTACGTTGACGACGTACTGGGCGGAGTCGCATGGGAATCCGCTGATGCACAACGTAGACGCTCGGGTGTCGGCGACGCAGAGCGGTGGGAATATGGAGGGCAAGGAGGTTCGGTTTGGGATTGCGGATTCGGCCTTGTTTGCGACCGTGACGACGGATGCGAGCTGCGGCGCGGTGAACGGCATGCATGACAGCTTTATGCCGTTGGGCGGCATGGTGCCGATGGTCAACATCTTGCTAGGCGAGGTGGTCTTCGGCGGTGTTGGCGCGGGGCTTTACGGCATGCTTGTGTTTGTCATCATGTCGGTGTTTATCGCGGGTTTGATGGTGGGCCGGACGCCCGAGTATCTCGGCAAGAAGATTGAAGCGTACGACGTGCAGATGGCGATGCTGTATTTGCTGATTTTCCCCTTGCTGATCTTGGGATTTGCGGCGGTGACGATCCTGATGCCGAACCTGGGGCTGTCGAGCCTAGCGAACCATGGTCCACATGGTTTGAGCGAGATCCTGTATGCGTATACATCGGCGACCGGCAATAACGGATCGGCGTTTGCGGGTTTGAATGCGAACACGCACTGGTATAACTTTTCGCTTGGATTTGCGATGTTTTTCGGGCGCTTTCTGATGATTGTGCCGATGTTGGCGATCGCCGGCAACCTGGCGGGCAAGAAGATTGTTCCGGCTTCGGCGGGTACGTTTCCGGTGACGACGCCATTGTTTACGGTGTTGTTGACGGGCGTGATTTTGATTGTCGGAGCGCTTACATTTTTTCCCGTGTTGTCGCTCGGGCCGGTGCTGGAGCACCTGGTGATGCGCGCCGGCCAGAGCTTCTAAAAGCCAAGCAGATTTAGCTAGAAAGAGACATATTTTATGGCAACACGACGATCGTTGTTTGACCAGAAGATTATGCGCCGCGCCGCGGTGGACGCTTTGCGGAAGCTGAATCCGCGCGTGATGATGAAGAACCCGGTGATGTTTGTGGTGGAGATCGGGAGCGTCTTGACGACAGTGCTCCTGCTTCTCGATCTTGCGACGCATCACGGTCACTTCCGCTTTGATCTGCAGATCACCTTGTGGCTGTGGTTCACGGTGCTGTTTGCAAACTTTGCCGAGGCGATGGCGGAGGGCCGGGGCAAGGCGCAGGCGGACGCGTTGCGACAGGCGAAGTCGGAGACGACGGCGTATCGGCTGAACAAGTCGGGGGCGGTGGAGGAGGTGCCGAGTTCGCAGCTGCGGGTGGACGACGTGGTTCGGGTGACGGCGGGGCAGATGATCCCGGGCGACGGCGAGGTGGTGGAGGGCGTGGCGTCGGTGGACGAGTCGGCGATCACGGGCGAGTCGGCGCCTGTGATTCGGGAGGCGGGCGGCGACCGGTCGGCGGTGACGGGCGGGACGCGGGTGTTGTCGGACGTGATTACGATTCGCGTGACTTCGAATCCTGGGGAGACGTTTCTTGACCGTATGATTGCGCTGGTCGAAGGCGCGGAGCGGCAGAAGACGCCGAACGAGATTGCCCTGAACATTCTGCTGGCGGGGTTGACGATTATCTTTCTCCTGGCGGTGGTGACGTTGCAGCCGTTCGCGATTTACTCGGGCGCGCCGCAGACGGTGTTTGTGTTGATTTCGTTGCTGGTGTGCCTGATTCCGACGACGATCGGCGGCCTTCTATCGGCAATCGGAATTGCGGGCATGGACCGTCTGGTGCAGCACAATGTCCTGGCGACTTCGGGACGTGCGGTGGAAGCGGCGGGGGATGTGAACACGCTTCTGCTGGACAAGACGGGGACGATCACGATTGGGAACCGGCAGGCGGCGGAGTTTTTGGCGGCGCCGGGGGTGTCGGCGGAGCAGCTGGCGGATGCGGCGCAGCTCTCGTCGCTGTCGGACGAGACGCCGGAGGGTCGATCGATTGTGGTGCTGGCGAAGGAGAAGTACAACCTGCGTGGGCGAGAACTGGGCCAGTTGAATGCGGAGTTTGTGCCGTTCTCGGCGACGACGCGGATGAGCGGGATCGAGGTGGATGGGCGGTCGATCCGCAAAGGTGCGACGGATGCGATTGCGCGGTATTTGCAGGAGCATGGATCGCAGATGCCGGATGCGGTGCGTGGATCGGTGGAAGAGATTGCGCGCAAGGGTGGAACGCCGCTGGTGGTGGCCGAGAATGGGCGGGCTCTGGGTGTGATTTATCTGAAGGATGTGGTCAAGGGCGGGATGAAGGAGAGGTTTGAACAGCTGCGCGCGATGGGCATACGAACGGTGATGATTACGGGCGACAATCCGCTGACGGCGGCGGCGATTGCTCGCGAGGCCGGCGTGGATGACTTTCTTGCGGAAGCGAAGCCCAAGGACAAGATGGATCTGATCCGGCGCGAGCAGGCGGACGGCAAGCTGGTGGCGATGACGGGGGATGGGACGAACGACGCTCCGGCGCTGGCGCAGGCCGACGTAGGCGTGGCGATGAACTCGGGGACGCAGGCGGCGAAAGAGGCGGGAAACATGGTCGATCTGGACTCGAACCCGACCAAGTTGATTGAGATCGTGGGGATTGGGAAGCAGCTTTTGATGACGCGCGGCGCCTTGACGACGTTTTCGATTTCAAACGATGTTGCCAAGTATTTTGCGATTATTCCGGCGATGTTTGCCGGCGCATTTCCGGTGTTGAACGCGCTCAATGTTATGCATTTGCATAATGCGGAGTCCGCGGTGTTGTCGGCGGTGATCTTCAATGCGTTGATTATTGTGGCTCTGATTCCGCTGGCGCTGCGTGGCGTGGGTTATCGGCCGATGTCGGCGTCGGCGCTGTTGCAGAGGAATTTGCTGGTGTATGGGCTGGGCGGCATCATTGTGCCGTTTATCGGGATCAAGCTGCTGGACATGCTGATCTTTGCTCTCCATCTCGCGTAGATGGCTTTACCTGGTCGGGTTTGGGAGAAGTTTGTGATGAAGAAACAACTGATTACCGCTTGTTTGTACACCGTTGTGACTGGGCTTGTGCTGGGGTTGGGATATCCGCTTCTGATTGCCGGGATCGCGCACCTGTTGATGCCGGGCAAAGCGGGGGGCAGCCTCGTTACGCGCAATGGAGATCTGGTGGGGTCCAGCTTGATTGGCCAGCCGTTTACGGGGGCGGGGTACTTTCATAGCAGGCCGTCGGCGGCGGGAACGGGATACGATGCGGCGGCGTCGTCGGGGTCGAACCTTGCGCCGACGAATAAGACTTTGATTGACCGTGTAGATGCGAGCGTGAAGAGCGAGGGCAATGGGGCACCGGTGCCGGTGGACCTGGTGACGGCATCGGGATCGGGACTTGATCCGGACATCACGCCGGCCGCGGCGCTGTATCAGGTGCATCGTGTGGCTTCGGAGCGTCATGTTTCGGACGCGGCGGTGCAGGATCTGGTGCAGAAGAGCATAACGCCTCGTCAATTTGGGCTGTTTGGGGAGGCTCGGGTGAATGTGCTTCGGCTGAATCTTGCGCTGGACGAGATGACGGGGGCGCATCGGTAAGAGCGTGGCCCGCGGAGGGGGAAGGCAGGGGTGCACGGCTTGCGGGAATGCTAGGCTGAAACGGTGAGGATCTCGCCCGTGAGGCTGGGGCGTAAGAGCGGCGATCTGGCGGCGGGGTGGAGCTGGCGGGGTGTGCCGGCCGCGGCTGGCCGTTGTGTTGGCGGTTTGGGTCTGGTTGGGATGGTGGGATGTGCCAGCCCTGGGCCGCCGCGTCCGCCTTCTCTTTACCTGCCGGCTTTGGTTTCGGACCTTGCTGCCCAGCGCGTGGGGGACGACGTTGTTTTGCGTTGGACCACATCGGCGGAGACGACGGACGGGTTGCCGCTAGGGTACCGGGCGATGACTGCCGAGATCTGCCGTGCGGTGGGGGAGCCGGAGCGGGCCGTTTGTGTGCCGGTGAGGCGGGAGGCGGTTCATCCTGGACCGAGTTCCGCGACGGATGTGCTGCCAGGGTCGCTGGTTGGGGGAGGTCCGGAGGTGTTGGGATATGAGGTTCGGCTGTTGAATGCCGCGGGTCGGAGCGCGGGTTGGTCCGGTGTGGCGATTTCGGCTGGGGGGACGGCGCCGGCGCCTGTGACTCGCGTGGCGGTGCGGCCGACGGAACGGGGGGCTGAGATCACGTGGGCTCCGGAGGCGGGGGAGGCTGGTTTTGAGATAGAGCGGGTGGAAGTTGCGGGTGG
>CAXTYQ010000073.1:0-17001 GCA_964248505.1 uncultured Acidobacteriaceae bacterium
GTCGTAACCGGGGGCAGAGCACCTGCTCCAGGTACGCCAGGAACACCTCGCGGTCCGTTTCTGACGTGTCTCAGGTCTACACCCAGAAGGCTCGTCACCAAAAGCGAGCCAGAACCCACATACTTTGAAAAGCAACAGGCTAGGTTGCGCGATGACCGGTAATGCGCCGGGAGTATGTGACGAATGCTGTCCGAGTCTGGTGATTGTAGAAGCTGCGGACGCTCCAGGCAGAAGCTGCTTCGCTTAGAACGGCAAGCCGGACATAGAGGGCGGTGCCTCCTCGGGATGGCTGCCCCATTGCCTGTTGGGCTTATCGCCCATCTCAAGCGTGAGATTCCCTCCACCTATCAGATCCGCATGGCTGAACCAGGGCTTGAACCAAGGTTTTCCATTGAAAGTTGCCGACTGTATGTATTTGTTTTGTGCCGAAACGTTGTGAGCGATGACTGTGAAAGTTTTTGTGGCCCCAGGCGGATCACGCTTTCCGAAAAGATAGGGCTGCCGATCTCATACACAGAACTACCTGGGCAAACGGGTAAAAACCTAAAGCACTGAAGACGTACCACGAGGACGTTTCTCCACCGTCATCGTCACCTGGAATGCCCAGCGGTCCATCAGCGTACCAAACGTCGAGCAGCTCACGCAGCGCTTCTGTGCTTCCATGGTTGACCGGAAAAGTCATACAAATAAGGAATGTGAAAGCTGGGTTCGTTGCCTTGTGCGTACAAGCCCACCAGCCCCGTTGCATCCGGAAACTGCCCTAAACACTCGTATTTCGGAACGCTATACTGCTCGACGAAGAGCTGATCGAGTTTCGCATTAAACGCATCACGACCGCCCAGCAGATTGATCATTGGATCGCATTGAACATTAAAGGTGTAGAGCCAAGAGTCCACTTCCGTGAAGTAATCACGGCCACCCTGACCACCGCCCAGCTTAGGATCGAACGGCTCCACCACCTTCCATCCTCCGACTTCGGAGCCATGAAGCCGATGGCCGGATTGAAGACATTCCTGTAATTCTCCGCAAGCGTGTGGAAGTATTTCGCATCTGCCGTGTGGCCGAGAGCCTGCGCGAGCTGACGGACTGCCCAATCGTCGTAAGCCGTTTCCAACGTCACAGAAACGGCCTGACGCTTTTCGTGTGTCACCTCCGGGTCGGTCTCTGCTTCGCCAAAGCGAAGCATGCGGATATAGAAACGCACCATGTCTTGTTGCCTGTCCGGTTCGATCAGCAGATGCAGCGGATGCAGAGAGCGAAAGGTATCCCACAGGCCATCGTCGACATAGAAATCGTGGCCTTGCTTCATGCACGGCATAGTCATAGCCGCTGGAGTAGCGTCCATCTTCGGTGATGTCGGTCATGCGACCCAGCGACCGGTAAAGCGCGGTGTAGAAAATGGTTCGCTGCTTTTCTGTGTCGCCAGAAACGTTGATCGTGTCTAGCGCCTTCGCCCACGCGTCCCGCGTGCCGTCTTCTACCTGCGCAAAGCTCCGGTCAGCGACCTGTTCATGGAAGTTGCGCCTGGCTTGCTCTCGAGAGATATAGGAAATGCCGACGCGAACTTCAATCGTCTGTCCGGCCGTAATCGCCATGTCGCTCACGAAGCCGACGTGGTCGCCCGTCTGTTGGAGTTGTTTCGATAACTCGTGACCGCGCCATGTCTGCACTGTGCCTAGCGGCTTCGCGGCTTCAAGGTAGAAGCACCCGAACTTCAAGGGTTACTTTGTGGTTCAGTTTCGCCAGGTCCCGCTCAAGGCCGAGACCTACGGCATGGAAGTCTCGACGGCCGCATCGAGCCGCGGAGCGTATGCGGAGTTCACGCCAGGTGAGACCGTCCAGCTTCGGGTGGGAACTTCGTTCACAAGCGCGGCCCAGGCTCGGAAAAAATCTGGAACGCGAGATGCCGGCATGGGACTTCGACCAGGTTCGCCAGCAGCTGCGAGTTGCGTGGAATGAGAAGCTGAACCGACTGCAGGTGGACGGTGCCGGCGACCGCGAGAAGATGCGTCTATACACCGCGCTTTATTCACGCGCTTCTGTATCCCCGCGTCTTTTCCGAGGACGGACGCTACTACAGCGCCTTTGACGACACGATCCACGCGGGGGAAAGCTACACGGCGTATTCCATATGGGATACGTTTCGCGCGGAAAACAGCCTTCTGACGCTGTTGGCGCCGGAACGCATCGATGGCATGATCACAGCGTTGCTGCAGGACTTCAAAGAGGGTGGCTGGATGCCGAAGTGGCCGAATCCCAGCTACACAAACATTATGATTGCCACGCATGCGGACTCGCTGGTAGCGAAGCGGTGCGCAAAGGATTCCATGGCTTCGACCGACAGCTCGCGTGGCAAGCCGTGTACAAGGATGCGATGACGCCGCCCGATGGCGACACCACGCGGCGTTGGCTTGATCGTGAAGAGCACACACCGTACGAGGCGCGTGCCGGTTTGACCTATTACAAAGAGCTTGGCTACATTCCCACAGACAAGACGGATGAGGCCGCTTCCCGCACCTTGGAGGACAGCTATGACGACTGGTGCGTGGCGCAGGTGGCCGCCGCGCTCGAGCATCGGCAGGAGTATGCGTTTTTCCTGCACCGGTCTTTGAACGATCGCCACCTGTACAATCCCGCGCTCGGACTTATGAATGGGGAGACGTCTGATGGAGCGTGGGCGCCTCTTGGTGGGTCTGAAGATACGCCGGCCAACCGGTCGGTCTCTGGTTGGACCGAGGGCGACGCTTGGGTGTACACGTGGTCGCCGCTGCACGACCAAGCCGGTCTGCTGCAGTTGATGGGAGGCGCGGAAGCGTATGACGCCAAGCTTGATCAGCACTTCAGCGGCGGCCACAATGTGCACAGAAATGAGCCTAGTCACCACTATGCCTACTTGTATGATTTCGGGGGCCAGCCGTGGAAGACGCAGGCCAAGGTACCTGAGATTGCCGCGGCGGAGTACGGTTATGACCCCGGTGGTCGAGACCAAGAGCGGGCACAGCACCATCTCCGCTGTTTGAAGAAGCTCGGCTACAACACGTTCGCAGTGGAGTAGAGCGCCCTATTCTCAGAACAATGTCCTTTATCTTGTGTGGTCTGACGGGCCTCACCGTGGGCCGGAGATGCCGACCGAACCCGGTATCTATAGCCGGATCGCATCATTAACCGCAACGGCGATCTCCTGCTCCAACCGCAACGGCGATCTCCTGCTCCGAGCCAAGGTATCGTTCGGTGGTCTGGATGGACGAGTGTCCCAGCAGAAACTTGATCTGTTCCGTATCACCGTCGGCCTTGGGGCAGAGTTTGGCGCAGGTACGGCGGAGATCGTGGGCGCCGAGGTGATCGATGCCGATCTGCTTGGCGGACTGTTCGACGACCGACCAGACCGCCCAGTCGCTCAGCGCGTCGCCGACGTTTTGGCCGCCTTTGCGAACCGAGCGGAACACCTGGCCGTCTTCGACCACGGCCGCCGTCATCCAGGCGTTGATCGCGGTCTTGACCCAGAGCGGAACGGCGACGGTGCGGACGCATCTTCCCTTTCCTTCGAGGTCGGCGAGCACCCAGCGGTCCTCGCGCATTTGCAAGGTCTCGATATCGGGTGCGGCGAGCTCGGCCCGGCGCAGACCGCAGCCGACCAGGAGCGCCAGGATGGCGTAGTCGCGCTTGCCCTTAAGGGAGGTGCGGTTCGGGGCCCGCAACAGATCGCGCGCCTGCTCCTTGGTGAGCCAGTTGCCGAGCCGGACTCGGGCCTGCCGCAGGTTCGGGAGGTCGGTCAGCCGCACGGCTTCTTCGGCGCCCGGCATCGCGTTGCGCCGGACCTCAGTGACCAGCTTGCGCAGGGCAGAGAGCCGGACGTTGACTGTCGAAGGCGCCAGCTTCTCGATCGCTGCCCGCCACTCCATAAGCAGAGCACGGGTCAGCGGACGGCCGGCGGCGAAGGCGAACAGGTCATGGAGCGCTTTGGCATAACTGCGCTTCGAGTTCAGGGCAGGAACGGCGTCGAGCACCATCTGCTTCAGATCCAATAGACGGGGGTCGACCGGAGCGGGCAAGGAAAGAGCTGCCGCCGGAGCAGGGCGGTCTCGCTCACTTCCCTTCTCCGGAGCCTCGAGGTTCGCGCTTGGGCATGGCTGGGATAAGCAGGCCACGCTCAAGCTCACGCTCCTTGAAGGGATGGGCTAGGGTCAGGAAGTCGTTCTCCTGCCGGACGAGGATCTCGCGGCCAATAGACCAGTAAAGCAGGACCAACTCGCGCGAGACACCCAGCGCGGCCCGGACCTGCGATCGCGCGAGGCACCGACTGAGGGTCCTCGAGCAGATCGGTGTAGCCAACGTGGAGGTCAGCGGCCGGAGGGTGGTTTCTCGGGACGTATGCGGTGAAGGGATGGCTACATGACAATGAGCTCCATGCGTACGCACGGGAAGGGACCAAGCGGTCAGCATCGTCAGATGTCTACTGACCTTGAGGCTTTCGCGGCGCCTTGGCTTGAATCGCGAGGATGTGATTCACCTCGGACCGTCAATGGTGTCGAGAGTGACGTTGCTAACCAAGGTCGCGAGAGGGTTAGATCGGACCCGACGATGAGAGTGTGTTTTGTCGAGTTCAGGATGAAAACGAGAGTTGTCGGTCGCTTGTGGTGGGTTCCGTGGTGATGGGGGGTCGCCTCATGCAAAGGACGTGGCAGGAAGTCATTTTGAGAGTGACGGTCCTTGGCTTGAGTTGGCTTGAGACCGATGTGTATAAGATGACCTCAAACCAAGCTTTCCTGCAGGGGTCTTCCATGATGTGGTTTCGCCGTGCCTTTATTCTGCTCTTGCTGTGTTTCGCCTTCTCGGATGTTGGCGTGTTGAAGATCTCTGCCCAAAGCATGCCAGACATGCATTGGCGGATGATCGGGCCGTTTCGTGGAGGACGTACGCGCGCCGCCACGGGCGTTCCCGGCGAACCGAATGTCTTCTACGTCGGGCAGGTGGATGGTGGTGTATGGAAGTCGACCGATTATGGACGGACCTGGGCGCCTATCTTTGATGGGCAGCCGTCGCAGTCGATCGGTGCGATCGCGGTTGCGCCTTCGGATGCGAGCATTGTGTATGTTGCCAGTGGCGAAGGTCTGCGCCGGCCGGATCTGTCGGTGGGTGACGGTATCTATCGGTCGGCGGACGCGGGCAAGACGTGGCAGCATCTGGGGCTGCATGACGGGCAGCAGATTCCGGCGCTGGCGGTTGATCCGCGGGATCCGAATCGTGTGTACGCCGCCGTTCTGGGGCATCCGTATGGCCCCAACGAGGAGCGCGGCATCTTCCGTTCGACCGATGGCGGAGCAACCTGGAAGAAGGTTTTGTACAAGGATGCCAACACGGGTGGCGACGACGTTGTGCTCGATCCGGCGAATCCAGACGTCGTGTATGCGTCGCTGTGGGAGTCGCGCCTGGGACCCTGGGAGGATGGCAACCAGTACGAAGGCACGCATGGGGGACTGTTCAAGTCGACCGATGGCGGAGAGACCTGGAAGCCGCTGACGAAGGGACTTCCGGAGAACCTCGTTCAGGTGCACATCGCGGTCTCGGCCAGCGACGAAAAGCGCCTGTACGCGACAGTTGCGACGGCGAAACAAGGCGGATACGCGTCCGGTGCCGGACTTGGCGTGTATCGATCAGACGATGCCGGCGAAGTCTGGTACAAGGTGACGGACGATCCGCGGCCAGCCATGAAAATTGGTGGTGGCGACTTGCCGGAGCCGGCCGTGGATCCGAAGAACGCGGATGTGGTGTACAGCGCCAGCATCGTGACGGAGCGGTCGGTGGATGGAGGCCACACATGGATGAGCCTGCGTGGGGCGCCGGGCGGCGACGACTATCAGAACCTCTGGCTCAACCCGCTCCATCCGGAGATCATTCTCTTGGTGAGCGACCAGGGTGCGCTGGTGAGCGTGAACCGCGGGGAGAGCTGGAGCTCGTGGTACAACCAGCCGACGGCGCAGCTGTACCACGTCGCCGTGACGAACACGTTTCCGTACCAAGTGTGCGCGGGTCAGCAGGAGAGCGGTTCGGTTTGCACGTCGAGCAGGGGCAACGACGGCTCTATCACGTTTCGCGACTGGCACCCGGTCGGTGTGATTGAGTACGGCTATGTTGCGCCCGACCCGCTGCATCCCGAGATCGTTTACGGTGCGGGGCGCACGGAGGTTTCGAAGTACAACACGATTACCGGGCAGGTGCAGAACGTCACGCCATTGCCGACGCGCAACCCCGAGACTCGCGCGGACCGCACGGAGCCGATCATGTTCTCGCCCGTCGATCCGCACCTGCTGTTTACCGCGACCAGCGTGTTGTTTGAGACCAAGGATTATGGCAACACCTGGAAGCAGATCAGCCCGGATCTGAGTCGGGAGCACACCGGCCAGCCTGCGTCGCTGCCGCCGCTGCCGGAGAAGGACCAGGCAAAGCGCAGAGGCGCCATCTACGCGCTTGCGCCGTCGTTCAAGTCCGTCGGCGTGTTGTGGGCGGGGACCGACGATGGCCTGGTGTGGACGACACTCGACCATGGCGCGCACTGGAAGAACATCACGCCGCCGGCGTTGACGCCGTGGAGCAAGGTGACGCAGATTTCGGCATCGCACTTTGACGACGCGACGGCTTACGTGTCGGTGAGCAAGCTGCGCATCGACGACCTTCACCCTTACCTGTATCGCACGCATGATGGAGGTGCGACGTGGCAGTCGATCGCGGCGGGCCTGCCGGATGGCGCTCCGGCCAACACGGTGCGCGAAGATCCTGTTCGCAAGGGACTTCTGTTTGCCGGGACCGAGACGGCGGTGTGGTACTCGATCGACGACGGCGACCACTGGCAGCCGGTGCAGCTCAACCTGCCGCATACGTCGATGCGCGATCTGTGGGTCAACGGCAATGACCTGATCGTCGCGACGCATGGGCGATCGTTTTGGATCCTGGATGACATCTCTCCGTTGCGGCAGCTTGGGAGCTTCAACCTGGATGCGGTCAACCTCTCTAAGCCGGGTGCGGCCTACCGCGTGCGGCGCAGCACCAACTCGGACACGCCGCTGCCGGTCGACGAGCCGCAGGGCGAGAATCCCCCGGATGGTGCAGCGATCGACTACTCGCTGCCCGCGTCGTTCAGCGGAACGGTCACCTTGGAGATCCTGGATGGCAGCGGAAATCTGGTGCGCAAGTATGCGAGCACGGATGCACCGTACGCGACACCCAGCGAGCTGGCGAAGCAGCTGATTCCGCTTTACTGGCTAGAGATGCCGCGGACGATGTCTGCCTCGGCGGGCATGCATCGCTGGGTGTGGGACCTGCGTGCGACCACGCCCAGAGCGACGCGCTATGCGTATCCGATCTCCGCTGTGCCGCACCGGACGCCGCGTACACCGCAGGGACCTCTGGTGCTTCCCGGGACCTACACTGTCCGTCTGACTGCTGGGGGCAAGGTGCTGACGACGCCACTGGTTATCAAGATGGACCCGCGCGTGGAGGCTTCGCCCGCGGACCTGATGGCGCTCTATACGGCGGAGTCGAAGCTCGCCGCGTTGACTTCGTCGAGCGCCGAGGCTGCGCTTGAGGCGCACTCTTTGCGCGAGCAGATTGCGAAGCTCGGCAAGGAAGCACCCGCTGCGCTGAAGCCTTCGCTCGACCGGTCGGACAAGCAGCTGGCAGATCTGCTCGATGGCAAAGAAAGGTCTGCGACGAGCGAAGATGTGCCTGGACTCGATGAGGTTTCGGGTGAGGATGCGGGACTCTATGCGCAGGTGGGGCAGGTTGACGCAGCGCCCACAGCGGCGCAGCAGAAGGCAGCGGCCCATGCCGCGGAAGAGACCGGAGATGTGCTGCGGAGATGGAACCAGTGGAAGGTCGTCTCGCTCTCAGAGCTGAACAGTCAGCTGACGGCGGCGCATCTTTCGCAGCTGGATCCGCGGCAGACGCCCGAGACAATGCCCGAAGGCGGCGACGAAGACTAGAGCGCTTGCGGTCCACATACCCAAACAAAACCCCGTCGCGGAGAAGACCATGGCACGCTGGACCGTAGCATCCTTGAAGCTCGCTTATGCGCTGCTCGCCGGCGCGCTGCTCGCCGGTGCCTCCATCGCCGCCACGCTGCCGGCGGTCGCGCAGACTGTCTCGCCGCAGATGTACAGCGACATGGACTGGCGGCTGATCGGTCCATTCCGCGGCGGTCGCGCGGTTGCTATCTCCGGTGTGCCTGGCGATGGAACGACCTTTTACTTCGGGTCTGTCGACGGCGGCGTGTGGAAGACGACCAACGCCGGTACGACGTGGAAGCCGATCTCTGACGGGCAGCCGGTCGCTTCGATCGGAGCGCTTTCCGTCGCGCCCTCAAATCCAGAGGTGATCTACGCCGGCACAGGCGAGACGGACATACGCTCGGACCTTGCCTCCGGAGCGGGCGTCTACAAATCGATCGATGGCGGCGAGACATGGAAGTTCGTCGGCCTCAAAGAGACGCGGCAGATCGCGAAGATTGTCGTCGACCCGAGTAATCCCGACATCGTTTTCGTGGGCGCGCTCGGCCATGCGTATGGGCCCAACCCGGAGCGCGGCGTCT
Source organism: uncultured Acidobacteriaceae bacterium (assembly GCA_964248505.1). Taxonomy (GTDB): domain Bacteria; phylum Acidobacteriota; class Terriglobia; order Terriglobales; family Acidobacteriaceae; genus Edaphobacter. The sequence goes on from CAXTYQ010000073.1 coordinate 8,585, forward strand.
ACAAGTCAAGCGATGGCGGCGCAACGTGGCAACACGTTCTCGATAAGGGGCCGGAGCTTGGTGTGGCGGATCTTGCCATCGCTGCCGCGAAACCGAACGTCGTCTTTGCGTCCCTGTGGAATGCGCATCGTCCGCCCTGGAGCACATACGCGCCGATCGTCGGGGATGGCAGCGGTCTGTACCGTTCGACCGACGGTGGACAGACTTGGCAGGCCTCTACCGGGCACGGTTTGCCCGAGGGCAAGTGGGGTCGCGTCGGCGTTGCGGTCAGCTCCGATGGCCAGCGCGTCTATGCCCTGATCGAAGCCGCGAAGTCTGGGCTCTACGTCAGCTCCGATGGCGGAGCGAACTGGTCGCTCCGGAGTTCGGACGGTCGCCTTACCAGCCGCGCGTGGTACTTCAACCGCATCACCGTGGACCCCAGCGACGCCGACACCATCTACGTCCCCAACATTGCGCTGATGGGTTCGACCGACGGCGGCAAGACCATCACGGTGGTGCGCGGAGCTCCCGGCGGCGACGACTACCACGAACTCTGGGTCGATCCGAAGGTCGGCTCGCGGCTGCTACTTGCCACCGACCAGGGGACGTCCATCAGCGTCGATAAAGGCAAGACATGGTCCACCTGGTACAACCAGCCCACGGCGCAGATGTATCACGTCACCACCGACGACAAGTTTCCGTATACCGTCTACGGAGCGCAGCAGGACAGCGGCGGCGCCGGCGTGCTCAGCCGCACCGATCACGGGCAGATCACGCCGCGGGACTGGTTTCCCGCGAGCGGCAGTGAAAGCGGATACTTCGCCGTCGATCCAGAGGATTCAGACGTCATCTACGCCAGCGGCAGCTACGGCACGGTGCAGCGCTGGGACAGGCGCGTCTCGCTGTCGCAGGATGTCTCACCATGGCCGGTGTCTGTCTTCGGCACCGACATCCAACAGCGCAAGTACCGCGACCCGTGGACGCCTCCGCTGGTGTTCTCGCCGGTCGACAAGACAAGCCTGTACCTCGGCACACAGTATCTGATGCGCACCTCGGATGGCGGCCTGCACTGGAAGGAGATCAGCCCCGACCTGACCGGCGGAACGACTACCGTGCACGGATCGGCGATTGCCGCGGCCGGAAATCCGTCGGCAGGAAACTCGGTGGGCACGGCGCCCAAAGCTCCTACGCTGGGGAACGCGATCGCGCTTGGCTACGGCACCCTCGCGACCGTCGCGCCGTCGTATCTCAATAAAGATGTGATCTGGACCGGCAGCGACACCGGCGTTATCTCCCTCACGCGGGATGGTGGTGCGTCCTGGACGGACGTCACACCGGTGGCGACGGAGACGCCGGCCATGCTCTGGACGCGCATTTCCTTGATCGAGCCGTCGCACTTTGACCCTGCCGTCGCCTACGCCGCAGTGAACCGCTACCGCGTCGACGACCGCACACCTTACCTGTTCCGAACCGCCGATTACGGCAAGACCTGGCAGCCGATCACAACCGGACTTGCGGATCCTGCGTTTGCGATTGCGGTGCGCGAAGATCCGAAGCAGAAAGGTCTGCTCTACGCCGGTACCGAGTTTGGTATCTATGTCTCGTTCGATGACGGCGGCCACTGGCTCCCGCTGCAGAGGAACCTGCCCGTCACCTCGATCCGCGACATGGTGATTCATGGGGATGACCTGGTCGTCGCGACGCACGGACGATCGTTCTGGATTCTCGACGACATCACACCGCTGCGCCAGGCGGCGGCTCACGCGGCAAGCACATCGGCATTCCTGTACACACCTCAGGTGACGGTCCGCATCGACAACGATGCTTTCTCCGGCACACCGCTTCCGCCGGAAGAGCCCACGGCCGAGAACCCGCCGGCCGGTGCGATCCTTGATTACTATCTTCCGGCCGAGTCGAAGTCGCTCGACCTGAACATCTACGACGGGGAACACAAGCTGGTGCGCCACGTTTCCTCAGCGATGCCAGCGCAACCCTCGCATATGGATCTCCCGATCGCCGAACGCTGGTTTCCCGTGCCGCAACGTTTGGCGACCGCACCTGGACATCATCGCTTCGTCTGGAATCTCGCCTGGGGTACCTCGGGCGTTGCGGAAAGCGACGAGCCTGATGACGGCGAGGGCAGTATCCCACGCGGCCCAAAAGTCGCTCCGGGGACCTACTCTCTAGAACTGAGCGTCGACGGAAAGCCGCTACCCACGCAGGAGCTTACGGTGACGATGGACCCCCGCATAAAAGCAACTACGGCGGAGCTCCAGCAAAACTTTGAGACGGCGTACAAGGTCTTTTCTGCATCGCTCGCATCCCGCCGCGCGCTCGCCGAGATCGGCTCGGTGAAGAACCAGATCGCGAAAACTTCCCTTAGCCATCCGCAGATCGCTCAGGGGGGAAACGCACTGCTCGCCTCGATGGACGCCATCACCTCCGGCACGGGCGCAAGCCTCGGCCTCGATCAGGCGAACTCCGAGATCACCTCCGCGCTCAACGTGGCTGAGAGCTCCGACCGTGCCATTCCCGCGCAAGCGATGGAGGTGTATGGGGAGGCGAGCTCTGCCTCCGCGCTCCGCATTCAACAATGGGCTGCCCTCAAGCAGGGTGCGCTCGCGCAGTTCAATCGGCAGCTCACGCGCGAGAAGCTCTCACCCATCGCCATCTCCGCAATCGAACACGAAGTGTACGTCCTGATGACGCAATAGTTCTCTTTGGAGCTCGCTGCGAACACGTTCAGTTCTTGCCGTTCTTTTGTTGAGCGCTCCACTCCATGCGCGTGCGCAAATCGTCACCGGCGCCATCCGCGGAGTCATCGAAGATGCAACCGCAGCCCGCATCGCCAACGCCAGCGTCGATCTCGAGCGTCCCGGCTCATCGCTGACGCGCCATGTCACGGCCGACGGCAACGGCGAGTTCCGCGTCGATGGTCTGCCGCCCGGCTCGTGGCGACTGAACATCAACGCGGCCGGGTTTGCAACAGCATCGGCCGACGTCGACATCCACGTCAGCAGCACGCAGGATCTTACCGTCACGCTGCGAATCCCAATGGCGCGGCAGACCGCCGGCGTCAGCGCGACCGCTTCGTCGGTCACCACGCAACCGATTGATGCCGACAGCAATGTGCATCAGACCATCGTTTCCAGCGCCGACCTCGAAGCCCTGCCGTTGCCCGCGCGCACCTTCGCGAACATCGCCTATCTCGCTCCCGGCACCGAGCCGGTGGAACCATCAGACCCGACCAAAGCCCGCATCACGGCCGTCTCGACGGGCGGCAGCTCTGGCCTCAACAACGAGCTCTCCGTCGACGGCGCGGACGACTCCGACGACTACATCGGAGGCTTCTTGCAGAACATCTCGCCCGATGCCATTGCTCAGTTTGCGATCCGCAACGCGCAGGAAGATGCGGATACGGGCAACACCACAGCCGGCTCCGTCGTCATCACCACGAAGAGCGGCAACAACCAATTTCACGGCGGAGCGGCCTTCTACGAGCGCGCCGCAAACCTGAACGCACGCTATCCCATTGAGAATTCCGCGCCAGACCCGAAGCAGCCGTTCTCTCGGCAGAACTACGTGGCGACGATCGGCGGTCCGATCGTCAGGGACAAGCTGTGGTTCTTTTCCGCCTTTGAGAAGGTGCATGAGAACGCCAGCATCGCGTACAGCCCCGCCAGCACAACGGAGTTCGACGCGCTCGCCACGCTCGCGGCTGGCGGGCTCATCCCAGGCATCTCCTCCATCTCCGTGCCGCCAAACGTGCCAGTTCCGTTCCGCGACTACTTCGGCTCCAGCCGCTTCGACTACACCCAGTCCCAGCGTTCCACGTGGTATCTCCGTGGCACGGTCGACAACTACACAACACACAACAACTTGGTGCAGCAGGGAGCGCTGCCCAGCACCGGCCTGCTCTCGCACAATAACTACCTCAGTCTGGTGTTCGGCAATCAGATCGTCTTTTCTCCGAACCTGCTTGGCAACCTTGTCGTCGCGGGCGTCGGCCTCCATCTCACGCAGGTTCGCAACTCAGACCTCGGCTTCGCGCTCGCCTTTCCCTTCAGCTCCACGTCGCAAACGATCTCCGGCTTTGAGACCTACGGCGACAACCAGTTCAGCACGCCCATCACCTACTTCCCGTCCATTCGCAGACAGGAGAAATACCAGTTCCGCTACGACATGAGCTACGCCCGGAAGCGCCATGCGATGAAGTTCGGCGTCAACTTCATCCACGAGCCGGTACTCGGCGGCGCTTTCCCCAACACACCCGAGACGCTCTATACCTTCCCCGAAAACCCAACCTACTATCTCGCGAATCCCGCCCGATTCGCGGTTGACTATGCTGCCGGAGCCTCAACCTCCGGCGTAAACGGAGGCACGTTCTCGCAAAATGTACAGCGCCTTGCCCTCTACGCGCAGGACTCCTGGCACATCCGCAACCTAACCTTCAACTACGGTCTGCACTACTCGACGACCTTTGGCCTCTTCACCGCCTCCGGTCGCCCTCAGACCCAAAATCCCGGCTACCTGACGCTGCAAGCACTCGGCATCTCGCTTGTCACTGGCGCGCCACACGACGACCACGCGCAGATCGCACCGCGCATCGGCTTCACCTACGCCCCACGCGGGAGTCGGTCCACCGTCCTTCGCGGCGGCTTCGGACTGTACTTCGACGACCTCGCACAAAACGGCTGGGCCGCGGCGTTCCAGGAAGTCAACACTCCGCCCTTGCCATGCATTGACCCCGTTGCGAACCCCGGCTCACCGAACGCGGCCGGGTGCGTTGCCGGGGACGCCTCCGGGGGTACGGCTAACCTGATCGACCCCGGCTACCGGACACCGTATGCCATTCACGTCTCCGTTGGCGTGCAGCACAACTTCAACGCCAATTGGTCGATGACCGGCGACTTCATCCACGAGGGGGAAACCACGGCTATCGCGCCTACAGCTACACAGGCGGGGCCAATCTGTTCACGCCGCAACTTGCGCTCGATGACCCGAACCAGACGACCTATGTGCCCGATGTGAACGTCTCCCATTCCGACAATCGCTCCAGCTATAACGGTCTTCTACTGCATTTGCAGGGAGCGATCGGCCATCGCGCGAACTTTATCGCCAACTACACCTTTGCCAAGGCCCAGACCTGGGGCTGCGTCCTCGGTGAGCTGTTCGACTATGTGAACGGCGTGTGCAACCCACTCGACGCCTTCGGTCCCGGTGACTATGGACCGTCCGGCGAAGACGTCCGGCATCGTTTCGTGCTCGCCGGCACGCTAAAGATGCCGGCGGGTTTTGAGGTCAGCGGCCTTACCCAGGCGGAGAGCGCGCGGCCGTTCACCATCACCACGCCGGACGGTACGCAGCGCGTCATCGTCAACAACCAGCGCACGGCCCTCGACGAGTTTCGCGCAACCCCCTATCTCCAGACCGACCTTCGCGTCAGCCGTCCCATTGCGTTCAGCCGGCGCAAGCCTGAAGGCGCGAACCTAATGCCGTTCATCGAAATGTTCAATGTGTTCAACCGCAACAACCCCGGCGCGAACTACGTCACGAACGCGGCATCTGTCCCCGCCTGCACGGTCCTCACTCCAAGCTCGGCCAACTGCACCGCCGCGAACCTCAAGCAACTAGGCATCCCCGGCGGCGCGCTCGGCGACTTCTTCGGCCCCGGCACAACGGTTGGCATTCCGTTCGCCGCGCAGCTCGGCTTGCGGCTGTCCTTCTAGCGTCCGCTAAGTTTTGTAGCCGCATGGAAGGCCAAAGGAATTCGCTCGACGCCTCTGAGCCTGCGGAGGTTTCGGTCGTTTTGTTCCTTTATCAAGTAGGGAGAGTTGGGTGAGAAGGTACGCCAACTTGGTCTGGATATTCTTGGCTGGGAGGGATGCAGCGGGTCTGGGCAACAGTCGAAGACGTACCTCAGCGGCTAAAGCACCTTCTGAGCACAGCAGGTACGGCAGGCTAAACGTGCCCTTAACGGACCTGGACTGCGCTCGATGTTCGTCAGGGCTTGAGCACGAGCACTTATTCCTTAGGGAGAAACCTCGTCCCAACAATCACGGAGACGTCTCTAGCGTAGGTGGAAATTATCACCTTACAAGGAATATTAGCGGCAGCCATCGCTGCTACTGTAAGCTGTCCGAGAACGGCATCGTTAGGTCCATAGTAGCAAGCAACACCTTCGCCCTGATAGGTCCTATAGCTCCCTTCAACTTCGTAGTTAAGGCCGAACAGAGTCATTGCTTCGGCGTCGACTTGCCATTTGCTTTCTAAGAATATCGCCCAGATTTGACGAGCAAGGTGATCGATCTCGTCATCAGCGTGCACAACATCCAACGTTAGCTTCGTTCCGGGCCGGGCGGTGCTAAGTAAGCCAACCGCAGCCTTTGCTTGCTCGTTGGTGATCCCACGTGGAGGAGGACTGGGTGTTCCGAAGTTATAGACCTGCGGAGACCCTGAGTTTGATCCTTCTATGCATATCGACTGCTGACAAATTCTTGGCGATCCTGAAGGCCTTGGATCAAGGGGATTGGTAGGCGTCTTTGCTGTTTGTGCCAATAAGTCGATGAATTTGTTCTTCAGAGCCGTATAAGATCGGTCGCCGGTACCTAAAAGGCTTAACAATATTAAGATGATTAGCGTCGATCGCTACTTGGTCACTACAACCTCTTGTCGCGCTTTCCCAATGAACTACTCTAAATCCCCTTACGGGCTGCGTTTCGTACGCGCAGTACCGTTTAATAGACTCAAAACCTGAGTGCAGCCATTCGGTGTCCATCCTGGGCAGAACGAAGTTCCCATCCCCGTGTTGTAGTTCCTTGATTAAGGGATCGGCTCGAAACAGCTTTCCAACATTTGCGAGCTCAGATCCAGTCTGAGGAGTTGCGTACAAGTAAATAAATGGTACTTTGGCCGCGAGATTCTTATCGCGATAAGTTAGCAGAAGTTGTTGTACGGCAACGCCTCCCAAGCTGTGTGCTACAAAAATTACTTGTTCATGCCTTTCAAAAACTCCGTCAGCCTGCAATTCATCAGCAAGATAGCTGATAAGGTCATTCACATTCATGTGATTGCCTCGGAGAGGTGTTGGGTAGCTTGCTGCATATACGTCAGCACCAGCGAAGCTGGGATCAGCAGAAACCATCTGTGGCCAATAGTGAGTCGAGTCGGCCAGCCACGTGTCGCGAGCGTTCCCATTTAGACCGTGAACAAAAACTATAACTCTGCGGGATTTATGGTCTGAAATGTAATGTGACTGTGGAGAGATGATTGGGGAGGGATTCTCAGCAAAGCTGAGAACTGCCGTACCTCCGAATAAGCATAGGAAGATAGAAACAATCCGTTGCATTAGGTTGCCGGATCCATTTTCATATAAGACCTCCGAACATAGTGGAATGTTTGATCTGGATAGGACTTGAGCGAACGCAGGTCCATCCTACTGGGCAGGTCTGGGAGCGAAGTAGCCTTTGCGGGCTCGGACGTGGTAGCGGGGGTCTAGGGACTGGAGGTAGATGGTTCGGAAGGCTCCGTCGGTTTTGAAGTTGGCGGGGCGGTATTCGAGGGAGTACTGGGAGCGGAGTTCTTGTTCGATGTTGCGGAAGCCGATGGCGACGTCTTCGAGTTTGGTGGGGTAGAAGGCTTGTCCGCCGGTGGCTTCGGAGATGGCGCGGAGGACTTCGTCGCCTTTGTCTTTGGACGGGCTGATGTTGGTGGAGATGGTGTAGACGATGGTTTCGGAGCGCTGGCACATTTTGATGGCGTCGGACTCGAGGGCGCGGGAGTAGTTGTCGTCGCCGTCCGAGACGAGGACGAGGGCTCGGCGGACGGGGTCGGTGTCGCGGAGGGTGAGCATCTGGTCGCGGCAGGTTTTGTAGAGGGCGTCGAAGAGGGCGGTGCCGCCGCCGGGGCGGAGTCGGCGGACGCCCTGGTTGAGGAGGTCGACCGAGGCGGTGAAGTCCTGGGCGAGGTTGGTGTTGATGTCGAAGCCTTCGATGAAGGCGCGGTCGTTCTGGTGGAGGACCTGGAGGAAGAATTCGACGGCGGAGTCTTGTTCGAACTGAAAGCGTTGGCGGATGGAGGAGGAGGTGTCGAGGAGGATGCCGACGCGAAGGGGGAGATTGGTTTGCTGGCGGAAGCCGAGGACGGCTTCGGGGGGGCGGCCGTCGTCGAGGAGGCCGAAGCTTTGTTGCTGGAGGCCGGTGATGAAGCGACCGCGCTTGTCGGTGACGGTGAAGATGAGGTTGACTTCGCGGGCCTGGACGCGGATGGTGGGCACGCTGGCGTCGATGGGGGCTTCGTCTGGGGGACGCTGCTGGAGGGTGGGTTGGGTTTGGGTGGGCGTGGTCTGGGCGGGTGCGGCCCCCTGGGTTGAAGGTGGGGCGTCAGCGGGTTGGGATGAGCCTGGGGCCGGCTGTGAGGTGGTCTGCTGCGCCGGG
>CAXTYQ010000074.1:0-16980 GCA_964248505.1 uncultured Acidobacteriaceae bacterium
GGTGGGTGTGGTGGGTGCGGGTGTGCTGGAGGGTGCGGGGCTGGTTTCCTTGCCGGCGGGGGCTGCGGGCTTGGTGTCTTTGCTGTCGGGGGATGTGGCGGAGGGTGCGGCGCTAGCGTCGGCTTTGTTGGTTTCGGAGCTTTTGTCGTCGGAGGTTTTGGGTTTGGCGTTGCCGTAGCCGTCGGCGTACCATCCACCGCCTTTGAAGCTGATGGCGGGGGCGGTGATGACGCGTTCGAGCGGGCCACCGCAGGTGGGGCAATCGGTGATCTCGGGGTCGGAGAACTTTTGGCGTTTTTCGGTGTGCCGGTTGCAGGTGAGGCACTTGTATTCGTAGAGCGGCATTGAGGTTGGATGTCCTTAGGTACAGTTTAAAGCAGATCCTCTTTCTGTGAGCCGGATGGAGTGGTGGGAGTGCCGTTTTCTCGCTAGGGAAAACGGGTAGGAGACCTGTGTCGCGCCATACACCTCCAGGTGGAATCGTCTAGAGCTGTTTTCACACAGGTATAGTTTCGGCGGTTGCAAAACTGCAAGTCTCTCCACCACGCAGATGATAGAACTGTCTGCTCCGGTCGAGATGACACAGCTATAGCTATACGTAAACTCCTCTAGTGAAGTGGGTTCGGCGGTGTGGTCTCGCTCCCGTGAGTTTGGGCGTGAGTTTGGGCGGCGTGAGTCTGGGCGAAGTCGGTCAATTCCTTGAGCAAGCCCGAGCGGGTGTTGCCGAGGACGTAGAGGAGGTCCTGCGCTCGGGTGAGGCCGACGTAGGCGAGTTTGCGCTCGCTTTCTGCGTCGCGCTTTGGGTCGGGGAGGTGCTCGAGGCCGGTGAGGAAGACGACGCGAAACTCGAGACCTTTGCCCGACTGGATGGTGGAGAGCTTGACTGTGGGGGAAGTGATATCGAAGCGGTCTTTGGTTTGCGAGTTTTTGGAGACCCAGAAGAGTTTCTCGGGACCGAAGCGCTGAGCGAAGGCTTGGGAGAAGATTTCCGCCCACTTGTACGACGTGTAGAGGACGGCGATGTCGGAGAGGCCGCAAAGACCTTCCTCGTCGAAGTCTTCGATCTCGTCGAGGACGAAGGCGATCTGATCGGCGGGCGACATTTCGGTGATCAGGATGGGCAGATTTCCATGACGTTCGGTGCTGAGCGGAAACAAGGTGCGCTCGGCTGAATCTTCGGGATCGACGGCAGAGGTGGGCTTGTGGCCGGTCGGGGAGAAGAGACGAGCGAGGTCGAGGATTTCGGACGTATTGCGGTAGCTTTTTTCAAGTGTGCTGGTGCGGCCGCCGCCGACGACGTTGACTCCCATGCTCCTGTACGAGATTTTGCGGCCGAAGATGTTTTGCGCGGGGTCGAGGCAGAGGAGGAGGCTGTTGGTTGCCGGATTGAGCAGCTTTGTGAGGCCCTGAATCCAGACGGCGGTAAGGTCTTGTGCTTCGTCGACGAGGACGGCGTCGTAGCGTTGGAGGATGGAGCCGTTCTCGATGCCGGTTTGGAGGAGGTCCCCGATGCGGTCGTCGTAGACGTCCTGGCTCTCGGCCTCTGTTTTCGCTGTGCTGAGGCCGGTGAGGTGCTTGACGAGGCCGTGGAAGTGGAAGACGTCCGGGGAGACGGTTTCGGGGAGTTTGCTGAGTTGACGCAGATATTGGCAGAGAGAGCGGTTGAAGCAGACGACGAGGATGCGCCACTCGGGATGCTGGGTTTGGAGGAACTTCGCGCGGCAGGCGAGCACGAGCGATTTGCCGCTGCCGGCGACGCCTTTGAGGACGTGGTGATCGCTGCTGATTTGTTTGGCGATGCGCTCCTGCCTGAGGTCGAGCGTCTGGACGAGATCGTCTTGCTCGGGGGTGCGGAGGGGGCCGGAGAGAGCGTTGCGCGGCGGTGGGAGACGGACTTCGGGGAAGAGGAGCGAGCGCATGATTTCGAGCGCGTGGGCTGGGAGCGGCGGGAAGGGGAAGCGCTCGACGAAGGCTTGTTCGAGCCTGGCGACGAAGGCTGCGCGCGCGTCTGGGTCGTCTGCGTTGCGTGGCAGGTCGTCGCGGAAGAGACAGCGGTCCTTGTCGAGGGTTCGGAGTAGGTTTTCGGACGATTTTCGAGCCTGCGCTTGGGGCCTCGAGATGCGGGTGAAGAGGACGCAGTGCGCGATGGGGAAGCGCAGGGAGCCGCTTGCTTGCCGGAGCGGAGCTGCTGTTTCCAGAAGATCCTTGAAGGTGAAGAGAGACGTTCTGGCTTGCTTGAGTGGATTCAGTTTGCGCTTCGTTGATCCGTCGGGGAGCCGCAATGTCCAGACATTTTGCGTCGCTTCGGCGATTGTTTGGTAACGCCAGTCTTTGACTTCGATGACGAGCAGACCCCAACGGGGAGCCCAGACGAGGAAGTCGGGGAGGCGTCTGGCGGATCGCGGTTCGTACCAGACGATGTAGTCGGTGTGGGGGACGAGGCAGTCGCGGAGGAGATCGAAGACGCGACGCTCGCCGGTGGTCGGTTTGAGGCTCTCGGCGAGGGTTTCGGGGATCATCTCTGCCATCGGTCTGGGTCTTTCTCGGGAGGCTGTGGGCGGGATTGAGGGTTGGGCTGCGGCCTCGGTGTGTTTGGGGCGTCAGCTGAGTTCGAGGAGGCGGACGCTGGCGATGGCCTGGACGGTTTGGAGGGCGGCGATGGCGGGGGCGGCCTCGTGTGCGCTTTGGACGTCGATCTGGACGACGGCGAGGGCCTGGCCTTGGGGGAGGCGGTCGGGTCGGGTGCTTTCGGGGCGGGAGATGGCGCCGGCGCCGCCGCGGCCGAGGGCGAAGTTGGCGATGTTGAGGCCGTGCTCGCCGAGGAGGGTGCCGATGCGGCCGACGACGCCGGGGACGTCCTGGTTGCGGATGACGATGAGGGTGCCGGTGAGCGGGGCTTCGATGTCGATGCCGTCGAGGGTGAGCAGGCGGGGCGAGGAGCCGTGGAGGACGGTGGCTGAGCCGCTGGTGTCGCCGGTGGAGGAGTGGAGGACGAGTTTGAGGACGGAGCCTGCGCCGCCGGTGCCTGGGCCGAACTCCCTTTTGTCTTCCTGGATGCGGATGCCGCGTTCGCCGGCGACGGCGGTGGCGTTGATGCGGTTGACGGCGCCGCTGGTGCCGGGCTCGGTGGCGGCGAAGATGCCGGCGAGGGCGGCGTTGCGGATGAGGTCGGTTTTGCCTTGGGCGAGGCGGCCGGTGTAGGTGATTTGGATGGTTTCGAGGTTGCCGGGGGCGCCGTGGGCGAGAAACTGGCCGAGGCGTTCGGCCATTTCGACGAAGGGGGCGATCTCGATGTACTCCTCGTGGGTGAGGGAGGGGAGGTTGACGGCGTTCTGGACGACGCCGAGTTTGAGGTAGTCGCGGACCTGCATGGCGAGCTGGATGCCGATGGCTTCCTGGGCTTCGTCGGTGGCGCCGGCGATGTGAGGGGAGAGGAGGACCTGGTCGAGGTCGGCGAAGGGGGAGTTTTTGGGGGGTTCGACGGTGAAGACGTCGAGGGCGGCGCCGGCGACGTGGCCGGAGCGGATCGAGTCGGCGAGGGCGGCTTCGACGATGAGCTCGCCGCGGGCGCAGTTGATGATGCGGATGCCGGGTTTGCTGATGGCGAGCGACTGCTGGTTGATGAGGCCTTCGGTTTGGGAGGTGAGGCCGACGTGGAGGGTGAGGAAGTCGGATTCTTTGAAGATGTCTTCGATGGCGACGAGGGTGACGCCGTTTTCGCGGGCGATGACGGGGGCGACGAAGGGGTCGTAGCCGAGGAGGTTCATGCCGAAGGCGCGGGCGCGGCGGGCGACCTCGAGGCCGATGCGACCGAGGCCGATGATGCCGAGGGTTTTTGCGCGGAGTTCGGTGCCTTGGAGGGATTTTTTATCCCATTTGCCGGCGTGCATGGAGCTGTTGGCGCGCGGGATGGAGCGGGCCATCGAGATCATGAGGCCGAGGGTGAGTTCGGCGACGGCGACGGCGTTGGCGCCGGGGGTGTTCATGACGACGATGCCGTGTCGGGTGGCGGCTTCGATGTCGATGTTGTCGACGCCGACGCCGGCGCGGCCGATGACGCGGAGTTTGGGGGCGTGGTCGAGGAGGTGGGCGTCGACCTGGACGGCGGAGCGGACGACGAGGGCGTCGGCGTCGGCGAGTTCGGCCTGGAGGGCTTCGGGGCTGGGGATCTTGTCGGCGGTGATGATGTTCCAGCCAGGTTCCTGCTGGAGGACGGCGAGGGTGGAGGGAGAGACTTTTTCGGCGAGAACGATCTTCATGGTGTGTGGATCTAGTTTACGGGTGGGGCTACGTCCGTGGCAGGTGTCCGGGCGAAGTCCGCAGTCCGGTGTGCGGCTGATCGGCGATGCGGCTGGTCGCCATGACTTCGACCTTTGACTCGGCCTCGCTCCTGGATACACCGTAGGCCATTACGCCTGGGAGGTCTGGGATTTCGGCGATCCAGCGGCCGTCGACTTCCTGCTCGAACTCGATCTGGTATGGCATGGGGGCTCCCGTGATGCGATAGGAACGGCTCTTTTTGTACCGCCCGGGTCAGTGCTGCTTCAGTATCTCGACGTAACTCGCATCCAGGGCCCGCATGAACTGCTTGAGAGTTTGCAGGTCGAGAAGGGCGGCCCCCGTATCACGCACCATGTCATTGAATTGTTGTTCAGGGATTTTTGAGAAGTCTCCATCCGGTGCGACCATGAGTGGGGCCAGCAATTCCACTTCTCGGGTGATGTGGTTTGTCAATTGCTGGCTCATGGACTCTTGCATCCCGTACAGGTCGGCATATCCTTGCACTTCCTTGTACGGCATGTAGCCTAACGCTCCGGTATCCCGGGCGCTACGCCAGGCGGCATCATGAAGGGTTTCAATGTTCCATTGAAAGGCGATGGAGGCGTGAGCGTGTGGATGCACCCGCATGAATCGCATCGTATCGATGCCAGCTTTGACGCGATCCGCTTCCTGATCGACCGAGGCAATGTTTTTCCCGATAGCTTCGTGATTTTGCTGGAGTTCCAAGCGGATATTTTCGCGGGCTTCGGCGACGATGTGGCGGTGGTGGATGGCCTCGACGGCGGCTTCGAGCGTGAGGGCGATGAGGAGGCCGATGGTGATCGTGAGGATGTGGAGGAGGAAGTCGCGCCAGCCGTGGATGGGCTCGTGGGGTGGGTGGACGTCGAGCATGGGGGTTGGCTCCTTGGGGTCGAGTTCTACGATAAGAAACTGTATGTCTTCCCCTGCGGCAGTCGTTTCAGGCGGGCGAAGAACTCTGACTCGGTGATTTCGGAAGGCCAGGCAAGGTTGAGGTTAGGGAGCCACTTCCCACTGACCTCAACCATACGAACGGCACCTAACCCGATCAGGCTGTTCAAGTCTCTGTTGAAGGCTTTCAACGGACTTCCCAGAGGCCGATAGGTCTGCTCCATGCGCTTCCAAACTTCGTTCAGGGTGAGACTGTCGAACTCCAGCAGCAGCCTCAAGATTTCGACTTGCCGTTTCTGGATGACCCGCTTCTTGGAACTGTGGAGGCGATTGAACAGCGAGTACATGGTGTTTCTAAATAGAGCCTTCTGCATCTGTCGAGTGATCTCGTAAAGCAGGCGATTGCATTGAAGTTCTAGACCCTTTAGGGCAAACACAAGAAATGCTGTCAGGTCATGATCTTTTGATCCGACCTCGCTCAAGACGGTGAGATATCTGGTTTTCTCCTCGTAATAGTAATTAGACATAGCGATGAAGGCAGTATCGCGAAGACCTGCCTTCTGATACATAAACGACTCTAGAGCACGTGCCGTCCGACCATTGCCATCCAAAAAGGGATGCATTGCGGCTACATGGTAATGGAGTGCAAGCGCCTGTATAAGTGGGTCGTGGTTTGAAAACTCGCTCTGGACTGAATGCAGTAGGTGTTGGACAGCAGAGCCGCAGGCTGGACCTCCATTGCAACCTCGATGGCGGGGAAGACCGAATGTCACATTTTGATCCGCGGCGCGAAGTTGACCCGGCGGACAATGGTCATCATCGCACCCCGTGACAAGCCTCCGATGGATGTCACACAACAGAGACAACTGCAATGGTTGGTCCGGAGGTAGAGAGGCGATCCACTGATAGGTTTCGACAGCAGCGCGTGCTTGCCTTTGTGATCGAGTAAGGAGGTCTTCTGCCTTATGCTGAACGTTTAGAGCAATCTCGAGTTCCTGTTCGGTAAAATCTGCGCCTTCGATGCGGGAGGTTCCAGCGACCTCTAATTTGAGCTGGATCTGCTGGAGCTTTTCTACCCAGTCCCGCTGATATGGGACCGCAACCAGCGATTGCACTGCAGCCTTTGCGCCGATCAGCGCCGATGCTATAGCGACGATATCGTAGCGAATCCAATTACGCGGAAGCGAGTACAAGATAGCCACGACATAACCATATTACTTCATTCTTGTTTCTTGATTCCGATTGTAAACGAAGGACTTATGGCCATGAGCCGGGTTTTTGTTTCCTCGTTGTTTCCGCAATATGGCTGCGATTCTTAGCGGAAGAAGTGTGGGATGAAGGAGCTGAGGTTGTCGGTGATGGGGCCGGCGGACTCGCGGATGCCTAGGCCGGAGCATTCCTGGTCGATCATCCAGAGGCCGAGGACGGGGTGGCGATCGCGGCCGGGGTGGAGGTTGTCGGGGAAGACGGCCCCTGGGGCGAGGGCCTGGCAGACGTATCGGCGGCCGCCGTACTCTCCGCCGGTTTCGATTGTGGTGCCGTCGGCGTGGGTGATGGCGACGTTGGCGCCTTCGCGGGAGAGCAGAGGTTTGCGGACGTAGTCGGACAGGGAATGGGGGCGGTCGAAGTAGGTTTCGAGCAGGAGAGGGTGGTGCGGGTAGAGCTCCCAGAGGATGGGGAGGATGCCTTTGTTGGCGAGGAGCAGCTTCCAGACGGGCTCGATCCAGTGGAGGCTGGGCGGGGTCTGGAGGTAGGTGCCGACGGCGTGCGGGCCGAAGGTTTCGGCGAGCATGGTCTCCCAGGGGTAGAGCTTGAAGAGGGAGGAGATCTGGTTTTCGCCGAGGTCGACGAAGCATTGGCGAGGGCTGTTCCAGCCAAGGTCGAGCATGCGGATGCGGCGGGTGGGGAGGCCGGCTTGCTGCGCGGTGTCTTCGAGGTAGGCGAGGGTGAGGGCGTCTTCGGGATTCTCGGGGGTGTCGACGCCGGCGAAGTAGACGGGCTTGGTGAGGTAGGGGTCGAGGTCGCGCCACTTGGCGACGAGTTTGTCGTGGAGGGAGTTGAACTGGTCGGGTTTGGCGGCGTTGAAGGGGAGGAAGCTGTGGATGGGCAGGTGTGGGCCTACATCTTCGAGCCAGCTCCACTGGATGACGGCGGCTTCGAGCAGGGAGGTGGGGGTGTCGGCGTTGTACTCGAGGAGCTTGGGCGGGTGGATGGAGGCGGCGCCGGACCAGATGAGGTCGAAGCGGCCGTAGAGGGCGGGGGGCTCGGCGTTCCAGGCGCGCTCGATGGCGGGGATGGCGGAGGGCGGAATGAGGAGGTCGGCGTAGCGGCGGCGGTCGATGATGTGCTGTGCGGCGGCGAGGCACATGGTTTGGAGTTCGTTGGCGGCGGCCTCGAGGGTGTCGATTTCGGCGCCGGTGAACTCGTAGCAGGCAGACTCGTCCCAGTAGGGGCGGGCGGGGCCGTCGGGGGTGTGGAAGGTGAGGCCGGCCTGTTCGACGGTTTGTTGCCAGTGAGGGCGGGGGGTGAGGGGGATGCGCTGCATTATTGCGGATCTCCTGTTCCTATGAGCCGGAAACAGTATGGGAGTGCCGTTTTCGTTGGGGAAAACGGCCATGGAGCTAGTGTTTTCGCTATACACCTACAGGAGAACCGCATTACTCTCCACCGCCGCTGCTGCCGCCGCCGCGGCCGGAGAAGGTGGAGCCGAAGCCTCCGCGGGAGGTGCCGCCGGTGCGTGCGCCCGAGGAGCCGGCGTAGGTGTGGCCGGAGAGCGGGGTGTTGCTGCCGCCGCCGACGGTGGAGCCGAGGCCGTAGCCGCCGTATCCTCCGTAGTAGAAGTGGTAGGGCAGGATAAAGGGGATGAGGACGCCGTTAGGGTCGCGCCGGGGCTGCTGTTGTCCGTTGAGCTTGGCGGGCTGGTTTGGAGGCTGATTTGCGCAGAGTTTGTCGTCGACGACTTTGTTATTTTCATCGACGCAGCGCTGCATCTCGGGCTTGCGGCAGCCGGCGAGGAGGGCGAGAGCGGCGGAGGCGAGGAGTGGGGCGGTGACTTGGGCTGAGCGCTTCATGGGTTTAGCTCCCTAGATTATCCGTTGCAGACTCGGCACTCAGCGGCGGTCCTACGGAACAAGTATCACTTTTGTGGAAGGGTATTTCATCAAGGGTGAGGATATGTTGGCCTTTGGAGGCCTAGACCTTGCTCTTACGATCAGCCTTATTCATCTGCTTCCTCATTACTGGTACGGCGGGCTTTGCTCAGATCAGCCCGTGCACTAGCCCGAGTGCACCCCGCGTTGCGATTCTAGTTGGAGATATAAACTCTGACTCGCCCGTTATTCAACGAATGGTGCGAGCTGAACTAAAACTTCGTGGAGAATTAACTAAGTTGCTGCCAACCGGGACCTGCCTCGTAACGGACCTAGATATCCTTGACGATCCTAGGAATTTCCCACTTCTCAAAGGGACTCCCGTCTTTGATATACATGCTCGCCCTTCTTTTACCAATGTTGAGACCTTTGGGATCGCAGTGGATGTTCGAGCAGTGCAGGGCATTTACGTGGAGCAGAATTTCCATATCACCACCGTAGCGGAGCTGGTGGAGAATGACCGGGACTATGCCAGAGCAGCGGAGAACATATGGTCGGACTTCAAGACGATATCGGAGTATCTAGCCGGAGGAAAGAAAGAGTCTAAAGTTCCAGAAAAGCATCCAGAGCGTTGAAAACGTCGGGATAGTTTCAGTTGCGCTGGCATTGTGGTCTGTTGACGGCCTGACTACTTGCTTGTTTTACGCTTCGGACTCAGTGCCACGTAGCGCGGCCTGCGAAGTTGTTCGGAGCGCACCACTCAGTAACGCTGTTAACACTCTTAGGAGGAGGACCAGAGGCGGGCAAGGGGCAGAGTGAAGCCGTCGATGGGGCTGGTGGCGGTGAGGTGCGTGGGGGTGGTGAGGGTTTGGGGTGGGGCGTTGGGGGTGTAGATGGTGGCGGT
This sequence comes from uncultured Acidobacteriaceae bacterium, assembly GCA_964248505.1. Lineage (GTDB taxonomy): Bacteria > Acidobacteriota > Terriglobia > Terriglobales > Acidobacteriaceae > Edaphobacter. The sequence goes on from CAXTYQ010000074.1 coordinate 9,184, forward strand.
TTGGTCGACGGGGTCGAGGAGCCAGGCGAGTTCGGCGCCGTTGGAGAGCCAGAGCTGCATTTTGGTTTCGAGCAGGCGGCGGGGGTCGGTGCGGGAGCGGATTTCGATGATGAAGTCGGGACAGAGGGGTGGGTAGCCGGCTTGCTGTTCGGGGGTGAGGGCGAGCCAGCGCGGGAGGGCGAGCCATGCGGCATCGGGGGAGAGGCAGGAGCCGTCGGGGAGGTTGAAGCCAGCGTTTGATCCGAAGGCGACGCCGGTGCGTACCGTCTCGTTCCAATTGTAAAGAGCGGAAGCTACGAAGACCTCGTGCGTGCTGCCGATGCCGCCGACTGGAGTCATCACAGTGAGCTCTCCTCTATGGGTGCGTTCGATTTTGTAGGGCTTGTTTTCGCGGGAGAGCCGCATGAGGTCTTCGTCGCTTAGCGGGAGCGATGGGCGGAAGGTGATGGGGAGGACGTCGTCGCTGAAGCGGAGGTTCATGCGGGCTCCGAAGTTTTCTGTGGTCTGAGACCCCACCCTTTCCGACGATGAAGCCGGTCGGAGAGGATGGGGCACCCAGGCTTGTGGCGGGATCAGACGCCGGCGGTGGTGTGTTCGGTGCGGGGGTCGAGTTCCTGGGTGGGGTTGAGGTTGGTTTGGGCGCCGGCTGCTTCGTGTTGGAGGGCGCAGTCGGTGTCGGTGCGGCCGCAGATGCAGGCGCGGCGTTCGGCTTTGGGGTGGGTGGCTTGGGCGAAGAGTTTTTGGGCGGCGATGAGGCCGTCGCCGAACTGGACGGGTCTGCCGTCGGGGGTGATGGCTTGGGGAATGGATTTGAGGACGACTTGTTCGAGCGCGCCGATGAGCGCGATGGTGTCCATGTAGTCGAAGTAGCCGAGGTGGGCGATGCGGAAGAGTTGGCCTTTCATCTCGCCCTGGCCGTTGGTGATGATGGCGCCGAAGCGGGATTTGAGCTCTTTGACGACGAGGCCGGAGTCGACGCCCGGGGGAGGGACGATGGCGGTGACGGCGGCGGCTGGGGCGTTGGGGGCGAAGAGGGTGAAGCCGAGCGCGAGGGCGGCGGCGCGGGTCATGGCGGCGATGGTTTCGGCGTTGTCGATGAGTTTTTTGCGGCCTGCTACAAGGTCGCCTGAGGGGTTGTCAGGGGTGGCGGCCTGCTCGGCGATCCAGTTGAGCGAGGCTCCGAGGGCGGCGATGAGGGCGACGGCGGGGGTGTAGGCGGACTCGCCGGCGCGGGCGTTTTTGCGTTCTTTGCGGAGGTCGAAGTAGTAGCGCGGGTTGTAGGTGGCTTCCATGCGGTCCCAGGCGCGCGGGCTGACGGCGAGGTAGGCGAGGCCGGGCGGGATCATGACGGCTTTTTGCGATCCGCCGATGAGGACGTCGACGCCCCAAGCGTCCATGTCGAGGTGCGATGTGCCGAGGCCGGTGATGGCGTCGACGACGAGGAGGGCTTCGGAGCCGGTGTCTCGGAGGAGTTTGGCGATGGCGGGCGTGCAGTGGCGGACGCCGGTCGAGGTTTCGGTGCTTTGCATGAAAACGGCGCGGGTTTCGAGCTTGAGCGCCCGGCGGACATCGTCGATCGAGAAGGTCTGACCGTAGGGGGCGCTGACGACGTCGACGTCGCAGCCGAAGGATTTGGCGAGGGCGGACCAGCGTTCGCCGAACTTGCCGGCGGTGAGGACGAGGACGCGGTCGCCGGGGCAGGTGAGGTTGGACATGGCGGCTTCCATGGCGCCGGTGCCGGAGGAGGAGAGGAGGACGATGTCGCCGGTTGTGGTGCCGACGAACTGTTTGAGTTGGGTGAGGACGCGGTTGAAGAGGGCGCGGAACTCGGGCGTGCGGTGGTGGATGTCGGCGGCGGCCATGGCGAACTGGGCGGCGGGGAGCAGGGGCGTTGGGCCGGGGGTGAAGAGGCGCGTTTTGCGGATCATGGGGATATTGTATGGGCGCGGGCGGGAAGGTTTGAAGGCGAAGCTACGCAGGGGCGTGTCACTGCCCCCAGGCCGACTTGGCGGTACTGATCAGCCGATTGGTTCAGCAGCTCGTTAACCTTCTGCTCTCCCCGCATTGCAAGGCCGGTTGCGGGTGCCGGGTGTCAATCTTCACCTAGGTGCGCGAGGTATTCCCCAGGGGAAAGCACAATGACACCCCCACGGAAGGTCTCTGGAAAGTGCTTCAAATTCCCGGTTACCAGCCAAGCTCCTGCCACCCTGGCCAGAGCGAGAAAAGGCAAATCCGTCCGATCAGGCCCTCCTTCCACCCAGGCTGCTGGATCTGGAAGCCGGAGACTCTCGTCAATCAGGAACTCCAGCCATTGCGGAGGGAATCCGTAACGTTGGAACTTGAGGCGATGGACGACGTCACGGTACTCGCGAATGATGCATGGGCTCGTCACGACCTGTAACTGCCCGTCGAGCACCCAATCCATCACGAGTTTCGCGGGAGCGCTTCCTGGCTTGATGCCGGCGGATACGATGACGTTCGTATCGAGTACGACCAGTCTCATTCATGATTCCCACGCTGGCGAACGGATCGCACCTGATGGATTTCGCTTTCAATCTCCTCGTCACTCAAGACCTTCCCGGCACTCTCAACAAGGTCCCAGTTTTTATGCAGACTCGCCTTGGCCATTGCCCGCCGCAGTTCGCGGTCTTCAATGACGACATCTCCAAGGACGGGAATCAGAAAGTACGCTGGCCCTTTCTGCCCTGCCAGCAATACGGTCTCTCCGTTCGGCACGGCTTGCAAGGCTTTGGTCCCCCGAGTTCTGAACTCACGTAGAGAAATCTGACGCATACGCTCTCCTCTTAGAGTGTAGCCAATTTGGCTACGCCCCACAAGGACACGGTAGTTTCTTCCGAGAATGCGACTTGGCGTTACTGATCGCCCTATAGTGAACACTATGCTTGGGACGTATGTGGTTCTTCTTGCGTTCATGGTTGCTGTGCCCATGGTTGCGCAAACCGGCAGGGTGTCTGTGGTGATCGACACTTCAGAGGCACAGTCCGTGCTACAAGCAGTCCAGGACCCTCGGCTGACGAACGAACAGGCGTTGGCAATAGCAAAGCTGCCTGGCAGCCAAGGCATCATCCGCAAAGCTCTCTCCTACGACCGTCCGGCAAGCGACGCTTTGTTTGCGCGGGCATTGGTCGCGGCAGCCCACCATGACGCAGACTTCAAGGACAGCAGTCGATTCCGCTTCGACGTCGCAAGAAATAATGCGGCACAGATTTCCGACGTACTGGGGAGCTTCAGCGATCCGAAGCTTCAACTGTTCGCGAAGATCAAAACACGAGTCTCGATGTTTACCCCAGCCGGTCTTGACGGTACCGTGACGGGGCACCTGGTGCTAGGTGGAACCGCGTACGGGTTCGCCTTTGGCGGCGAACCCGCGATGTATCTGGACCTTGAGCACGTTTTGTCCGCCACGCTCGCCTCGAAGATTTTCGAACACGAGCTCTTTCACGCCATACAAATACTGGCCAAGTCACGGCATCAGCCTTCTCAAGAAGCGAACACCTGTCTGGCGCGAAAGCAGGACGCCAAAGGGATAGAAGATCTTTTGAATGCGCTCTCCATGGAAGGTACGGCGAGCTACGTTGGCGATCTCCTTGCGCTTCCTGAGCATGACCTTGATGAACCCACGACGAAGGAACGCGCCGATTTCGCGCATATCATTGATCAAAGGGAGCGGCACATAACCCAATTGGAGCTGTCAGTGCACGGTTTTGCCACTAGGGCTGCGGTTACGTGGCAACAGGTCTATGCGGCCGGATTCTACGGCGATCAACCCTTCTATGGCATCGGGTACGTCATGTCGAAAGCCATCGTTCAAGAGCAAGGCAATGTCGCTATCGCGGATCTGATCTCCCAATCGGGTGCCGCTTTCGTGTTGCGCTATGTAAACCTGAACAGCTACGGGAAAAGCAGTGACGTTCCTGCACTCGGCAAAGAAACGGTGCTGTGGGCGAAACAGATTGCCTCATGCAGAGGTAGGGAATAGCTGCTCGCCGGTAGTACCCACAAACGCGTTTGTGTCGGCTGATCTCGATGGCGTTGGCTTTTTGCGGAATTTGAGCGGCTATTCCTTGGAGCCCGGTGACGTTGACGTGAAGCTTCTCCTCCGGTGTCGCTGGTGCGATCTATGATGGAAGGCTGAGCGAGGTGTGAGGCGATGGCGACAGTTGGGGACAGGTTGCAGACGGAGATTGTGGTGGCGATGAAGGCGAAGCACGAGCATCGGTTGACGACGCTGCGGATGGCGAAGTCGGCGCTGAAGAACAAGGAGATTGAGAAGCGGTCGGCGCTGGAGGAGGCGGAGGAGCAGGCGATTTTGACGACGCTGATCAAGCAGAGGAAGGACTCGATCGAGCAGTTTACGAAGGGCAACCGGCCGGAGCTGGCGGAGAAGGAACGGCTGGAGATTGCGATGCTGGAGGTGTTTCTGCCGCAGTCGGCGAGCGATGAGGAGGTGCGCGCGATCATTCGTGGGTCGATCGAGCACCTGGCAAAGGATGCGGGTGGTGTGCGGCCGGGGCCGAAAGATATTGGACCGGCGATGCGGGTGGTGCGGCAGAGGATTGCCGCCAGCGGCATCCGGGCGGATGGAACTCTGGTGAGCGATCTGCTGAAGGAGGAGCTGGGGTCGGGTCGCGCGGGGTAGGTCGGTCTGGGTAAATGGGTCTGGGGGAACGTCGGGGCAGATCGGTCTGGGTAGATGGGTGGGGGGAAGGGCCTGGGGGCCGGCTTCTGGGCCTTGCGCGATGAGGCGGCGGGGCAGGCAGAAACCAGGCGTGCGGTGCTTAGGCTATGCTGGTGTGCTTCAGAAGAGGAGAAGTCCATGAGCGAGGTTAGGAGCTGTGTGCGTTTGAGTGAGGCGGATCTGTCGGCGCTGCCGACGGAGGTTCGGACGCCGACGTACGATCGGAGAGCGCTGGTCGAGAACACGGTGCACATCGGTGTTGGGGGATTTCATCGAGCGCATCAGGCGGTGTATCTTGACCATCTTTTGCACAAGGCGGAGCAGCCCAGGTGGGGGGAGTGCGGGATCGGCGTGCTGCGGAGTGACGACCGGATGCGCGATGCGCTGAAGGGGCAGGACTGCCTGTACACGCTGGTTGAGAAGAGTGCGGAGGCGCAGGCGGCGCGCGTGATTGGGTCGATTGCGGACTACATTTATGCGCCTGAGAATCCGGAGCGAGCGATCGAGAAGATGGCTTCGCCGGAGACGAAGATTGTGTCGCTGACGATCACGGAGGGCGGGTATTTTATTGATGAAGCGACGGGGAAGTTCACGTCCGGGCATCCGGATATTCAGCACGATCTGGCGCATCCAGGGCAGCCGGTGACGTCGATTGGGTACATCGCGGAGGCGATCGATCGGCGTCGGAAGCGTGGCGTTGCGCCGTTCACGTTGATGTCGTGCGACAACCTCCAGGGAAATGGCGATGTGGTGAAGCGGGTTTTGCTGGCGTTTGCGGAGCTGAGGGACCCGGAGCTGGCGCGGTGGATCGCGGAGCAGATGACGTTTCCGAACAGCATGGTGGATCGGATTACGCCGGTGACGACGGCGGAGGATCGGGAGGCGATGCGGGAGAGGTTTGGCGTGGAGGACGCATGGCCGGTGATGACGGAGAACTTTATTCAGTGGGTGATTGAGGATCATTTCTGCAATGGCCGGCCGCGCTGGGAAGAGGTCGGGGCGGAGATGGTGGCCGATGTTGTGCCGTATGAGTTGATGAAGATACGGCTGTTAAACGGGAGCCATCTGGCGATGGCGTACCTGGGTGCGCTTACCGGGTACACCTTTGTGCATGAGGTGATGCAGGACGAGGTATTTATTCAATTTATTCGGGCATTTATGGATGAAGTTACACCGGTTGTTCCGAAGATTCCTGGGGTTTCGGTGGAGGAGTATAAGAGGGTGTTAGTCGAGCGATTCGCGAACCCGGCGATTCGGGACCAGGTGACCCGTATCTGTTCAGAGGGTTCGGCGAAGATGCCTAAGTGGGTTTTGCCATCGATTCTTCAATTATTGGAGGAAGGTAAGTCGGTACACTTACTTAGCCTCGTAATTGCGAGCTGGATCTTCTACTTGAAGGGAGGTCCGGACGAACGTGGAAAGGCGCTCGAGATTATCGATGCCCGGGTCGGGGAGTTAGGCGAGATAGCTAAGTCTGCCGGGCTTGATCCTACACCCATGCTGGGAGTTACTTCGATCTTTGGGCAGGTGCTACCTCGGAACGTGGAGTTTATCCAACAGGTTCAGCGGGGGATGGAGCTTCTTTCAAAGATGGGTGCGCGGGCTACGATGCAGATGTATCTGGAAGAAAAGGGAGCTCTGTGAACGGACAGAAAGAGAGCTGGTTGGAGAAGATCGGGCTTCATCCGCAGCTGGCGGTGGGGTACTTGGGGCTGTTGCTGTTTATGATCGGCGACGGGGTCGAAGCTGGATTCTTGTCGCCCATGCTGGTGGATATGCGCTTTTCGGAGTCGCAGGCGGCGTTTGTTTTTACGCTGTATGGGGCTACGGCGGCGATCGCTGCGTGGCTGAGTGGGACGTTGTCGGATCTGTGGGGACCGAAGAAGGTGATGTGGGCCGGTCTGTTGATCTGGGTGGTCTTTGAGATTCCGTTCTTGCTGATCGGTGTAGCTCACCGGAACTACCCGGTGATTGCGCTGTGTTACATGTTGCGCGGCTTTGGATATCCGTTGTTTGCGTTTGGATTTCTGGTGTGGGTGACGGCAGTTACACCGAGTAGATACCTGGCGACCGCGGTGGGATGGTTCTGGGTAGCCAGGACCGGCGGACTACCTACTCTGGGTTCCTTGCTGGCGAGTTTTTCGGTACCGAAGTGGGGCGCCTATGCTTCGCTCTGGTTATCGACGATCTTTGTCGTGATCGGCGGACTGATTGCGCTGTTTGGGGTGAAGGAGGCGCTCGGTCGAACGGGTCTGCAGGTCGGAAGAACGGGGAATCCGCTCCACGTTTTATTTTCGGGAATTTCGATCGTCTGGAAGAAGCCGAAGGTAGGTTTGGGAGGTCTGGTCGCGGTAATTACGACTACTTCCGAGTTTGGATTTCTCTTATTTCTCCCTATCTATTACACGCACACGATCGGATTTTCGTTGCAGCAGTGGCTGCAGATCCTGAGTGTGATGTTTGCGACCAACGTTGTCTTCAATCTGATCTGGGGATATGTCGGCGACCGGATTGGATGGCGTCGGACGGTGACCTTTGTGGGCGCGTGCGGGTGTGCGGTGACGACCTTAGGGCTGTTTTATGTGCCGCACCACTTTGGCAAGAATTACCTGTTGGTGACGCTGGCGGGGATGGCGTATGGAGCGACGCTGGCGGGGTTTGTTCCGCTGAGTGCGATCATGGCGACGCTGGCTCCCGAGTCGAAGGGAGCGGCGATGTCGGTGATGAATCTTGGGTCGGGAACGAGCATCTGGCTGGGGCCGGCGATTGCGGGGATCTTCCTTCCGCGCATCGGAGTTGTGGGCGTGATCTGGATCTTTGCGGGGATGTATGTGTTGTCGGCGCTGATTGCGATGACGTTGAGCTTGCCCGCGGAGAGCAGGGTGCGGGTGTTGGAGAGCGCGTAAGGGGCGAGTCCGGAGAGAGCGGGTTTGCGCGTCTCTCCGGACTGGATCTGGTGCAGGGTGTGAAGAACAAACAACCCCAAGAACAACCGCAGATTCCCTTCGGGAATGACAAAAAAGGGCAAATGCCCTCTATGCCAACACCTAGAGCATCTCTCTATAAGGTATAGCTCTTGATTCTTTCCAGGCGAAGGC
>CAXTYQ010000075.1:0-16644 GCA_964248505.1 uncultured Acidobacteriaceae bacterium
GCGAGGCGGAGCCGTGTGTCCGCGCTGTGCTGGGCGATGTAGCGGAGGGCGGCCTGGACGAGGTCGGCGTGGGGGTCGGGAGGCGGTGTCAGGCCCTCGGGGACGCAGCGTTTGCAGGGTCGAAAGCCCGCGGCGGTGGCGGCGGCGGAGTCGGTGTAGAAGCGGACGTTCTTCGGGTCGGGACGGCGGGAGGGGCAGGTCGGTCTGCAGAAGATGCCGGTCGAGGTCACGGCGTAGACGAAGCGGCCGTCAGCGGCGGGGTCGCGGGCGAGGACTTGCTGCCAGGCCTGGATGTCGGTGGGCTCGGTCTGGGCAGTCTGGATGGTCTGGACGGGCATCGGAAGAGCGGCGGTTGCGGTCATGAGTAGTATCGTCGACGCCTCGGGCCGGCGGCGCACTCCGATTTGTGCTCGCGAAGTCGATCGGGCAAGGCATTGTGGAAATCTGCCGATACCCAGTTTGAATATACGGAAAATGGAGCACCCGCCCCCTTGCAGGTGCAGGACAGAGGTGAGTATGATTCACCCACTCTTGCTTTAGCACCAAACTGCGGTCTTGGATGAGCCTTGAAACGAAGCTAGCGTTTGCTGCAGTCTTGTTTTGGTTCAATGATCCTTACGTGCAGAGGCCCGATTGTGACGCCGGAGAGACGGTTCTCGCCGGCAGGGATGTCCAAGATCCCAGGCACGATCAAGAGATATTAAGCCTCAAAGGATGCGTTTATCGGTGTCCTGCCCGCCGGTGTGTGAAATTCCACCAGAGCTTGCAAATCGAAGATCAAGGAGAGTTTATGTCGTCAGCCCCCCCCATTTTGTCCTCTGAGACAGCACAGAGAGACATCCGTGATGCACACGTACGTCCGCACCCCGCCCCAAGGAATCGCTGGTGCAAAACCGTTGCCGCCGCTTCTGCTCTGCTGTGTGCGGGAATGGCAGCTCCACACGCCGGGGCGCAGCTGAGCATGCTGCACGCCAGCGGGCGCAACATCGTCAACGCCGGCGGAACCGTGGTGCCGCTTCGCGGCGTCAACCTGGGTGGCCTGTTCGTCATGGAACAGTGGATGGCCCCACTCGACAGCGGCTTCACCCCAAACGACACCTACGGCGTCATGAAGACGCTCGATAGCCGCTTCGGTGTCGCCACCGAGCAGAGCCTCATCAACACGTATCAGGACAGCTGGATCCAGGACAGCGACTTCGACAACATCAAAAACGCCGGCTTCAACGTCGTCCGAGTTCCTGTGTGGTGGGGGCAGTTCTACTCGCTTACCGACCAAACCCCCACGGGCTGGCGTTCCGATGCGTTCCGCAAGCTTGACATGATCGTAAACTCCGCCGGCGCTCGCGGGATCTACGTTGTCATCGACATGCACGGTGTGGTCGGTAGCCAATCCAATTCGGACGATACCGGTCAGCAGAATGTGAATCAGTACTGGTCCAATGGCACCTACCAAGGCCAATCAGCCTATATGTGGTGGCAGATCGCGAACCACTATAAAGGGAATACGACCGTAGCCGGCTATGACCTGCTCAACGAGCCGGTCGGTGCGCCAAACGACGCTGCCGCCGTCTCGGCCAATGCCAGCCTGTATACCAGCGTTCGCAGCGCCGATCCTGATCACATGATCTTCATCGAAGGCACGTTCGACCAGTGGAACTGGAGCATGCTGCCCAATCCCTCCTCAGAGGGTTGGACCAATGTTGTCTATTCCATGCACGCCTACCCGGGCACCCAAACGGCAGCGGGCTCAGAGGCCGAAGCCGACAAACAGGTCAGCGACTTCAACAACCATTCCAGCTACAACGTCCCCGACTTTATCGGGGAGTTTACGGCTTGGGACACTGGAGCCACCGCCTGGCAGTACATGGTGAATGACTTCAACAATGACGGGATAAGCTGGGCGATTTGGACCTACAAGGCGAGAGCCGGCGGAGCCTGGGGGTACTACCATCTCACAGGCAATCCGCCGATTCCGAACGTCTATACTGACTCGTCCTCGACGATCCAGTCCGACTGGCAGCAGTGGACGACCCCGAACGCGTTCGCACTCAATCCCGCGCTCGGCGGCGTCAACGGCGGCGGCGTCAACACCGGTGCCGGTACTGGAACCGGTACGGGTACCACGACCTCAGGCACTGTGAGCACTTCCACTTGGTATAACGTAGTCAACCAGGCCAGCGGAAAGTGCCTGGATGCGGCCGGCTGGGGCACCTCGAATGGCACAACTGTCCAACAGTGGGCCTGCGGCAGCCAGCAGTACAACCAGGAGTGGCAGTTCCAGTCGCAAGGCAGCAACACCTACAGCATCGTCAATCGCAATGCTCCGGCACAGGCGATCGATGTCACCAATGTGGGCACCAGCGATGGCAGCAAGCTGCAGACGTGGACCTACGGCGGTGGATCGAACCAGAAGTGGACGGTCACAGCTTCCGGCACCGGCTTCACCATCGTGGGCGTCGGCAGCGGCAAGTGCGTGGATGATCCAGGCTCTTCCACCGCCAACGGAGTTCAACAGCAGATCTGGGGCTGCGATAGCACGCCGGCCCAGGTCTGGACGTTGACTGCCCAACCCTGATCCGTACCTCCGCCTCGGCTGCCGTAAGGGCGCAAACCTTATGGCAGCGTCGTGGAGTACTCGCCGTCCAGATCTTGAGGCAGCGAGTGCTCCACGGAGGTGGTGGCTTGCACGATCCCAAGTCTGTCTCATTTGCACGAAGCCTAGAAGGCGGGTTTGCGCCGGATCAGGACGGCGAGCATCAGAGTTCCCGTTCCCAGGAAGATCAGCGTGGTGGGCTCCGGGGTAGGCGTCGGGGCGACTCGGGTGGCCTGGAAGTTATCGAGCGTATAGGTCGCGGTGTCTATAGGATCCCCGGCTGCTCGCACCTCTATCTGGTAGCCGTTGCTGTATAACAGATCGGCCAAGAGCGTGCCGTTTGAGAATGAGAGCAAGATCCCGTTCCCGTCGAGCGCTGCCGCGCCTGAAGTGTAGAGTACGTTGTCAAACGTGAAGCCGTCCGTAGAGCCTGGATGCGCTGTGTCCGTCGGGCTCGTCAGGAAAACAGGAAAGTCGCTTCCGTTCAGCGTCATGCTCACTGCTGTGACGTCGAAGGCGTTTGCCTGGTAGGGGTCCGCGGTTCCGGTGATGACGCCGCTTCCCGACAGGCCGCTCCCCGAGAAGCTGTAGGTGAACAGATCCGCGTGCGCCATGGGCAGCGCTGTAAGGAAGCAGAAGAGACAAGCGAGACAGGGGAAGAGGCGAAGCATGGGTGATCCTTTTTTTTGCAGTCTGTCGCTTCTCACGGAGGCCTATGAAATCTAGGCCGCAACCGAGGAGCTGTTCTCTCTCTTATCGGCAGATCCGCCAAAAACTTCAATAGGATGTGAAGAAAAAGTCCCCGCCGGTTACATATTCGGGGTTGAACCACTTCTGGTACACGATATCCACCGATATCTGCCCGTGCCGGTTGCTCGCGCCTGTCCGACGCCGCATACTTCTCGCAGAGATGCGAATGCGGAGCGCGACGGTGAGATCGACGTGAACCGGTATAGCCGAGTGGATGCTCTTCGGATACTGCACCTCCAGGCCCGGCAGCTGGTCGGTTGGGAGCGCGCCGGCCTGATCCCGTCGAAGGACGCTTACAGCTTCGAGGAGCTGGGGCGGCTGCGGACGCTGCGGGATCTGCGGGCGCGACGGCTTTCGGCCAAGGCCATCAGAGCGTCGCTCGAGGCCATGCAGCGCGTCGCCGGCGTCGGCAACGTTCTCCTGGAGATGAGTGCGGTTCGACGCGGGTCGAAGCTGTCCTTTCGCTACGCTGGAAGCCTCCTTGAGCCTCTGACCCAGCAGCTGGCGTTTGATTTCGAGAGTTCCGCTGGACGATCTCTCGCGGTCACGGCGGGAGCGAGCCGGACTCTCTCCGGTCAGACTGTCGATGTGCAGGGAATGTTTCTCCGCGCGGTGGCGATGGAGGACACATCCGAAGGTGCGGCGGGTGCGGTCGAGCTCTACGAGCAGATCCTCGAGATTCGGCCGCGGCATGCGCCCACCTTGATCAATCTGGGGACGATCTACTACAACCGCAAGCTGTTCCCGATGGCGGAGGCGATGTATCGTCGCGCCACCGAAGCCGATCCGGAGTATGCTCTCGCGTTCTTCGATCTCGGCAACGTGCTCGACGAGATGCAGCGTCTGCCGGAGGCGACGGCCGCGTACCAGAGGGCGGTGTCGCTGGTGCCGCAGTACGCGGACGCGCACTACAATCTGGCGCTCGCGTACGAGCGGCAGGGCGAACGCCGGCGCGCGTTGCGGCACTGGATCGCGTACAGCAAGCTCGATCCGGTCGGGCCGTGGTCGGCGCACGCGCGACTGCAGGCACGCAAGATCTTGAAGCTGGAGAAGCTGTCGATCGTGAGTCGTCGCGGCCGAATGGTACGGGCGGCCGGCTAGAGCCTCGAGTTATTGGCATAGAGGCATTTGCTTTTTGTTGTCATTCCCGAAGGGAATCTGCGGTTGTTGTGGTCTGTTCTCTACACCATCACCTAATCCGCTCTAGAGCCTCTGCCTGCCAATCCTCACGTCACCGCATCTAAAGAAGACGACCTGTTCCCCTCGTAGGGATCTCGCCCTCGTAGGGATCTCGGAGAATAATTACGCCCAGGTCTTCTCAGGAAAGCCGTGAAACCGATGCTGAAGCAGAAAGCGGACAGGGGCCGAATCGGACCCCTGACCGAGTTGAACGAAGACGAGCGGATGCTCCGCGAGACGGTGCGGAGGTTTGCCGCCGAGCGCATTGCGCCCCTGGCGCGGTCGATGGATGAGACGCAGCACATGGACGAGCCCCTCGTCCGGGAGCTGTTTGAGCTTGGTCTGATGGGCATCGAGGTCCCGGAGGAGTTTGGCGGCGCGGGCGGGACGTTCTTCGAGGCGGTGCTGGCGGTCGAGGAGTTGTCGGCGGTCGATCCGTCCGTCGGTGTCTTGGTGGATGTGCAGAACACGCTGTGCGTCAATGCGCTGATCCGTTGGGCGACCGAGGAGCAGAGGCGCCGGTGGCTCTCGCGGCTTGCTGCCGACACGGTAGGGGCGTACGCGTTGAGCGAGGCGAAGTCGGGGTCGGACGCGTTTGCGCTCGAGACCCGGGCGACGGCGCGCGGCTCGGACTGGGTCCTGAACGGCCAGAAGCTTTGGATCACGAATGCGAAGGAGGCGGGGCTGTTCCTGGTGTTTGCGACGATCGATCCCGGCGCGGGGTACAAGGGAATCACGGCGTTTCTGGTCGAAAAGGGGATGGACGGTTTCACGGTGGGCCGGAAGGAGGACAAGCTGGGAATTCGCGCGTCAAGCACGTGCGAGCTCCTGTTTCGCGAGTGCGTCGTGCCGGGCGCAAATGTCCTTGGCGAGGTAGGCAAGGGTTACAAGATCGCGATCGAGACCCTGAACGAGGGCCGCATCGGGATTGGCGCGCAGATGCTCGGTCTGGCGAGCGGGGCGTGGGCGCACGCGGCGCGCTGGGCAAAGGAACGCAAGCAGTTTGGTCGGCCGATCGTCGAGTTTCAGGCCATGCAGTTTCAGCTGGCCGAGATGGCCACCGAGATCGAGGCGGCTCGGCTGATGGTCTACAACGCAGCCCGGCTGAAGGACGCGGGGGCGCCGTTCCTGAAGGAGGCGGCGATGTGCAAGTATGTGAGTTCCGAGGTGGCGGAGCGGGTGGCGAGCCGCGCGGTCGAGATCTTCGGAGGGTCGGGGTTTGTGAAGGATTATCCGGTCGAGAAGCTCTACCGCGACGCCAAGATCGGCAAGATCTACGAGGGTACGTCGTTCATGCAGCTCCAGACGATCGCAAAGCTGGTCTTAGGGTAAAGAGTGAGATCGCATCAGCCGTCAGACGATCGAAATCGACGGCAGGGGAAATCGAGCGGAGGCCGGGCGTTGTGATGGTGGATGAGGTGAGAGGGAAGCAGGCAGGCGGCGCACCTCTGCCGTTTTTGGGAATGGCGTGCGCGGTCGGGGTCTCGACCATCTACTACAACCAGCCGTTGTTGCTCGAAATGGCGCACACCTACCGGACCTCCGCGGGCCGGGTGGGATTCGTCGCCGTGAGCACGCAGGTGGGGTACGCTCTGGGGCTGCTCCTGTTTGTGCCGCTGGGCGATGTTCTGGAGCGGCGCGCTCTGATGATGCGGATGTATGGCGCGGTGTCGGTGGCCCTGCTCTTGGTCGCGCTGGCGCCGAGCGTCGGCATGCTGATCGGCTTGAGCGCGGTGGCCGGAATGCTGGCTTCGGTGACGCACATTGTGTTGCCGATCGCGCCCGATCTGGCCAGCGATCAGGACCGCGGACGGGCGATCGGGATCGTGATGACCGGCCTGCTCCTGGGGATCTTGCTGGCGCGAACCTTTGCCGGGTGGGTGAGCCACGGTCTGGGCTGGAGGTCGGTCTTCGGTCTGGCGGCCGTCATGAACCTGGCCTTTGTTCCCCTGGTCTCGCGGCTGATGCCGCCGCTGCCGCCCAAGCAGAATCTCCGCTACGGGCAGGCGATGCGCTCGTTGTGGACCCTGGCCCGGACCGAGCCGCTCCTGCGGGAGTCGTGCGTCATCAGCGCTCTCGTCTTTGGGTCGTTTTCGTGTTTCTGGACGACCCTGGCGTTCCTGCTGGGCAGCCGGTACGGCCTGGGCGCGGGTGTGGCGGGGACGTTTGGGCTGGTGGGCGCCGCAGGGGCGCTGGTGGCTCCGTGGTCGGGCCGCATGTCGGACCGGCGGGGGTCGCGGTGGGTCATTTCGGTGGCGCTTTCGTTCCTTGCGGTCTCCTACGGCGTCCTGTGGCTTGAGGAGCGGGCGCACCTACCCCTGTGGGTGCATCTCCTGGCGCTGGTGGTCGGCGTTGTGTTGCTGGATGCCGGCGCGCAGATGTCGCAGGTCGCAAACCAGACGCGGATCTTTGGTCTGGTGCCGTCGGCCCGGAGCCGGATCAACACGGTCTATATGACAGCGTACTTTTCGGGCGCGGCGATCGGTTCGGCCCTGGCGACGATGGCCTGGGCGCGGTGGCGATGGGACGGCGTGTGTGGTCTGGCCTTTGCCCTGGTGGCTCTGGCGGCCCTGCGGCACGCGGCGGGTGGGCGGAGGTCGGGATCAGCATCCGGGTCGCGGAGCCGGGGTGGGAGGGTGGTGAGCGAGGCAGGGCTCGAACCTGCAACCATCAGCTTAGAAGGCTGATGCTCTATCCAATTGAGCTACTCGCCCGTGTGTGTGGCTCCATCCTTATTCTAGACGGACCTAGGCGGGCGTTCTAAACGGACTAGGCCGCGCTGAAGTCTTTGCTGCGGAGCAGCGGGACCACCGCGCCGAGGGCTTCGGCCCAGCTTTGCCATGCAGTCTCAGGGTCGGGGCCGGCGGATTTGACGTACAGGCTCAGCGAAAAGCCTTGCTGGGGGCCGGCGAGGTCGAGGAAGGCAGGCCGGATCACGCAACTCAGCATGGCTTGCGGGTGGTCGAGCGGAGCGACCCGGCGCCCCAGGCGGTCGAGCAGAAGCTCGTGCTGGTGAAAGGAGGTGAAGATCGCGCGGTCGCGCCAAAGCAGGTCGATGTAGCTGACAAAGCCGTGGGTGGCGGCGTCCGGGTCCAGGTCCCGGTGCAGATCAAGATCGAGCGAGATCCGGAGCTCATCGAGGTCGTCGATGTCGGTGCCGGGGGTAAGGCGCCAGGCGTCGCACTTCGCCGTGAAGACCGGCGACCGCGGGCCGTTCAGGGCCCGCAGAGCCTGCAGCAAGGGCGGGTTGGCCTCGGCCTCCGGGATCTGGTGGAGGTCGTAGGGATGCTCGCGAAGGTCGATGAAGCGCGGCGTGTGGGCGTGGCCGGTCTGGTCTGGGATGCCGGTCTGGTCGGGGCCGGGCTGGTCGCTGTAAGCCTGGTCACTATAAGCCCACGGAATGACCAGGACGGGATCGTCGGCGGAGCACTCGGCGGTCCAGTCCAGGAGCATAGGTCCAGTGTAGAGGGTGCGGTTACGCGTGGGCGAGCAGGAAACGCAGCGCGGTGTGCTCGGCCCAGTAGCCGTCGTAGCCCGAGCGTCGGTCCGGGCGGGCGAGAAAGGCGCAGTGCCCCCCCTGGGCGGTTTCGAGGAGGTTGATGTCCGAGTTCTCCGCGATCGTGGCGCGGGTCTCCGGGGTGAGGCGGACGAAAGGGTCGTCGAGGGCGTGGAGGATAAGCGTCGGGACGCGAATCCGGCTGAGGACGCGGGCGGCGGCGGCGCGGTGGTAGTAGTCGGAGGCGCCCCCGAAGCCGGCGTAGAAGGCGGTAACCCGGTCATCGAAGTCGCGAAGCGAGCGAATCCCGAGGGCGCGGTCGGCGCTGAAGATGCCCGGGAAGAGCTCGGCCTTGCGGCGGAAGCGTTTCAGGAGAGCGCGGTTGAAGCGGCGCTCGTAGACCCGGTTGAAGCCCTGGTGGAGGGCGTCGGCGGAAGGGCCCAGGTCGACGGCGGGCGAGACGCCGATCGCCGATCGGAGCTGGGTTGGGGCTTCGGCGCCGAGTTCGCCGGCCAGCTTGAGTATGAGATTGCCGCCCATCGAGTAGCCGATGAGCGAGACGGACCGGAGCTGCTCGCGCGCGACGAAGAACCGGAAGACGGCGAGCACGTCTGACGATAGGCCGGAGTGGTAGAGCGTCGGCGAGAGGTGCTCGGTGCCGCCGCAGTTGCGCATGTTCATCCGGATGACGTTCGCGCCGGAGTCCCACAGTTTATGCGCGTTGCCGAGCACGTACTGCGACGAGGAGGACCCCTCAAGCCCGTGGACGACGATGGCCGAGGGGCGGTCGGCGCGCCTGTTCCCAGTCTGCCAGTGGCAGTGGCAGAGCACCTGCGAGGCGATCTGGCCGTTGTCGGCAGGGGCAACTTCGACGAGGACGGCTTCCGGCTCGGAGAGGGAACTGGGCCGGGGGAGGAGGTTGCCGGCGATGGTCTGGAGGTGGGAGTTGGCGAGAAAGCGACGCGGCCGAAAGGTAGTCTGGTGCGCTTGAATTTCGAGGAGGTTGACCGGCGAGTCGCGGGTCATGCGGGCGGCTGGAGCCGGTTCAGCCGCGCGAGCAGGCTGACGGCGTTTTGCGGTCCGGTGGGTTCGTCCTCGTGCTTCAGATAGACGTAGATCTCGCGGTCTGGGTCCGTTCGGCGGAGCTCAGAGAACTTCTCGGCGAGCGTCTCAAGTTCAGCCTCGCTGTAGCCACCGGAGCGGCGAAGGCGGAACGCAGTGTGGTGCGGCGCGGTGTGGAGCTCGGGGGTAGAGAGGTCGTCCGACTCCGCAATGCAGTAGGCAGCGCCGTGATCGTGCAGAAGCTTGGCGATCGGGTCGGCGAACCAGGTCGGGTGGCGGAACTCGAAGCTGACGGGCGGTGCGCCGGGGCTGTGCAGGGCGGGAGTTTGGAGGAAGTCGTGCAGCCGGCCGGGGTCGGCCTGGAAGTTCGGCGGCAGCTGAAACAGGACCAGGCCGAGCTTGCCGGCCTGACGCACCGGCTCGAGCGCGCCGAGGAACTGCCGGAGGTCGGCTTCGGTGTCGCGCAGCCGGCTGAAGTGCGTGATGCGCTGCGGCGCTTTGAAGCTGAAGCGGAAGCCGGCCGGGGTGTCGGCCAGCCAGCTTTCGAGCGTGCGGATGGAGGGCAGCGTCCGAAACGTATAGTTCACCTCAACCGAGTTCAGTTGCGAGCTGAAGTAGGGCAGAAAGGATTTACCCGGCAGCCCCGCGGGGTAGAAGCCGGGCTTCCACGTGGGGTACGCCCACCCGGAGGTGCCGACAAAGACGCCGGGCGGAGCCGGAGCGGAGGTCTCGGGGACAGAGAAGGCGGGCTTCCGGGCGCGAGGAGGCACTAGAGGCGGGCGCGAGGCTGGATGAGGAGGTTGTTTGGGGCGGCTAGTGGGTTTCGAACCCACGACATCCGCTGCCACAGAGCGGCGTTCTGCCACTGAACTATAGCCGCCACAATGGGACAATTGTAGCATCAGAGAGACTGGGCCTCGTCGCGGTCAGGACGAGGCTGACAGGCTTCGGGTCCGGACATCCGGACGTCCGGAGCGAGGGGAGAACGATGGCCGCTGTGACTGAACCTATAATTCTGCCGCCGCGATCGAGGTTGGGCAGCAAGCCCTTCAGCGATGAGAACCTGGACATGCTGGCGCACGTCCTGGACGATTTCCTGCGGATTCCGGGGACAAACATTCGCTTCGGTCTGGATGGCGTGATCGCTCTGATCCCGGGTGTCGGGGATCTGATGCAGGGCCTGGCTTCGACGATCCTCATCGTGGCGGCGTGGGCACGTGGTGTGCCAAACGTCACCGTCGCCCGTATGGTCGCGAACGTGGGCATCGAGGTGCTCGTCGGGACCGTGCCGGTGTTGGGCGACATGTTCGACATCGCGTGGAAGGCGAACCGGCGGAACTACGCTCTCCTGACCGGCAGCCTCCAGCGCCCGGAGGAGCAGAGAAAGAAGAGCTGGCTGTTCTTCGCGGGTCTGGCAGTGGTCCTTCTCGTGCTCCTCTTGCTGCCGCTGGTGCTGTTCAGCTGGCTGACGGCCCACTTTGTCCACTGGCTCGGCCGCTGATCTCGGTCCGGCCTGGGATAAGATAAGCCTTGGAGTCGGGGCGTAGCGCAGTCTGGTAGCGCATCTGCTTTGGGAGCAGAGGGTCGGGGGTTCGAATCCCTCCGCCCCGACCAATCAGACCAATCGGTGATGTTCGCCCGTCAGAAGCTGGGTGGATGCGCGGGTACGTGCGCTAGAGAGCGCAAGTAGAACCTCTCGTTTACCAGCTGATCCAATGGCTCTGTGTAAAGTCTACGATACGCTTACACACGAAGTGTAAAGCAATCGCCATTTCGCTTTACACTTTATCCGGGCGAAGGTAGGTTTGAGGAATGAAGCCCTTTATCCCGCAGCCTCTGCCGTTGCACGAGGTTGAATGGGAGCCTTTGATCCCGCTGATCGGCTTGGCGAATCGCAGGTTGGCGGAGTACAACGGCGTGCTCTACACGTTGCCCAATCCTGAGATTCTTCTCTCTCCTTTGACGACGCAGGAGGCAGTCCTTTCGTCCAAGATTGAAGGTACGCAGGCGACCCTGGGCGAGGTCCTCAAGTATGAGGCAGGAGAGCAGCCTGAGGAGGAATACCGTCGCGTCGACATCCAGGAGATCTTAAACTACCGGCAGGCTCTTCGAGAGGCCGAGGACGAACTCCAGACACGACCTTTCAATTTGAACCTCTTGCTGCGCCTCCACAGCACGTTGCTTGATAGCGTTCGCGGACGAGGGAAGGCGCGAGGTCGTTTCCGCGGTGAGCAGAACTGGATTGGGACCTCTGGGTGTGCGATGGAGGAAGCGCAGTTCGTTCCGCCGGAGCCGGGGGATGTGCTCCAGCAAGCCTTGTACAACTGGGAGACGTATTACCACCTTGAGCGACCGGACGCTTTGGTGCAGCTGGCAATTGTGCATGCGCAATTCGAGATTCTGCACCCATTCCTGGATGGTAACGGACGTCTGGGGCGCATTCTGATTCCTCTCTTTCTCTTTGAAAAGCAGATTCTCTCGAGACCGATGTTCTATCTCTCGGAGTATCTGGAATCCAACCGGGACACCTATGTGGCGAGGCTTCGGGATATCGGCAGGTCACCAAAGGCCTGGAATAGATGGATCGAATTCTTCTTAGGCGGCTTGGTCCAACAAGCCGAGACAAATGTGACCAAAGCGCGGCAGATCCACGATCTCTACATCGAGCTAAAACGTCGCGTGCTCGACCTTACGCACTCTCAGTTTGCGGTGCCGCTTCTGGACCTTATGTTTCAAAGGCCAATCTTTAAGAGTACGCATCTCGATGGCCAAGTCACGATGCCGAGCAAGCCCATGATCATGAACATGCTTGGCAAGCTCAAGCGCGACGAGATCCTGGTCACGGTGAGCAAAGGCGGTGGACCTCACGCACAGGTTCTAGCCCTCGCAGAACTCGTGAATTTGTGTGAAGGAAAGAAAGTGCTTTAGGTCTGGTCCTAGATTTGGAGGATGCGGCTGCGTGGTCGCCGGGTGCGTCAGATCTGGCTCAGAGCGAGTGGCTGCAGGACGAGGTTGGTGATGTTGCTGACCAGGGGCTCGCTCGCGAAATGTGGGTCGTGCGAGAGCTTTTGCCAGCCGGGGTCGGCGCCGAAGGCCTTCCAGTGAGCGTCGAGGTCGGCGAGCGAGTTCATGCTCAGCATGTAGGTGAGGCTGGGCAGGCGGGGGCCGATCAGGGTCTCGCCGTAGAAGACCTGGTCGAAGCCGGCGCGGTGAAAGGCCTCGAACTCGCCGGAGTGGAACATCTCGATCTTGCGCAGGTGCGCGGCGGGCGTGGGGCTCTCGTACGTTCGCAGCTGGAAGATGCGGCCTGTACCTGAGGAGCCCGCTGCGGAGCCAGCCGGGGCGGACGGCTTCCCTGGCGGTGTAAGGCGGGGGTAGCCGGCGAAGGCCTGGAGCAGTTCGGAGGAGATGCGGACGAAGGGTGGCGCGGTCGCCCCGGCGTTCCAGAACGGGGCGGCGGCCTGTTGGAAGGCGGGATCGGCGGCGAGCCGCGCTTCGGTCGAGAGTAGCTGGGGCAGGGAAGGGCTGGGCAGCAGGAGGAAGAAGGTGGGGGTCTCGGGGCCGATGTCGAGCCGGAACGCGCCGACGGGGGAGATGCCGAGGCGGTTGAGCGCGGGGACGAGGGCTTCCCTGAAGTAGGCTTCGACCTTCGCGGGCTGGTTGCCGGTGAGCAGGTAGCGGCGGAGTTCGTAGAACTCGCGGGGCGTGGTCGGTGTCTGGGCTCGGGCTTGGGCGGGAGCTTGGGCCGCGGTGAGGGCGAGCGCGGAGGTTTGGAGGAAGCTGCGTCGGTTCACAGTGCCGTCCTTGTGGGGCGGATGGTGTTTCGCTGCGTGGGATGCCCCGGGACCCCGGTCGATTTTGGTCCAAAATCTTCTATCGATTGAACTTAGGTCCGGATCTCGACACACGCGTGATCTAGAATCCAATGTTTCAGTGTCTGGTGATTGCCAAAATATTGTTTCTATGGAGGTTTGTTGGTGGATACCGTAGCGTTTTTGCCGGTTTGTCTTTGCGTTCTATTTCTATTGTAGGGAGTTAGTGGAGCAGATGCGCCAACGGTACCGGGAGTTTTTCGCCGGGCACCGCGGCCTCTCCGCTCCTCGTGCGATAGCCGTTCGCGCGTGGCCGCGCGAATACCTCACCCTTTTCGGCGATTAGTCTGCCGAAGAGGATGGGGCACCCGGGTTTGGAGGGACGCCGTGCTGTGGCCTCTCCGCTCCCGTCGAGAACAGGGATCAGGTGTGTCGGATAGACTCGCTTACGCGGCTTTTGCAGGGCTGTGCGGAGCGATATCTATGGAGCGATATCTATGTTGAGAGGCCTGGTTTGCGTTTTGCTGATGTCGGCGGGGTTGGCGGGGCCGCAGGCTCCGCCGGGCTCGGCCTCCGACAAGATCGACCGGTACATCGCGACCGGGTGGGATCGCTTGGGGCGGTCGATGACGGACTGTGCGTCGCTCGCCGACACGAAGCTGGCGACCGAGCCGGTGCTGTACCTGCCCGCCGAGGAGAAGGTTCCGGCGGCGGTGGCGGCCATGGAGGGCCGATGCAAGGTGCGCGTCGAGCACCTGCCGCGGGCGATCCGTCGGCCGGGCGATCTGATGCCCGAGCAGATCGCGGTGCCGGGGCTCCTGTATCTGCCGAACCGGTATGTGGTGCCGGGCGGCCGCTTCAACGAGATGTATGGGTGGGATAGCTACTTCATCATTTTGGGGCTGCTGGAGAGCGGTCGCGTGGATCTGGCGCGCGGCATGGTCGAGAATTTTTTCTATGAGATCGAGCACTATGGGTCGGTGTTGAATGCGAACCGGACCTACTTCCTGACGCGGTCGCAGCCGCCGTTTTTGTCGTCGATGGTCCTGGCCGTGTATGCGGCGGAGCAGAAGTCCTCGCCCGCGGAGGCGCGGAAGTTCCTCCTGGCGGCTCGGCCGTACCTCGTGCGCGATCATGACTTGTGGACACAGGCGCCGCACCTGGCTGGGACGACGGGGCTGGCGGGGACGACCGGGCTGTCGCGCTACTTCGACCTGGGGCACGGGCCGGTGCCCGAGATGAACGATGACAGCCGCTACTACGTGGACGTGATCCATTGGTTGATCGCGCACCCGGAGGTTGGCAAGCTGTATCTGGTGAAGGCGGGGGCGGGGCGTGGCACGGCGGGTCCGGGCACGGCGGGGACGGCCTCGGGTCCAGACGGCCGGGATTGCGCGAAGTCGGGGTCGGCGGTGTGCCTCCAGACGGAGGCGGAGGGGTATCGGCTGAGCCCGGAGTTTTACGTGGGCGACCGGGCGATGCGCGAGTCGGGGTTCGATGTAAGCTTTCGCTTCGGGCCGTTCAGCGGGTCGACCGAGGACTATGCGCCGGTGTGCTTGAACGCGTTGCTCTACAAATATGAGCAGGATCTTGCGCGGATCGAGCGGGAGCTGGGTGGAACGGACGCAGCCCGCTGGGATGCGATGGCGGCGGCTCGGCGAACGACCATGAACCGGCTGATGTGGGATGAGGCGGCCGGGCTCTACTTCGACTACAACGTGCGTTTGGGGGAGCGGTCGAAGTACGCGTACCTGACGGCCTATTACCCGCTCTGGGTGGGTCTGGCGACCGACGTGCAGGCGGCAAAGATGGTGGCGGCGCTGCCTCGGTTTGAGCATGCGGGCGGCCTGGCGATGAGCTCGACCGTGAGCGGGATGCAGTGGGATGCGCCGTACGGTTGGGCGCCGGTGAACTGGATTGTGGATGCGGGGCTGGCGCGGTACGGCTACAGGCGCGAGGCGGACCGGGTGGCGCGCGAGTTTATGCTGTCGGTGCTCGAGAACTTCGAGCACGACGGGACGATTCGGGAGAAGTACAACGTAGAGGATGCGAACGCGGACGTCAAGGTGGCGGCGGGCTACAAGGCCAACGTGATCGGGTTTGGGTGGACGAACGGTGTGTATCTGGAGATGGAGGATTTGTTGCGGCGGGATGGTGCGGCGGTGGCTCCGAGCGGTGCGGCGGCCGGGTCGGGGCCGGTCGCGCCTGCTCCATGAGCAATACCGCGACCTATATATTGACGCTGCGGATGGATGCGGCTTCAGAGGCGTGGTTTGACCGCATGCGCGAGCGGTACTACCCGCCGGAGCGGAACCAGATCAGGGCGCACCTGACCCTGTTCCACACGCTGCCTGAGGATGAGGGGATGTGGGCCGCGATGCGGGCGCTGGCGGCGCGGTACGAGGCGTTCCGGATGGAGGTGACGGGGGTGCGGTTGCTGGGCAAGGGGGTGGCGTACCGGCTCAGCTCGGGGCGGTTGCTGGAGCTGCATGCGGGTCTGGCGGCGCTGGCGGGGGAGCACCTGACAGCACAAGACCGGCAGCGCTTTCAGCCGCATGTGGTGGTGCAAAACAAGGTGACCCCGGCAGCGGCGCGCGAGTTGCTGACGGAGTTGGAGCGGGACTTTGTCTCGTTTGGGGTGGCGGCGGTGGGGCTGGATCTGTGGGAGTATCTGGGCGGTCCGTGGCGGCATCGGGAGACGATGCTGTTTGGAGCGGTGTCAGGGCTGGGCTAGGGTTTGGGCGAGGGTTTGGGCGAGCGTGCGGGCGTCGCGGATGATATCCGGAAGGCCCACGCCCGAGTAGCTGTTGCCGAGGAGATGGAGGCCGGGGAGTTCGGCCATGCGGGTCTGGAGTTCGGCCATGCGGCCGAGATGGCCGACCGCGTACTGGGGGAGGCTTCGGGGCCAGCGGCGGACCAGAGCGAGGTCGGGCGTGGGGAGAGGTCCGAGAATGGCGGCGAGCTCGCGGCGGGCGAGGTCGATCAGGTCAGGGTCGGGCTGGCCGAGGAGGTTTTCGGCGGCGGCCGCTCCGAAAAAGGCGCGGAGGAGACGTCCGCCGGGCGGGACGCGGTCCGGGAACTTCTGGTCGACAAAGGTGCAGGCGAGCAGCGAGTGGCCGGGGGTGGCGGGTGGGACGAGGAAGCCGAAGCCGGGCGGAAGCGAGAGGCTGTCGGGAGGTCGGAAGCCCAGGGCGACGAGGATGGCGGAGCTGGCCTGGGTGGGGATGAGGCCGGCCGCGGCGAAGTCGAGCGGAAGGAGGAGGTCGCGGGTGACGTGGCCGGGGGTGGCGATGAGGACGTGGTCGAAGATCTCAGGGGGCTCGGGAGCGGTGTGGACGAGCCATTCGGCCCCGCTCCGGGTGATGCGCTGGACGGGGGTGTTGAGGCGGACGTTGGAGGTGGGGAGGGGTGCGGCGAGGCGGTCGGTCAGGGTGGCGAGGCCGGAGCGGAGCGTGGTGAACAGGCTGGGTGTTGAGGTTTGCTGGCCCCGAGCCTGGCCCGAACTCTGGCCCAAACTTTGGCCAGGAGTTTGGGCGCCAGTTTGCAGGGCGAGGATGAGGGAGCCATGGGTGCGCTCCATCTGCACGAAGGCGGGCATGACGGCTTGGGCGCCGAGTTGGGTCACGTCGCCGCCGAGGACGCCGGAGAGCAGAGGGGCGGCGAGGGTTTGGAGGACTTCCTCGCCGAAGTGGCGGCGGACGAAGCTGCTGATGCTCTCGTCTTCGGTGGGGGCGGCCGCGCGGAGCTCCGCC
>CAXTYQ010000076.1:0-16047 GCA_964248505.1 uncultured Acidobacteriaceae bacterium
TCAACCTCGACGTCAACGTCATCCTCGACAAAACCCACCAGTTCGTCCCCGGCCTCAAACCCGGCAACTTCCAGGTCCTCGAAGACGGCGTCCCCCAGACCGTCACCTCCGTCCGCACCGCCCAAACCCCCATCACCGCCGTCATGCTGCTCGAATTCGCCGCCAACAGCTACTACTTCATCCGCGACATGCAGAACGCCTCCGCCACCTTCTACCGCACCCTCCGCCCCGACGACTACGTCGCTGTCATCACCTACGACCTCCACACCCACATCCTCAACGACTTCACCAACAACAAAGAGGTCCTCGGCCAAAGCCTCCAGTCCCTCACCTTCCCCGGCTTCTCCGACACCAACCTCTTCGACGCCCTCTACGAAACCCTCGACCGCACCTCCCGCATCGAAGGCCGCAAATACATCATCCTCATCGGCACCGGCCGCGACACCTTCTCCAAACTCACCCTCGACAAGATCCTCGCCAAAGTCAAATCCACCTCCAACGTCACCATCTTCTCGATCGGCACCGGCGCCTTCGTCAACGAGATGCAGGGCGGCCGCGGCGGAGGTGGCGGAGCCATCCGCGACCTCAACTACCTCCAGGCCCAAAACCAGCTCAAAACCTTCGCCCAAATGACCGGCGGCCTCTACTACGCACCCATCTTCCAAGGCGAACTCCCCGACATCTTCGGCCAGATCAACCAGTCCATCCGCAACCAGTACGTCGTCACCTACCGCCCCTCCAACACCGTCAACGACGGCTCCTACCGCCGCGTCAAAGTCCAGCTCGTCGACAACGAAGGCCACCCCCTCCGCATGCAAGACGAAAAAGGCAAGCCCCTCAAGTACTCCGTCATCTCCCGCGACGGCTACCGCGCCAAACTCCCCGTCGAGTAGCCCACACCCCCTCAGCAACAACGCACCGTCATTCTGAGCCGAGCGAAATCCCAGCATTCCGCTTCGGACTGCAGTACACCTTCAGGTAAATCGCCCTGGGCATAACGCCGTCATCTTCGACCAGAGCGCAGCGCATCGGAGAGATCCCCGTGTTTGCCTTCCGGACCCCTCACCGGGTGCCCGATCCTCTCCGTCGGCCCCACCGACGGAAAGGGTGGGGTATCGTTTGCGGCAGCAAACGACCTCTCCACCACCCCACCGCCCCACCGCGTCCAGACCCATAAAACCGTCCCACCCGAGGAGCCCCACCCAAGTCGCCACAATCCCGTCCCGGCAACAACTTCTAAATCATTAGTCCTATTAAGCTCACTCGCCACAAGCCGACTTCACGGTCCTAAACACGGCTAAACTTGGGCGTTATGCAGGATTAGATTACTTGCCCCCACTCTCTTCCATTACCGACGCGGTTGGCCTTATCACAGCGAAGTATGGCCTTGGCAACGCCCGCTCCGTGGAGCGATTGTCCGGCGGCAACACACAAGCCAACTACTTGCTAAGAGCGAGCGCGGGTGTTTTCGTACTTCGCTCCTATATAACTCGAAGCGCAGAGTACGTGAGCTTCGAAATCGACGCGTTGAATCAACTCGCCGCTGCCAACTTTCAGTGTCAGCGACCCATTGCTGATCTTGGAGGCCGGTTAATCGGGAAGTATGATGAGAAGCCGTTTGTGGTCTTCCGGTACATCGAAGGCGAACACGATTATGGTGAGCACAACCACGTCCAAGTTGCATCAGCAATCGCGAGAATGCACAGTCTGTCTCAGCCCATGCAGTTTGTCTCCTCGGCCTCTCGTGAACGCTATGACCAGCAATCTTGTCTCCGAACAGCTGAATCCAACGTCATAAGCCATGAGGATGGGGTGGGATTACGGGCGAGCGTCAAATGGCTCACTACCGAAGTCGAAAAATTGGTACTGCCGAACGAGTTACCTGTGGGACTCTGTCATTGCGATCTCAACCCAAGCAACTTCCTTTATACGAACGGAGTGCTGGTTGCTGTACTGGACTTCGATATGGCGACGTGTACAAAGCTTCTTTACGACGTTGCTAACTTGCTTTATTGGTGGGCCAATCCAGCGATGGATGGTGAGCACTGGCTCAAGCGGGCTAAGGGAGCCCTCCTTGCCTACCAGGAGCTTCGTGTTTTGACAGCCCAGGAGAAGTCTCACCTATATGACATGCTCAAGCTGGTCTTTCTGATGAGCGCGGCGTGGTTCATCCACGTCCCGAAGGAGACCACCAACGACAGAAGAGGGGTAGAAGTCCTGAATGCAATGGGTCCTCTTGCGTTTCGTGAGCAGCTGTTCGGACCAGCGGATTAGTAACGAGAAACGCGCTTGTCGATATCTACTGAGACCGGTAAGCCGCCGGAACGCCCCATGTTCGGACTCTGAGACAGGGCGACATACCCGAACCTAGTCCGGTCTTCCTGCAGGTGTATAGCGAAGACACAGATCTTATGGCCGTTTTCCCCAATGAAAACGGCACCCCCACACTCTATCCGACTCACAGCAACAGGAAAACCGCTCTAGTCCTACAAAACCTCGACCGTAGCCTCTCTCTTGCTCCTATTGCTTTGGCGTAGTTCCCCTCCAAACTAGCTAAACTAGAAATAGACACGAAAAACCCGGCACTAGCCGGGCTCTCTCAATTTACCGGCCTGAGCCTCGAGATACGAGCTCAGGCCCTTTGTTTTGAATATTTTGCACACAAACAAGGGGGATGGGGGCCCCACCACATGACCGAACAGATCCAGACCACACCCAAGCGCTTCCAGTGCCGCCACATCCATACCGAAGGCCGCCGCTGCAGGAGCGCCTGCCTCCGCGGCGAAGAGTTCTGCTACTTCCACCACACCTCCCGCAAGCCCGTCAGCAACCCGCGCACCCGTCGCTCGCGCCAGGCCACCTTCGACCTCCCCCTCCCCGAAGACCGCGGATCCATCCAGATCTCCATCGGCGAAGTCCTCCGCCGCATCGCCTCCAACAACATCGACCCAAAACGCGCCGGCCTCCTCCTCTACGGCCTCCAGATCGCCTCCCTCAACCTCCCCCAGCCCCGCCTCGCTGCCAACGCCGCGGAACCCGTAGTCGAAGAGGTCGTCACCGATCCCACCCACGGCGCCGTGGCCCCTCGCTTCGAAATCCGCGACCCCGACCCCGACGCACCGCCCAAAAACAGCATCACGGCCAGCCTCCTCGCCGCCCTCGAAGTCACCCGCGAACAGATTGAAGCAGAGTGCCGAGCCAAATTCAGAGCCGAACTCCAACAAGAACCTGAACCCGAGCGCCGGCCCGAACCCCAACCCGCCAACCTCCCCACCCTCGAGGCCGTCGCCGACACAGCTCTTCTTGCTGTTGTTCCAAGCGAAGTCGAGCAATCTGCTTCTGTTCCCGCCACCGCCGCCCCGGAACACCCACGTCCATCGCCACGGGCGAGCCGGTCGGAAAACAGCAGATCACCCGTTCGCCAGCTCCCGAGCCCGGATCGTGGCCCGCTTCACCGCCTTGATCAACGTGACCCGGAGCCCACCCTCCTCCAACTCCAGAATCCCATCCACCGTGCACCCTGCCGGAGTCGTCACAGCATCCTTCAACAGCGCCGGATGCGACCCGGTCTCAAGCACCATCCGTGCCGCGCCAAGCGTCGTCTGCGCCGCGAGCAGGGTCGCGACGTCCCGCGGCAGACCGACATTCACGCCGGCCTCGGCAAGCGCCTCAATGATGATGTACAGAAAGGCCGGCCCTGAACCCGAGAGTCCGGTCACCGCGTCCATGTGCCTCTCGTCCACAATCACCGTTCGCCCAACCGTCTCAAAGATCCTCTCCGCCAACGCGACCTGCTCCTCCGTGCAGAACCGTCCCGGACAGATCGCCGTCATTCCCGCGCCGACCGTCGCCGGCGTATTAGGCATCGCGCGCACGACCGCAATCTCGCGCCCCAGAGCGTCCTCGATCGACCGCGTCTTCACTGATGCGGCGATCGAGACCACCATCGTCTCGGGCCGCAGAGCCGGTCCGATCTGGGCCGCAAGCTCCGGCACCTGACGCGGCTTCACCCCAAGCACAATCACGTCCGCGGTCCCTGCCGCTCGGACGTTGTCGGTTCCAAAAACAATTCCATGCTGCACCGTAAGCTCCTGCGCGCGTGCATCGTGCTGGACCGTCGCACAAACCTCCATCGCGGAAAGAAGGCCACTCCGGAGAAACGCCTCCAGAAGAATCCCACCCATCTTGCCCGCGCCAAGCACGGCAACGCGCATCCCCAGCCGTCTCTGCGATCCCTCGATCCCATCCATTGTCTCGCTCATGCCGAGAGGCTAACAGAGTGTCTCCTATGGACCACAGAGGACCAGCTGGCTGTAGGCAGACAGACCGTTGCAGCAAGCGTGTTGTAAGTTCCCCCTCTATGCGACGCGTTGCGCCGCCGCGGTTGTTTCCAGCATCCGGTACAAAGTCGATCGACTGATGCCGAGCAGGTCGGCTGCTCTGAGCTTGTTGCCTTCACACTCCCGCAGAACCCGCAGGACATGCTCCTCGATCGCATCCTGCAAGCGGGTTGCCTTCACCGCCGCAGCCGGAGCTGGGACGACCCGGATCGGCTCGGCTCTGGGCAGCGCCCGCAGGATCTCCTCTTCTTCGAGAGCTGTTCCTTCTCCCTCCATCAACGCTCTCGAGAGCACATTGCGCAGCTCCCGGATGTTTCCGCTCCACGGTTGGAGCTTGAGCCGCTCCATCGCCGCCCCGGAGATCTCCTGGAGCTCCCGACCGCAGGCTGGCGCAAGCTCGCCGAGCAGCTCGATGGCGAGAGCCGGAATATCGTCGAGACGATCTCTGAGCGCCGCGACATGGATCTCAACTGCCGAAATCCGGTGATACAGATCCGCGCGGAAGCCTCCGGTCGCCGCGAGCACCTTCAGGTTCTGGCGTGAGATCGCGATCACACGGCATTGCGTCCCAGCGTTCTGCCGTTCCAATCTTTCGAGCAGCCGTGTCAGAGCGGCCTGTGCCGGCGCCGAGAGGTCTCCCGGCTCGTCGAGCAGCAGAGTTCCACCGTGCGCCTGCGCTAGGAGATCGGTCAGTCCGCCAGAGCTCCGCCCTGCGACGTTGGCCGCGGCTGCCTCAAGCTCTTCGGTTCCGCAGTGGATGAGCGCTCCACCGAGTTCGCGGCTGACCTGGCTCGCCTGGTGGAGGCATCTGGCGACAACTTCCTTGCCAGCGCCGGTCTCGCCGGTCACCAGGGCAACGCGGAAGTAGGGGCCGATCCGGGCGATCTGAGAGCGGACACGTTCGGTCGCAGCGCTCGTCCCGGTCAGGCAGGCCGCTTCGCTCGGGTGCAAAAAGTTCGGAGATTGAGGTAAGGTTCTCATCGCTATAACCGTTATCGGCAGAAGCGGCGAGAACCTTAGCCCTTTTCTAAATTTATTTTCAGACCAGAGCTCTGGCTGGAACTCAGACCAGAGCTATGGCTGAATTGCAGATCCAACATCGTCCCTATGCGGTCGTCTTGGCGCAGTAGGTATCGAAGGCGCGGGCCAGCTCCTGGGCGATGGCAGGCGCGGTCGAGGTCTCGATCGCCGAGCGCTGCATCAGGTAGACCAGCTGACCGTCCCGGAGGATGGCGATGGCGGGCGAGGTTGGAGGATGGCCGCCGAAGTAGCTTCTGGCCTTTTCGGTTGCGTCGCGGTCCTGACCGGCGAAGACGGTGACAGCGTGCTCTGGCCGTGTAGTGTGCTGCATCGCGAGGCGGACGCCTGGGCGCATCTTTCCGGCGGCGCAGCCACAGATAGAGTTGACGACGACCATGGTGCTTCCGGGCTGCTGGACGGCGCGGTCGACGTCGGCTGCGGTGCGGGCTTCCTCTAGTCCAGCGCGGGTCAGTTCTTCGCGCATGGGGATGACCATAATCTCTGGGTACATCGGCTCTTCCTCCTGGCGCTCTTTGCGCCTGTTCTTCTGATTGTACGGTCTCCGCCGCTCTTCGAGACCCTGGGTTCGCAATGTCCTACAACGGGACAGAGGATGGGACGCCTGGGACGACTTCGCCGCGGCAGAGGGCGAGGAGAGCGTCGCCGTAAGTTTCGGATTTCTCCTGGTCGAGCCCTTCGATGCCGCGCAGGTCCGCGAGCGTTTGGGGTTGGCGGAGAACGAGGGAGCGTAGTGTGGAGGCGCCGAGAACAAAGAAATGAGGTAGGTTGAGGCGGTCGGCTTCGGCGGCTCGCCAGGCGCGGAGGCGGGTGTCGAGCGCTTGCTGGGCTGGGGTGAGGGGTGCTGAGGGAGGCTGGGGTGGACGAGGCGTAGCGGATACGGGTTGGGTGGGGAGGGGGCTTGCTGGGCGTCGCAGAGGAGAGGTTGTTTCGGTGTCCCGACAGAGGGCGAGGATATCGGCCCCATAGCGATCTGCCCGATCCTGATTGAAGCCGGTAGCCTTCATCAGCGCCGGAAGCGTGGTGGGCGCGGCGACGACGATCTGCCCGAGCGTACTGTCGCCGAAGACCATAAAGGCGGGTTTGCCGGTCTTGGCTGCTTCTGATTTCCGCCATTCGCGAAGGCGAGCTTCGAGGGCTTGTTGGGCGGGCGTGTAGGAAGACGTGACGCGGTCGCGTTCCGCTTTGATCGCAGCTTTTGAGGGCCTGGACGAACGCGCGGTCGCTGCAGCGGTGGAGATCCTGTCCTTTCCCGAGGAGGTCCTGGCTGGTTCGGATTCGGGCAGCGTGACGGGGAGATCGCCGGCCTCGGGGAAGCGGCCTTCGTGGGTGAGGGTAGCTTTCTTATAGGTAATGGAGCGGCCTTCGGGGTTGATGAAGGTGTCGTTAGCCAGGGTGAGAAGGCCGGCGCGGGCCAGACCATCAAGGAGGTGGTCGAGGTGGCTGCGGTCGGTACCGCGGAAGGGCGCGGTGGGGCTCAGGTCGGTGTGGAGTTTGCCGGTGGAGCGGCCGGTGGTTTCGAGGGCGCGGAGGATGGCTCGGAGCTGGGTTTGTTCCTGTGAGATGGGGTCGCGAAAGGTCTGGGCGGCGGTAGACGCGGGCGAGCAGACGTCGCAGACGCCGCAGGGCTGGAGGCCGTCGGCCGTGTCGCCGAAGTGCTGGATCAGGGCGGACATGCGGCACCCGTGCGATTCGGCGAAGGCGGCCATCCGGTCGATCTGTTGGCGTCGAAAGGCGAGCTGGGCGTCGTAGCCGGTGCGCCAGTTGGGGTTGCCGGTGGCGCGGACGTAATTCTCGATGCTGAAGCTGGCGGCGCCTTGCGAGGCAAGCTTGTCCAGTGACTTTGCAACCACATCGGGGTCCATCTTCAAGCGATGGGCGAGGTCTCGCGGAGATTGGTATTCGGGTGTGAGGACGGCGGCGACGCGGGCCAGTTCGGTCGCGGCGGGGTAGTCGCGTTCGAGGAAGAAATCGTGCATCTTGCGGTCGGCAAAGGAGTGGAGCAGGACGGTGCGAGCGGGCTGGCCATCCCGACCGGCGCGGCCGATCTCCTGGTAGTAGCCTTCGACCGAGGCGGGGAGGGCGGTGTGGATGACGGTGCGGACGTCGGCCTTGTCGATGCCCATGCCGAAGGCGATGGTGGCGACGACCACGTCGGTTCCGCCGGAGAGGAAGGCGGTTTGGACACGGTCGCGGGTGCCGGGGTCGAGGCCGGCGTGGTAGGCGGCGGCGCGGGGACCGAGGAGGCCGGCCAGTTCCTCGGCGGATTTGCGCGAGGGGGCGTAGACGATGGCAGGGCGGTTCGTGGGGTCGGCGAGGAAGTTGACGACGAACTCGTTGCGGCGCGGTTTGGACATCTCGACGGCTTCGATCGCGAGGTTGGAGCGACGGAAGCCGTGGATGAAGAGGGCGGGGTCTTGGAGGCCGAGTTGTTTGACGATGTCGGCCTGGACGGCGGGGGTGGCGGTGGCCGTGAGGGCTAGGACGGGGGCGGGGCGGAGGGACGGCAGATGGTCGCCTAACGTCCTGTAGTCGGGGCGGAAGTCGTGTCCCCAGGCGGAGATGCAGTGGGCCTCGTCGATGGCGACCAGCGAGGGTTTGCGGCGGGCGAGCATCTCGGGGAAGCCGGGGACGCGGAGGCGTTCGGGGGCGATGAAGAGGAAGTGGAGGGTGCCGTCCAGGTAGTCGCGGCAGGCTTGGCGGGCGAGGTCGCGGGAGAGGCCGGAGTGGATGCGGGCGACCCGGAGGCCGAGGGCGGAGAGCTTGGCGGCCTGGTCGTCCATGAGGGCGATGAGGGGGGAGATGACGAGGGCGGTACCGCCGCGGGCGATGGCGGGGAGCTGGTAGCAGAGGCTTTTGCCGGCGCCGGTGGGCATGACGAGGAGGAGGTCGCGGCCAGCGGTGGCGGCTTCACAGACAGCCTTCTGGTTGGGGCGGAAGCTGGTGTGGCCGAAGGTCCGGTGGAGGAGGTTGGGGAGGTCGATCTCGGGCATGCTCTTCGTCAATTTTCGCATGGGACCGAGAGCGGACTTCAGCTATGTGGCGAGCTGCTTTTGGACGAGCGGGGCGACCTCCTCGCCGAGGATGCGGATGGCGCGGAGGAAGGAGGTGTGGGGGAGGGTGGCGACGCTCATCTGGAAAGTGATGCGGGAGATGCCGCCGAGAGCTTTGTGGTAGTGGAGGATTTTGGTGGCGGCGGTTTGGGCGTCGCCGACGATGAGGGCGCCGGTGGGGCCGATGAGGGCGTTGAACTGGGCGCGGGTGGTGGGGGGCCAGCCGCGCTCCTTGCCGATTTGGGTGAAGGTTTGGGCGTAGCCGGGGAAGAACTCGTCGGCGGCGTGCGCGTCGGTGTCGGAGACGAAGCCGATGGCGTGGATGCCGACGGTGAGCTGGTCTGGGGAGAAGCCGGCGCGGCGGCCGGACTCGCGGTAGAGGTCGACGAGGGGGCGGAAGCGGTGCGGCTCGCCGCCGATGATGGCGACCATGAGCGGCAGGCCGAGCGAGCCGGCGCGGGCGAAGGAGGCGGGGGTGCCGCCGACGCCGAGCCAGATCGGGAGCTGGGGCTGGAAGGGGCGCGGGTAGATGCCTTGGCCGGTGAGCGCGGGGCGGAAGTTGCCGGACCAGGTGACGTGGGTGTTGGCGCGGATGGCGAGCAGGAGGTCGAGCTTTTCGGCGAAGAGGTCGTCGTAGTCTTCAAAGGCGAGGCCGAAGAGCGGGAAGGACTCGGTAAAGGAGCCGCGGCCGACGGTGATCTCGGCTCGGCCGCGGGAGAGGAGGTCGAGGGTGGCGAACTCCTGGAAGACGCGGACGGGGTCGGCGGCCGAGAGGACGGTGACGGCGGAGGTGAGGCGGATCTGTTTGGTGATGGGGGCGGCGGCGGCGAGGATGATGGCGGGAGCCGAGTCGAGGAACTCTGGGCGGTGGTGCTCGCCGACGCCGAAGACGGAGAGGCCGACCTGGTCGGCGAGCTGGATCTCGGCGAGGAGGTTGCCGAGGCGGTCGGCTGGGCTGATGTTCGCGCCGGTGATGGGGTCGGGGATGGCGGCCGCGAAGCTGTCTACGCCGATTTGGATCATCGGTTGTCTGTCCTTTGGAGCGAGCGGGTGGTCTGGGCGTTGTGGGCAGTCTGATCCTTGTTGTGGACAGTCTGGTCTTTGTTGTGAGCGGTCTGGTCCTTATAGACCGTGCCGGATTTCATGACGAAGGGGATGGTCTGGAGAAGACGGACGTCCTGGAGGGGGTCGCCGCGGACGGCGATGATGTCGGCCCAGTGGCCGGGCTCGAGGGTGCCGACTTTGGCGGACCAGCCCATGAGGTCGGCGGCGTTGAGGGTGCCGGTCTGGATGCCCTGGAGGGGGGTCATGCCGAACTGGTTGACGTAGACGTCGATCTCGTGGGCGTTGAGGCCGTGCGGGTAGACGGCGGCGTCGGTGCCGAGGGCGACCTTCACGCCGGCGTGGATGGCGCGTCGGGCGTTCTGCTTTTCGACGGCGCTGACGGAGCGCATCTTGTCGGCGTAGAAGGGCGGGAGCTTGCCGTTGCCGAGGTTCCAGTCGATGAGGTAGGCGGTGGGGACGAAGTAGGTGCCGTGTTGTTTCATGGCGGCGATGCCGGCCTCGTCGAGGTAAGAGCCGTGTTCGATGGAGTCGACGCCGGCCTCGGTGGCCCAGAGGATGCCTTGCGCGCCGTGGGCGTGGGCGGCGACCTTGCGACCGAGGCGGTGGGCGTCGGCGACGATGGCGACCATCTCTTCGCGGGTGTACTGGCTGGCCTGAGGGTCGTCGCCTTTGGAGAGGACGCCTCCGGTGGCGCAGATCTTGATGAGGTCGGCGCCATACTTGATGTTTTGGCGGACTTTCTGCTGGACGGCGGGGATGCCGTCGGCGACGCCGTCCGCGGTGAGGTGGTACTCGAAGGGGAGGAGGTTTTCGTCGCAGTGGCCGCCGGTGATGCCGAGGGGTGGGCCGGAGACCTGCATGTGCGGGCCGGGGATGTGGCCGAGGTTGATCTCGTCGCGGAGGGCGACGTCGGTGTAGTTGGCTGCGCCGACGTTGCGGACGGTGGTGAATCCGGCTTCAAGGGTGACTTTGGCGTTTTCGACGCCGAGGATCGCTTCCTTGGCGGGGGTCATCGAGAGTTCGAAGTAGGGGTCGAAGTTGGGTGTGCCGGTGAGGTGGGTGTGGACGTCGATGAGGCCGGGGAGGAGGGTGTATTGGCGGAGGTCGATCTCCCCGTCGCCGGGTTGGGCGGGGGTGGAGCCGGTGGGGACGATGGCGGCGATGGTGTCGCCCTGGACGATGATGGTCTGGTCGGCCGGTTCAGCGCCGGTACGGACGTCAAGGATGTGGCCGGCGCGGAGGAGGGTGCGGGTCTGGGCTGGGGTGGTTTGGGCTGGGGTGGTTTGGGCGGGGGCGAAGGGAGCGATGGCGACGGCGGCGCAGAGGGCTGCGGTGGCTTGGAGGAAGCTCATTCAGGATCTCCTGTGGTCTGGCTTGCCGAGGTCGGGAGGGACTCCCCCTCTCCCATCAGTTTGTATCTAAAATATTCTATTCACGCGAGTTAGATCCGGATCGCTGGTGTGGGAGATCCGAAAATCCAACGTTTAGCGGTGTGGTTGATCTCTAAAATAACCGATCCACAGGGTTTAGGGGTGTCGAGTTTGGGTATCTTGAGCGCCGGTCTGGGAAAGCGTCTACCACCATGATACGGAGTCAGAGGGGTGGTTGCGCCACTTGTGCCGCAGAAAGATGGGTTGCCTCTGATGGTGTCCAATGGAGTACAATCAGAACGATGCAAAGCGTGGTCGAGACCCCTGGGTATCTTAAGGATGCAGAGGGTATCTTTACCAGCGAAGAGCGTGAAGGGATTGTGACCATGGTGGCGCGCAATCCTGAGTGCGGCGAGGTGATGCAGGGCACAGGTGGAGTTCGCAAGGTGCGGGTCGGCCGTGGGAGCAGAGGTAAGAGTGGTGGCGGACGCGTGGTCTACATCTACAGCGACACCCGCCAACCGATCTTCCTGCTGGCGGCATTTGCCAAGAACGAGAAGGCCAATCTCAGCAAAGCCGAGCGGAATGAGATGGCGAAGTTCGTCAAGACGCTCTTCAAAAAAGCGACCGGAGGGGACGTATGAGTGGGAAGGCTTTCAGCAAGGTGATGCGCGGCCTGGAAGAGGCCAAGGCGTACATGGAAGGCGAGCGGACGGGGTACAAGGTCACCGTGCCGGCGACCATCGATGTGAGGAGTATTCGCAAGAGTTTGAACATGACCCAGGCGGCGTTTTCGGACAACTTCGGTTTCAGTCTCGACACGGTGAAGCATTGGGAAGGTGGGCGCCGGACGCCGGAGGTCCCGGCGCGGGCGTATCTCACGGTGATCGAGCGCGACCCGTCTGCGGTGTTGGCGGCCTTGCGCCGGCGATGACCGCTTGCTTGCCTGGGTTAGCTAGAGTAGATCCATGCCATGGTTGCAGACGCGTCCAGTACCAGGCTCATGGGCGGCCCGTGTCGCGATCTTCTTTGAGCGAGCTCCAGTCAAAGGGGACGTTTAGCTCGGCTGCTCGAGCTCGGATTCTATCGGCCGCGGCGAGGGCACGGCTCTGATCGACCGGTCTGGAGTCGGAGGAGAGACGAGCGACGGCTCTCCCGTTTCGGATGATCAGAACGACTTCGCCACCTTCGACCTTCTCGAGGAGAGTCTGAAAGGTGTTCTGCGCTTCGGAAGCTCCGATCTCCAGCATGGGTCGCACCCCTCCTTGACGTCCCATCCAGCTTACTTGAAGCTTTCGAGCCGGGTTAGCTAGGCGGTGACGGGTTTGGCTCTCATGAGTTTGTCGGGGGTGATGGGGAAGTCGCGGATGCGTTTGCCGGTGGCGTTGAAGATGGCGTTGGCGACGGCGGCGGCGGATCCGGTGATGCCGATTTCGCCGATGCCGCGGGCGCCGATGGGGTTGAATTTGGTGTCGGGGATGTTGAGGCAGGTGACGTCGAGGGTGCCGATGTCGCGGTTGACGGGGACGTGGTATTCGGCGAGCGACTCGTTGACGGTGCGGCCGGTGTTGGGGTCGATGTGGGATTGTTCCTCGAGCGCCATGGAGACTCCCCAGACGATGCCGCCTTCGAGCTGGTTGGTGCCGGTTTTGTTGTTGAGGAGCGAGCCGATGTCGTAGGTGGCGACGATGCGGCGGACCTCGGTCATGTGGGTGGATTGGTCGACGGCGACCTCGGCGAAGACGGCTCCCCAGGACTGGGCGGAGAAGGCTTCGTGGCTGGTGGATTGTTCGGCCGAGCCGTTGGCTTCGACGGGCTGGTTTCCGTTGCGGGTGAGGATGGCCGCGTAGGTTTCGCCTTTGTTGGGGTGGGCGGAGGAGAAGAGGCGGCCGTCCTTGAAGTCGAGGTCGGCGGCGGTGAGGCCGTGGAGGGGAGATTGGGGGTCGGCGGTGGCGATCCCGGCGAGTTTGAGCATGACCTGGAGCGCGGCCGCGGGGATGGCGGGAAGGACGGAGGCGGCGGACTGGGAGCCGCCCGAGACGGGAGCTTTGGGGAGATTGGAGTCGCCGAGTTGGACGTCGAGGAGGGTGGGGTCGAGCGAGAGGGAGTCGGCGGCGGTCTGGGCCATGATGGTGTACATGCCGGTGCCGAGGTCCTGCGTGCCTGAGCCGACGTAGGCGCGGCCGTTCGGGAGGAGGCGGACGACGGCCTGCGCGGTGGATCGGTTGGCGCCGTAGATGGCTGTGGCCATGCCGACGCCGATGAGTTTATTGCCTTCGCGGACCTGTCCGGGGGTGGGGTTGCGTTTGGACCAGCCGAAGCGTTCGGCGGCGGCGGCGTAGGCCTCGCGGAGGTGCTTGGAGGTCCAGGGTTTATCGGTTTCGACGTTTTTTTCGGCGTAGTTGGCGAGGCGGAGTTGGAGCGGGTCCATTTTGAGGGCGAAGGCGAGTTCGTCCATCGCGCACTCCAGGCCGACGGTGCCGGTGGCTTCGCCGGGGGCGCGCATAAAGGTGGGGACGCCGAGGTTCATCTCGACGAGGCGGTGCGAGGTCTGGTTGGACGCGGAGTTGTAGAGGTAGCGGGACTGAAAGGCGGAGGGCTCGAGGAACTCTTCGAGGACGGCTGTGTGTTCGATGACGTCGTGCTGGATGGCGAGGAGTTTGCCGTCAGGGGAGGCGCCGAGTTTGAGGTTCTGGACCGTGGTGGGGCGGGTGCCGACGGGACCGAACATCTGTTCGCGGGTGAGGACGAGCTTGACGGGTTTCGCGACGATACGGGAGGCCATGGAGGCGAGCACGACGTGCGACCACATGGAGCCTTTGGAGCCGAAGCCGCCGCCGGTGTAGGGGCAATCGACGGTGACGTCGTCCTGCGGGATGCCGAGATATCGGGCGAGGGATTGTTTGTCGCCGCTGATGGCCTGGGTGGCGTTGTAGATGTGGAGTTTCTCGCCCTTCCACGAGGCGACGGTGGCGTGGGGCTCCATGGGATTGTGGTTCTGGACGGGTGTGGTGTAGGTGACTTCGACGCGGGTGGCGGATTGGGCGAGGGAGGCGCTGACGTCGTTGCGTTTGGTGTCGGCGGGCTCGCGGCCCTGCTGCTTGGGCGGTCGGCCATCGGCGAGGCGGCCGCGGAAGTCGAGCTTCGCGGGGGCGGGGTTGTAGCGGATTTTGAGCAGGGAAGCGGCGTACATGGCTTCGTTGAGCGAGTTGGCGACGACGAGGGCGATGGGCTGGCCGTTGTACCAGACGTCGGTCTCCTGGAGGACGGTGAGGCGGCGACGGGTGGGCTGCTGAGGCTTGGGTTGGGGGAGTTTGGGAGCGTTGAACGGGGTGAGGACGGCGAGCACACCGGGCGCCTTTGCGGCGGCGGTCTGGTCGATCGCGGCGACCGAGCCCGAGGGGATCGTGCTTTGGACCATGAAGGCGTAGGCGGCGTCTTTGGCGGGGACGAACTCGGCGGCGTACTTGGCTCTGCCCGTGACCTTGAGGATGCCCTCGTAGCGGTGGTCGAGCTGTTTGGGGAAGGGATTGGTGCGTTCGTCCTGGATGGCCATTATGCCTGTGCTCCTGTACTTGGCGTGCCTTGGGCGGCGAGGGTGAGGGCTCGGACGATGGTCTGCTTGGCGAGCTCGATCTTGAAGTTGTTGTCTTTGTAGCCTCGGGCGCCGGTGAGGGCGAGGTCGGCGGCCTGGCGGAAGTTGGCCTCGGTGGCCGGTTTGCCGATCAGCGCATGTTCGGCCTCGGGGGAGTGCCAGGGTTTGAGGCTGACGCCTCCGAGGGCGAGGCCGGCGGAGCGGATGTTGGGGCCGTCGAGATCGAGGCCGGCGGCGGCCGAGACCAGGGCAAAGGCGTAGCTCTGGCGATCGCGGACTTTGAGGTAGTAGAAGTTGCGGCTGAAGCGCGCGGGGGCGAGGTTGACGGCGGTGATGAGTTCGCCGGGCGCGAGGTTTGTGTCGATCTGCGGCGTTGTGCCGGGGAGGCGGTGGAAGTCGCGCAAGGGGATGGAGCGATGGGCGCCGCGCGGTCCCTGGACCTCGACCGTGCCGTTGATGGCAACCATGGCGACGTTCATGTCGGAGGGGTTGGTGGCGATGCAGGTTTCGGGGCTGGTGGGGCCCTTGTCGGTCTGGCCGAGGATGGCGTGGATGCGGTTGAAGCCGGTGAGCGCGCCGCAGCCGGAGCCGGGGAGGCGTTTGTTGCAGCTCGGAAAGGCGGTGTCCATGAAGTAATAGCAGCGGGTGCGCTGGAGGAGGTTGCCGCCGGTGGTGGCGAGATTGCGGAGCTGGGGGCTGGCGCCCGAGAGCAGGGCCATCGAGAGCAGGGGATAGTTTTGGACGATGAGCCGGTGGTTGGCGAGGTCGGAGTTGCGGACCAGGGCGCCGATCGAGACGGTGTTGTTTGGCCCGGAGGCGACTTGGGTGAAGCTGAGGTGGTTGATGTCGACCAGGGTGGAGGGGTGCTCGACGTCGTACTTCATCAGGTCGACCAGATTGGTGCCGCCGGCGAGGAATTTGCCAGTTGCTGGTGATCTTCCGGGCTGACCGGCGACGGTCGAGACGGCGGCTTCCGGCGACGTGGCGCGTTGGTACTGGAACGGGTTCATGCGGTTGGTCCTCCCGCGCGGCTGACGGCGCGAACGGCGGCGACGATGTTGGGGTAGGCTCCGCAGCGGCAGATGTTGCCGCTCATGCGTTCTTTCAGTTCGAGGTCGGAGAGGCTGGGATGGTCGGTGTGGCCGGTTTCGAAGGAGACGACCGAGAGCTCGCCTCGTTTCTGTTCGTCGAGGAGGCTGACGGCGGAGCAGATCTGGCCGGGCGTGCAGTATCCGCACTGGTAGCCGTCGTGGTCGAGAAAGGCGGCCTGGACGGGGTGGAGGTTGTCGCCTTGGGCGAGGCCTTCGATGGTGGTGATGTTGTATCCCTCGGCTACCGCCGCGAGGGTGAGGCAGCTGTTAGCGCGGCGGCCGTCGAGCAGGACGGTGCAGGCGCCGCACTGGCCGTGGTCACAGCCTTTTTTGGAGCCGGTGAGGTCGATGTACTCGCGGAGGGCGTCGAGCAGCGAGGTTCGGCTGTCGAGCGAGACGGCGTGGGGCTGGCCGTTGATGTTGAGATTCAGATTCAGGATTTGGGGCTGGGCGACGGGTCCAGGGGCGGTGTGAGGGCGCTCGGCGGCGGCGGCG
>CAXTYQ010000077.1:0-16033 GCA_964248505.1 uncultured Acidobacteriaceae bacterium
ACTGTCTGCTCCGGTCGAGATGACACAGCTATAGCTATACGTAAACTGCTCTAGTGGTGCGGGAAGTAAAAGGCCCCTCGATTGAGGGGCCTTTTACTTCGGGTGGATTTACTCGCGTTCGGACCGCTTCCAGTTGAGGAGGTCCCCGAGAGTTGTGCTGCTGCTGTTGGACGATGAGGAGGAGGAGGTTGAGCCGGTGTTGCCGGTCTGCTGCGTGCCGCCCCGTTCGCGATCCTTGTAGCTCTCGACCTCGGCGCGGCTGGCTTCTTCTCCGACCGCCTTGATGCTGAGGCCGACCTTTTTCTCTTCCTGATTCATCTTGACGATCTTGAAGTCATGCTCGTCGCCGACGTTCAGAGGGACCGGCTGGTGCTTGTCGTCGACGGCTTCGGAGACGTGGCAGAGACCTTCGACACCTTCGGCGATCTCGATAAAGGCGCCGAACTGCGCGGTGCGAAGTACCTTGCCTTTGATGACGTCGCCGATCCTGTGCTGGGCGAAGAAGGTATCCCAGACATCGGGCTGCAGTTGCTTGACGCCGAGCGAGAGCCGTCGATTTTCGGGTTCGACGCCGAGAACGAGGGCGCGAACCTTTTCACCCTTTTTGAGGACCTCGGAGGGGTGCTTGATGCGCTTGGTCCAGCTGAGGTTTGACACGTGGACCAGACCGTCGATGCCGTCCTCGATTTCGATAAACGCGCCGAAGTCGGTGAGGTTGCGAACGCGACCTTCCACGATCGCGCCGATCGGATACTTGTCCTCGAGCGCCTCCCAGGGATTGTCCTGCAGCTGCTTCATTCCGAGCGAGATACGCCGGTCGTTCGGGTTTACGGAGAGGATGATGGTGTCTGCCTCGTCGCCGGGCTTGACGAGCTTGGACGGGTGCTTCATGCGCTTGGACCAGGTCATTTCGGAGACGTGGACGAGGCCTTCGATGCCCTGTTCGAGCTCGACAAAGGCGCCGTAGTCGGTGACCGAGAGGATGCGTCCGCGAACTTGCGCGCCGATCGGGTAACGTTCGGTCGCGTCGAGCCAGGGGTCGGGCGTCAGTTGCTTGAAGCCGAGCGAAACGCGCTGCTTATCCTTGTCGAACTTGAGAACCTTTACCTGGATCTCGTCGCCGACGTTTACCAGATCGCGAGGATGGGTAAGACGGCCCCAGCTCATGTCGGTGATGTGGAGGAGGCCGTCGAGGCCGCCGAGGTCGACAAAGGCGCCGTAGTCGGTGAGGTTCTTGACGGTACCGGTGAGGATGGAACCCTCCTCCAAGGTCGCGAGCGTCACGGACTTTTTGGCGTTCTGCTCTTCTTCGAGAAGATCCTTGCGGGAGATGACGACGTTTCCGCGTTTTTTGTTCAGCTTGATGACGCGAACTTCGATCTCGGTACCGATGTAGCCGTCGAGGTTGCGGACGGGCCGGACCTCGACCTGCGATCCGGGAAGGAACGCCTTGATTCCGATATCGACGGTGAGACCGCCCTTGACGCGGGAGAGGACCATACCCTTGACCGGGCTCTTGTCGTTGGCAGCGGCTTCGAGCTTATCCCAGACCTTGTGGCGAAGGGCTTTTTCGTAGCTGACGAGGTACCCGCCCTCGGGCTCTTCACGCTCGACGACGACCTCGACCGTATCGCCGGGAGCGAACTTCGGCTGGCCATCGGGGTTGAGGACCTGCTCGATCGGAATCAGGCCTTCGGACTTGAGGCCGATGTCGACGACGACATGTTTGTCGGTGAGTTTGACCACCGTTCCGGTGACGACGACCTCTTCTGTCGTCAGGTTCTGCGCGGCGGCGGTTTCGGCTGCCTGCTCGCGATCGAAGCTGGCGAGGGCCGCGGCAAAGTCGGCCGAGTCGTAGTCGATGTCGTCGGAGGTCGGTTCGTTGGTGGCTGCGCCCGCAGCTTTTCTCACCTGCTGACCTCCACCTGCCGCGGGTGTGGGCGCGGTGGGCTCGGGAGCAGCGGCGGCTTCGATGTGTTGGGGTGCAGAGTTCTGGTTGGAGGTGAGATCGGAAGACAGAGCTGCGTCAGGATGCTCTGTCGCTTCGGGCGCCAGGGTTTCGAGTTGGGTGTTCAGGGTGTGCTCTCGTGGGTGTGAGGATTATGGCGGTCTACCATAGTGGATGCGACTTCGGGATTCAAGATTCACCCCGTCCAGCGGCACCTTAACGGGTGGCAAAAGAACCGGAGAAGGACGAGATTGCGGCCGTCCAGATGTCCCGGATCCGATGCTCAACGCCCTTGGTCGTCGGCTAGGAGGGATAGCTCACACATTGCGGATTTCACTTTTTGCGATTTGCGCGATTTGCGAGGAGCTGCTGCACTTGTTTCCCACACGCAGGGGCTCAGATTTCACAATACGCCTCCGGGTGATTTGCGTCAATGGAGCTGTTGGCCGACCGCGCGGACATTTGCGGTGTCTCACGAAGGCTCCCGAAGCCAAGCAAAGAGGCAGACCGTTGTTGCCTGAGCGCGGATATACTGCGCGCATGAGAGGGTTGTGGACGCCGTGGAGGTACGACTACATCACTGGAAAGGACAAGTCGCGGCGGAAAGGGGTTCCGGCCGAGCTGGAGGCGTGGCCGCCGGAGATGGATCGCGATTGTGTGTTCTGCAACCTGATCGGCTCGGTGGATTGGGCGATCGGCAATGGGATGCCGGCGCCTGAAGCCGAGCGAGCCGGTCTCGTGGTCAGCCGAGGAGAGCATACGTTTTGTTGCCTGAATGCCTTTCCGTACGCATCGGGACACGCCATGATCCTGCCCTATGCGCATGTTGATCGGCTGATGGCGGTGGGCGCCGAGACAGCGAGCGAGATGATGCGGACGGCGCAGCGGCTGGAGGCGGCGTTGCGCAAGATCTATCGCCCGGACGGCTTGAATGTGGGGATCAACATGGGCGAGGCGGGAGGCGCGGGGGTGGCCGAGCACCTCCATATGCACATGCTTCCGCGGTGGGTCGGCGACACGAACTTCATGACGGTGGTCGCGGAGACGCGGATTTTGCCCGAGATGCTTTCGGTGACGTGGGAGCGGCTGCGAGAAGCTCTGGGTGGAGAAGGCTAGAGCGGTTTTTTGCCTGTGGCGCTTCCGTCGGGCCCGCGGCCGGGAGCAGAGTTGGCTGATCCCTGGGGCTTGTCGTCGCCGGGAATACGGGTCGCTTCGAAGTTGGTGATCTTCCAGGCGCCCGTGGGCAGATGCTGATAGACGCGGGTGTAGCGGAAGTTTCCGTTGAGTGGAGTTCCTTCGTTGACGCCCTGAACCGACGCGCGCACCGTGACGACGGCGACCTGTCCGAGCAGCTTGATCTTGCGGTCTTCGATGTCGAGGCGGCTGACGGTGAGGGCGTGGGTGCGGATGCGGGCGAGCTGCTGAGCCTTGGTGTTGACCTGCCCGGACATCGAGATGCCGATGTAGTCGTCTGAGAGCAGACGGTCCATCGTTGCGGCGTCCCCGGTCATCTGGGCGGCGCGCCACTCGTCTTCAAGCTGCTCGATCTGCTGCTTTGCGTCGTGGTTTTTGACGCCGTGTAGCGCTAGGGCCGGCGGTCCGGAGAGAACGATGACGCACAGAGCGAGAGCTCCGTTGAGCGCAATCGTCCCAGCTCTCCTAGACTTCCGGATCGTCTGGGCGTAGGTCCATTCGGAGCTGCAGGAGGACGGCATATTCTTAGGCGGATGGTAGACCGTGGGCGGAGAGGAGTCAAAACAACTTTGGTAATAGGATATG
This sequence comes from uncultured Acidobacteriaceae bacterium, assembly GCA_964248505.1. Taxonomy (GTDB): domain Bacteria; phylum Acidobacteriota; class Terriglobia; order Terriglobales; family Acidobacteriaceae; genus Edaphobacter. Next base: position 3,728 of record CAXTYQ010000077.1, read on the forward strand.
GCGAAGTTGTGGGATTGAGAGAGTACAGGGAACAGGGAACAGGGAACAGGGAACAGGAACAGGGAACAGGGAACAGGGAACAGGGGACAGGGGGCAGGAAACAGGGGGCAGGGAGCGGGGACAGGGAGCGGGGACAGGGCGAGGGATTTAGCTGATGGCTGTTAGCGCTTCTACCTCGCGGCTGAGGGTACGTGGGTAGAGCTCCTGTGTGGCGTACTTCGCGAAGTGTGGTGTGGCGCGGTGGGCGGTCAGGGCGGCTTCGTCGCGGTACTGCTCGTAGATGAGGACGTTGGCTGGGTCGGCCTCCACGAAGTGAGCGATGTAGAGGAGGCAGCCCGGCTCGTTGCGGGAGGCTTCGGTGAGGGAGACGAGGGCGGCCCGGACGTGGTCGAGGTCTTCGGGCCGGAAGCGCATACGGACGGTGAAGCTGACCATGGAGGAACTCTCTTTCATTCTAGGTCAGGCGCTGAGCGCCTCGTCGAAGCTGGGCAGGGTGATGGTGTGGGCGCGGTCGGGGCCGGTGGAAACCATGCCGATCCGGGCGCCGGACTCGCGCTCGAGAAAGCCGAGATACTCCTGTGCCAGGGGCGGGAGATCGTCGAAGCGAGTGATGCCTTCGGTCGAGGTATTCCAGCCCTTGAGCGTGGTGTAGACGGGCTCGATCGCGTCGAAGCCGCGCATATCGGCGGGGATGGTGTCGGTGAGCCGGCCGTTGATGCGGTAGTGGGTGCAGACGGGGATCTCGGCGCACCGGTCCATGACGTCCATTTTGGTGACGACCAGCCACTCGGTGCCGTTGATCATGTTGGAGTAGCGGAGCAGGGGGAGGTCGAGCCAGCCGCAGCGGCGGGGGCGGCCGGTGACGGCGCCGTACTCCTGCCCGCGCGCGCGGAGGAGGTCGGCGGAGGAGTCGTTGATTTCGGTGGGAAAGGGGCCTTCGCCGACGCGCGTGACGTAGGCCTTTGTGACGCCGATGACGGTGCCGATGCGGGTGGGGCCGACGCCTGTTCCGGTGACCGCGCCGCCCGCCGTGGCCGAAGACGAGGTGACGAAGGGGTAGGTGCCGTGGTCGATGTCGAGCAGGGCTCCTTGCGCGCCCTCAAACATGACGTTTTCGCCGGCCGCGAGCGCCCGGTTCAGCATGACGGCGGTGTCGGTGACAAAGGGGGCGATCTGCTCGGCGGCGCGGGCGTACTCCTCGTACATCGCCTTTGGGTCGAGCGGTTCGGTGCCGAAGAGGGCGTTGGCGACGGTGTTTTTCTCGTGGCAGGCGTTCTGGATGTGGGTGCGAAGGAGGTGCGAGTTCAGGAGGTCGACGACGCGGAGACCTGACCGGTGCATCTTGTCCTCGTACGCTGGACCGATGCCGCGCGAGGTGGTCCCGATCTTTGTGCGGCCGGGCGCATTTTCGGCGGCGAGCTCGATCATGCGGTGGTAGGGAAGGATGACCTGGGCGCGGTTGGAGACGAAGAGCTGCCCGCCGGGGCCGCCCTCGATCGGCAGACCGGCGTCGCGGAGCTTGCGCACCTCGGAGAGGAAGGCCATGGGATCGAGGACGACGCCGTTGCCGATGACGCCTTTTGTCTCCGGTCGGAGAACGCCGCAGGGGATGAGCTGCAGGACGAATTTTCGACCGTGAATGATGACGGTGTGTCCGGCGTTGTGGCCGCCGGCGTACCGCGCCACGATGCGGAATCGTTCGGAGAGGACATCGACGATCTTGCCTTTGCCCTCGTCGCCCCACTGGGCGCCAAGGATTACCGCTGATTTGCGATTTTGCACGAGCTTTGGGGGTCTCCAGGGGAGGGTTGAACGGCAGGCAGATGCGCCGTCCAGCGTCGATTCTATACTGGTGACCGGTTTGGCCTCCATGACGACAGAAGAGTTCGGAGCACGCAAGATTCTTGAAGGCAGACGGGTCCGGATCTCCTTTACGGATGGTCAGGAAGTTCTCGCGACGTTGATCGATGTCAGCGTGGATCTCGACGGCAGCCAGCATCTGCTGTACGACGACGTCCTCTGGTCAGCTCTTCCGCACGTGGACGTCGGCCGCGGAGCTTTCTATGCCGGCGGCTCTGAACTGGTCAGCATCTCTGAGGCAGAGGAGCACCATGCCTGAGTTGCCGGAGGTGGAGACGGTCGCTAACGGCGTGCACGCGCGGGTGCGTGGGCAGCAGGTGACAGACGTGTGGACGAGTGGGAAGCCGCAGACCTTCAAGAGCCCGGAGGCGGAGATTGCGGAGGCTCTGACTGGGGCGACGATCGCCGGCGTGCGGCGCGTGGGCAAGACGATTGTAATGACGCTCAGCCGCCCGGTCGATGCCGGAGCGGACGCCCGGGACGGGACGGAGCAGATCGAGTTTCTGGTGCATTTGGGTATGTCGGGGCGGCTCCTGGTTTCGGCGGCGGAGGTCGCTCTGCCGGCGCACACGCACGCCGTGCTGACGCTGGGGGACGGTCGGGAGGTGCGGTTTGTCGATCCGCGGCGGTTTGGGCGCTTGTCGGTCCGGCGCGAGGCGTATCGAGGGCCGGGGGTTGAGCCGCTCGGGGTCTCGGCTGAGGACTTCCGGGCGCTGTTTCGCGGACGCCGAACGCCGATTAAAGCGGCTCTGCTGAACCAATCGATCCTTCATGGCGTCGGCAATATCTATGCGGACGAGGCCTTGGCGCGGGCAGGCGTGCGGCCGCGGCGGATGGCGGCCCGGATGACGAGGGCGGAGTTGGAGCGGCTCCGGTTGGCGCAGGTCGAGGTGCTGGAGCGGGCGATCGAGCTGGGCGGGTCGTCGGTCTCGGACTATGTGGACGCGGACGGCGTGCGCGGGTTCTTTCAGCTGGAGCACCGGGTGTACGGGCGCGGCGGCGAGCCATGCCAGGTGTGCGGGACGGCGATCCGGAAGATTGTCGTTGGTGGACGCGGAACGCATTTTTGCCCGGCGTGCCAAAGGTAAGGGCGAGCGGCTGTCAGGCCAGATTTGGGGGGTGTTCGGGTTTAGGTCTGGACCAAAGCTTGCATCAGGATCGCTCCGCCAAGCGCAAATAGAAGCGTGACCGGCATGGCTATGGAGCCGATGGCGAGGAAGTCCCGGAACGTGACGTGGAGCCCTTCCTTGCGCAGGGCGAGCAGCCACAGGATGGTGGCGAGCGAGCCTGTGATGGACAGGTTTGGCCCGAGATCGATGCCGATGAGGACCGCGCCGGCGAGCAGGCCGTGGGTGTGCGCGGCTCCGAGCGTTGCACCGGCGAGCAGACCGAGCGGGAGATTGTTGACCAGATTGTTTGCGACCGCGACCGTGAAGCCTGTCACCAGAGCGCCTTTGGCGGGCGTGAGGTGCTCTGCCCAGCTGAGCCAACGGGTTGTCAGCGTGAGCGCGCCGATGCAAAGGAGGTACGCGAGCTTTGCGGACGGCGCTCAGGACGGCCGGCGTGAGGACGACCGCCGTCGCGTCGTTGGACATGAAGATCGTGACCAGCGTCCCGAGACCGTAGATGAGGGCGAAGAGCCGCGCGGGCGATCCGTGCGCGCGCCTGACAGCGGCCGAGGAGAGCCAATCGAAGACGGCATGCTCCCGCGCCAGCTCGGAGAGCAGCATCATGCCGATCAGAAAGAGGTAGACATCCGATCCCTCGGCGACAGCTCTGCCGGCCAGCCTGAGGGGAAGGAGGCGCAGCAGAAGCAGAAGGAGCGCGCCACCGCCGATCCAGTAGACCTCGGGGATGCCACGCGGCCGGATGAGCATGAGGAGGATGCTGACCGCGACGATGGCGACAAGCAGGATATGCGAGAACACAGGAGAGATCATCTCGCAGGTATGGATTTGAGCGAAGGTCCGAACCTGCGCGGCCGAAAGACAAGCCGTCAGGAGCCGAAAGCTACAATCGAGCTAAGGTTGAAGTCAGGAGTGCAGTATGGCGGCTACATCACGGACCGTAGTGGTTGATGAGGATCTCGAACGTGCGGCGTCACTGATCCTTGCGGGCATCGGCATGAGCGTGGATGAGGCTTTTCGCCGGCTGCTAGAGCAAGTGGTTCACGACCATTGCTTGCCGTTTGCGATGCATGTTCCGAACGCTGAGACGACTGCCGCGATTGAAGAATTAGAGGGCGGTGACGGCGTTGAATACAGATCTCTCGAGGCTCTCTCTAGAGAGATGCGGAGCTAGTTGTTGCTGGCGGTCCTATCGACACGGCGCTTTTTGAAGGACTCGAAGCTAGCGAATCGCCGGGGGCTTGATTTGAGCAAACTGGAGACCGTTATCGCCCTGCTGGCAAATGAGCAGCAGTTGCCGGTGCGGCTTCGAGATCATGCCCTCGGCGGGGACTGGGCCGGGTTTCGCGACTGTCACATTGAGCCGGACTGGCTGCTGATCTATAAGGTCGATCCGCAGCGGCTTTATCTCGCGCGGACGGGGACTCACGCGGATCTATTTAGTAAGTGATGGCGGCACCCGCTGAGGAGCCGCACCTCGGGCACATTTGGCCACGATCCAAGGAAGGATGCGGACTAGCAGCGTGCGGCGGCTTGTTCGGCGGCTACGGCTGCTCCGATTACGCGGGTGTTTGCGTCGTCTTCGACGATCTCGAATGAGTAGGCCTGGAGAGGGCTCATCTTGACCATCTGGCCGACGTAGTCGCGGAGCATGGGAAGGTCGACGAAGCGGACGTTGAAGCCGGTGAGGAAGAACTTTCCGGCGCCGTCCTGGTGGATGGAGGTGCTGGAGGCGGCGGCGAGCGCGGTATGCCACAGTCGCTTGAAGTCGAGGCAGCGAGTATCGCCCTGTTTGGCTGCTTCGAAGACCTCTTCGGGTTCCATGTCGAGGAAGCGCAGGCGCATGGCGCGGTGGCCCATGATGCCTTCCATGTGGCCGCGTCCGCCGCAGCCGCAGAAGCGTTCTTTTTCGTCCAGGCTGACGGTGGAGTGGCCGCCTTCCCAGACCCCTGGAACGAAGGGATAGCGGCCGTAGCCGATGCCCACGCCGAGGGTCCAGGCGCGGACGATGGAGTCGAGTTTGCCGTGGGCGCTGGCCAGGCCGGCCGCCATGGCGTCGGCGTCGTTGATGATGGCGACGGGAGCCGTGACACCGTGGTTGTTCAGCTGCATTTGGACGAGTTCCTGGATGCGGGCGCCCTTGAGCTGCGGCAGATTTGGAGCTTCCTCGACGACGCCGTTGCGAATAAGGCCGGGCAGAGCCACGCCGACCGCATCGATGTCGGAGGCGCCGGCGGCGGTCGCGACGACCTGCTCGCAGATGGTCTTGACCAGGCCGTCGGTGTGCAGTTCGATCAGCGCGTCTTCGTCGCTGACGGCGGGCGGAAAGGTGTTGAGCTCACCCACGAGCTGGTGGTCGAGAATAAGTCCGGTAAGAATTCGCTCGGAAAGAACGACGCCGATCGCTTTTGCCATAGTGCCTGTGCCCTTTGCTCGGGTCGCGCCTGTTTTACTCGAATTTGCTGACGCGATTTAACCCGTTGAAAGCCGCAACTTTATAACATTCCGCGAGTGTTGGGTAGTTGAAGACCGTATCGACGAAATAATCGAGGGTTCCGCCCAGGGACATGACGGCCTGTCCGATGTGGACGAGCTCGCTTGCGCCCTCGCCGATGATATGGACGCCGAGCAAAGTGTGATTCATGCGATGGAAGATAAGTTTCAGCCGGCCTGTGGTGTCGCCGCGGATCTGGCCGCGTGCGATCTCGCGGTAGTAGGCGACGCCGACCTCGTAGGGGACGTCTTCTTCGGTGAGCTGTTCTTCCGTTTTACCGAGAAAGCTGATCTCGGGAATGGTCCAGATGCCGTAAGGGTAGAACGACGGGTTGGAGAGGATGGTGTTGTCGCCGAAGGCGCGCGCGGCGGCAACGCGGCCCTGCTCCATCGAGACCGACGCGAGGGACGGAAACCCGATCACATCGCCGACTGCAAAGACGGAGGGGCACTTGGTGCGGAAGTCCTTATCGACGGGGATTCGGCCGCGGCTGTCCGATTCGACGCCGATCGCGGGCAGGTTGAGTTCGTCGACGTTTCCCTGGCGGCCGACGGCGTAGAGAAGAGCGTCGCCCTGAACTTTTTTCTTGGATTCGAGGTTTGCGACGACGGAGCCGTCCGCCATCTCTTCGACGGATTCGACCTCTTCGTTCAGGCGCATGGTCACGCGCGAGTCGCGGAGGTGGTAGGAGAGCGCCTCGACGATCTCCTGGTCGGCGAATTCGAGCAGGCGTGGGCGGCGCTCGATGAGGGTGACCCGGACGCCCAGCGCCGAGAACATGCACGTGTATTCGACGCCGATGACGCCGCCGCCGACCACGATCATGGTCTTTGGAAGCGATTTCAGGTCGAGGACCAGGTCGGAGTTGATGATGCTGTGACCGTTGATCGGAACCTTGGGCGAGCTGGCGGGCTTGGTTCCCGTGCCGATGAGGATGTTTTTGCTCTCGTACACGGTGGATCCGCGGGAGTTGGTGACGCGGAGATGCGTGGGGTCTTCAAAGCTGGCGACGCCGACGAGCATCTCGATGTTGTTGCGCGAGAGCTGGGCTTCGGTGACGTCGACCTCGGTCTTGATGACGTGCTGGACGCGAAAGGCGAGGTCGGCCATGGTGATGCGTTCCTTCACCCGGTAGTTCATGCCGTAGATCGACTTGTAGTTGTAGCCGGAGAGGTGAAGGACGGCCTCGCGCATGGTCTTTGAGGGGATGGTGCCGGTGTTGATGCAGGCTCCACCGACGACCTCTCGCATCTCGACGAGGGCGACTTTTTTGCCGAGCTTGGCACCGTAGATGGCGGCCCGCTGCCCGGCGGGGCCGGAGCCGATGACGATCAGATCGTAGACACTGCTCATGAGCGGAGTGGAGACTCCCTGGACGATGTGAGGGCGCGCCGCGCACCCGTGGATCTGGGACGCGTGCGGCACCCGTTGGAGGTGCGTCTGGTCCCAACGAGTTGCAGGACCGTTTTCTATTCTAGCTCTGAGCCGGGCCCTGGGCGCGGAGTTTTGCGGGGTTAGACTTTTGTCTGTGCCGGGCCATGCCACTCGAGCGCTGGGCATTCCCAATCGAGCGCTGCGCCATGCCATTCGCTATGCCATTACGGTATGCCATCACAGACCGGCGGGCGTTTTCTGGCGACGGAGCTGCCCAGATTGCGGCTTTGGTGGCATGTGCCGCGGTCTGGGCGGAGGCCGGGGTCGATTTTGTGCAGCTTCGGGAGAAGGATCTCCCTGAGAAAGATCTCGACCTTCTTGCAAAACAGATGAGGTCGGCACTTGGAGATCGGGTACGTCTGCTGGTGAATGCGCCGTGGGAGGCAGCGTTACGGGTGGCCGCGGCGAGCGGAGCGGATGGCGTTCATGTGCCGCTGCGGGAGTTGGCAGGGCTGCGCGCGTCGATCTCCGCCGGGGTGTGGAGCAGGGGACCGGAGCCGGCTGTGAGTGTGTCGTGTCACAGCTTGGCCGAGGTCCGGGAGGCCGCCCGATGGGGCGTGGACGTGGTGCTGTTTGGGCCGGTGTTCGAGAAGCGTGTCGGGGGGGAGGTGGTGCGGGCGGGCGTTGGTCTTGAAGTTCTGGGCCGAGCCGCGGCACTGGCGCCAGGGCGGGTGTTGGCGCTCGGCGGCGTGACGGCCGAGAACGCGGCGGTCTGCGTTGGGGCCGGGGCTGCTGGGGTGGCGGGCATCCGGCTGTTTGCCGGGCTGTGTGGAGGTGCGCGGAGCGAGATGTAGGCGCTCGCACTATGAGAAAATGGAGGTGCTATGTTGATTCGATCTGTTGATCTGCAGGATGAGCCGTTTGCCATTGATGTCGTGCTTCCCCCTGATGGGATTGAGTATGCGCCGGATGTCCGGCAGGCTGGACCGCTGGGTGTGAAAGGCCAGGCGGATCTGATCGTCGAGCACCGCGGACCGAAGGAGTTTGTCGAGGACATTCGTCTGCGGGCCGGGTACGACGGCAACTTTGAGCTCTTGTGCGCGCGCTGCCTGGAGCCCGTGGAGAGGCACCTCACCGGCGAGTTTGACCTGATCTTTCGGCCGGAGAGCGCCGATGTCGCGGCTGGGGAACGCGCCATTACGGAAGAGGAGACCGAAATCGGGTACTATGAGAAGAGCGGGCTCTTGCTCGAGGATGTTGTGCGTGAGCAGGTGCTGCTTGCCCTGCCCAGCCGCACGCTCTGCGAACAGAGCTGCAAGGGATTGTGCCAGCGTTGCGGTCACAACCTGAACTCCGGGGACTGCGGCTGCGAAGTTGTACCGGACCTCCGTTGGAATGCACTGGCAGGGCTTGCCGGAAAGCTCCAGAACTGACCGGCGTCTCTTGAGATCAGGCTTCTCTGAGGTCTCTTCCGCGTCAGCTCATGATGAGAGATTGCGACATCCGCGGGCCTATCTTCTTCAGGCTCCGCGACTTCGACAAAGAACAGATGTGAAAGGAATTTGCGATGCCTAATCCGAAACGGCGCCACTCCAAACGGCGGACCGCGCTTCGTCGCTCCCATGATTTTCTGACCCCGACCGGGCTTTCTGAGTGCCAGAACTGCCATGAGCGCAAGCTTCCGCACCGGGTGTGCGCGAATTGCGGACAGTACAAGGGACGCGCGGTCCTGCCTGCCAAGGAAGCCAGCTAAGGCAAGAGATTTCTGACCTTCCCCGGCCCCTGTAAGGGCGCGTGTTCCTCTCTCTATGCCGATCGACATCGCTGTGGATGCAATGGGTTCCGACAAGGCGCCTGACTCCGAGGTTTGCGGGGCCATTGCGGCGTGTCGCCTCCTGGACGTGCGTGTGCTCCTGGTTGGACCTGAGGCTACACTGCGGGCGGCGCTTGATCGGCGTCTGCGCGGCGAATCCCTGCCGATCGAGGTTGTGCCCGCGACCGAGTGGATCAGCATGGAGGATAAGGCCGCGCAGGCGGTTCGCTCCAAGCGCGACTCGACGATGCGTGTGGGCTTGAAGCTGGTGCGCGAGGGCAGGGTTGCCGGATTCTTCACGGCCGGCAACACCGGCGCGGCGATGGCGACCGCAAAGATGGTGTTAGGGATGCTGGCCGGGGTGGATCGGCCTGCGCTCGCGACGATTCTGCCAACGACGGCCGGGTCGCCGTCGCTCCTGCTCGATGTGGGCGCCAACGTCGATTCGGACCCTGACAACCTCGTGCAGTTTGCGATCATGGGCGACATCTACGCGCGCAATGTTCTCCGCATCGCGAAGCCTCGGGTTGGGCTGCTGTCGATCGGTGAAGAGGACTCGAAAGGGAACTCACTGACGCGCGATACCCTGCCTCTGCTGCGGCTGCTCCCTATGAACTTCGTGGGCAATGTTGAGGGGCGTGATCTGTACAACGGCCGTGTGGACGTGGCCGTGTGCGACGGATTTGTGGGCAACGTCGCGCTGAAGACGTCCGAGGGTCTGGCGCGGCTGGTCAACGTTTCGCTCAAGGAGAGCCTGAAGTCGACCGTTACTTCGAAGGTCGGGGCGCTCTTGTCGAAGAAGGCGTTTCTCGACTTCAAGCGGCGCCTGGACTACACGGAGTATGGCGGTGCGCCGCTGTTGGGTGTGCGCGGCGTGTGCATTGTGGGGCATGGGTCGTCCAACGAAAAGGCGATCATGAACGGGATCCGGGTGACGGCCGAGTTTGCGCACGCGGAGGTGAACGCGGCGGTCGAGGCAGCCGTCGAGCGAGTGGCGCGGCCAGCCGTCTAACGTCATCTCGCCTGAACACAGCATCGGAGATGTCATGGAGAAGTGGACTGTGGCCGACATCCCGGACCAGCGTGGGCGACGCGCCGTGGTGACGGGAGCCAATAGCGGCATCGGGTATCCGGTCGCGCTTGAGTTGGCGCGCAAAGGTGCGTCCGTGGTGCTGGCGTGCCGCGATCAGGCGCGTGGGGATGCGGCGGCCGAGCGCATCGGGCGTGAGGCGCCCGGAGCCGAGGTCGAGGTCGGTTTGCTCGATGTGGCCTCGCTGCGGTCCGTGCGGGCGTTTGCGGCGTCTGAGCTGGCGCGGAACGGTCCGCTCGACCTCCTGATCAACAACGCCGGCGTGTATGCACCCGCAAAGCGCCGCGAGACCGAGGACGGCTTCGAGTTGCAGATGGCTACCAACGTCCTGGGGCACTTTGCCCTGACGGCGCTGTTGCTGCCGGCGCTCCATCGCGCGGCGGGGAGTGCAGATCTGCCGCCGCGTGTGGTCACGGTGGCGTCGATCGCGCACAGGCGGGGAGAGATCCGGATCGACGATTTGCAGAGCCGGGCGGCCTACTCGCCGACTCGGAGCTACGCGCAGTCGAAGCTGGCTAACCTGATGCTGGCCTTGGAGCTCCATCGGCGGCTCCGGGCGGCTCCTGCACCGACCTCGCGAATCCTCAGCGTAACGGCCCACCCAGGGCTGGCGAACACAAACATCTTCAAGGTCGGGGAGTTTGGGGCGATTGAGAAGGCTGTGCGGACCCTGGGCGGCGTTGCCATTGGTGCTCTTTTGAATACGGATGTGGAGGGCGCGTTGCCTACTCTCTATGCCGCCACCGCGCCGGATGCCGTCGGCGGTGGGTACTACGGTCCGCAGGGGTTTCAGGAGATGCGCGGCGGCGATGTCGGCCCCGCGAAGATCGCCGCGCAGGCCCGGGACACGGCGGTGGCGGACCGGCTTTGGGCGGTGTGTGAGGACCTGACGGGCGTACGTCTGCTTGACCGTCAGACGGCGGCGATTTAAGGAAGGCGGCTGGGGAAGCGGCTGGGAAGGCGGCTGCTAGACTGACGCCATTCCGTCTTGTATTTCAGCGGCAGGAGCGGGGTACCTGGTTGAAGCGAAGGTGTGTGTTTCTACGAATCCGAAGGGCCGGGAGTGGGGTGTATCTTGCGCTTCTGCTCCTGATCGTCGGCGGCGCTGCTCAGGGGCAGGAGATCTCTCCTGAGCTGCGGTCCAAGGTCGATCAGGCTGTGCGACAGGTGCTGGCCGAGACCGGGGTTCCCAGCGCCCAGGTCGGCATCGCGCGCGGGGGGAAGGTGGTGTATAGGGCGGGGTTCGGGGATGCGCGGATCGTGCCGAAGTTGGCGGCGACGGCCAGCATGCACTACCCCGTTGGGTCGATCTCGAAGCAGTTCACGGCGGCGTGCGTTTTGCTGCTGGCGCAGGATGGCAAGCTGACGCTCGATGACCCGGTGGCGCGGTGGTATCCGCGGCTGACGCGGGCGTCGGACGTCACGTTGCGGATGCTGATCTCGCATACCAGCGGGTACAGCGACTATGCTCCGCAGGACTACACGATCCCGGCGTTTACGCATCCGGTCGACCCGGAGGCGCTGGTGCGCGAGTGGGCGGGCAAGCCGCTCGACTTCGAGCCGGGAACCAAGTGGCAGTACAGCAACACGAACTTTGTCCTGGCGGGGCTGATTGTTCAGAGGGTGAGCGGGATGCCGTTCTGGAAGTTCGTTTCGACGCGTGTGCTCGGCCCCGTGGGGATGCGCGACGTGCTGAACATCGACACGGACCGCGACCGGATTGAGCCGCGCGGGTACATCCGCAACGCGCTGGCGCCGGTACGGCCGGCTACGCTTGAAGCGCCGGGGTGGTACTTCGCTGACGCTCAGATGGCGATGCCGGCGAGCGATCTGCTCCGTTGGGATCTGAGTCTGATCCAGCGGTCGCTCCTGTCGGCCGCGAGCTACGACGCGATGGAGACCGAGGTAAAGCTGAAGGACGGCACGGGCAGCCACTATGGTCTGGGGGTGTTTGTGCGGACCGCGGAGGGACGCCGCGTGGTGGAGCACTCGGGCGAGGTGGGCGGCTTTGTCGCCGAGAACATCGTTTACCCTGACGATGGTTTTGCCGTGGCGGTGCTGACCAATCTCGAGGCCTCGACCGCGGCGGGCAAGGCGGCACGGGCGATTGTGCCTTTGCTGCTGGGAAGCGCGGGCGCTGTGTCGGCGGGGGCTGGGGCGATCGCTGGGAGCGAGACGCAGATGCGCGCCATCCTGACCGGTCTGCAGGCGGGCAAGCTCGACCGATCGCTCTTTACGAAGGATTGCAACTTTTATTTTTCGCCGGAGACGATTGAGGACTTTCGATCGAGCCTGAAACCTCTGGGCGCCGTCGCCGACGTTAAACAAGGGCGCGAGGCGGCGCGAGGCGGCATGACGTTTCGGCTCTTTGATGTCCGGTTTGCCGGCGGAAAGAGGATCGCCGTGACCACATACACCATGCCCGATGGCAAGCTGGAGCAGCTCTTGGTGGAGACGGCGGAGTGAGCTCTGAGGCGGGGATGTGTAGACCGGACTCTGCCATCTATGATGTGGCGGTGGTGGGCGCGGGACCGGCGGGCGCGACGGC
>CAXTYQ010000078.1:0-15895 GCA_964248505.1 uncultured Acidobacteriaceae bacterium
CGCTGCCATCCCGGCCGGCGCTCGCATCCCGGTTTCCGGCGCTCGCATCCCGGCTCCCGGGGCTTGCATCACGGTCTCCGGGGCTTTCGCGGCCGTAGTCGAGGAAGTCGTAGACATCGCCGCCGATGGCCCGTGCGGCGTGGAAGCGGGCGGAGATCTCGGCGTTTTCGGGGCGTGGCGGGCTTGACGGCAAGAGCCGCAGCTGGACCTCGCGAGCCATCTCGAGGTCGCGTTCCATGCGCTGTTCTTCGTCGTGGATGCGCTGGTAGAGGCTGGCGTTGGCGATCGAGATGGCGACCTGCGCGGCCAGGGTGGAGAGCGTGCGCTGGTGGTCGTCGTTGTAGTAGTTGAGGCGGGTGTGTTCGAGGTCGAGAACGCCGATGACCTTGCCTTTGTAGATGAGGGGGACGGCGAGTTCGGAGCGGGTTTCGGGATTTTCAGCGACGTAGCGTGGGTCTTTTCGGACGTCGGTGGCGAGGATGGGTGTGCGTTCGGCTGCGGCGGCGCCGATGAGGCCCTCGTTGAGACGAACGGTGCGACCGCGGGTGATTGGTTCGCCGAAGCGGGAGGAGAAGCGATGTTCGAACTGTTCGGTGCGCTCGTTCCAGAGAAGGATGGTGAACATGTGGAAGTCGATGACGCGTTTCAGGAGGCGACCGATGCTTTCGAGCAGGTCGTCGAGATCGAGGATGGAAGTGATCTCGCGCGAGATGTCGTTGAGCACGGCGAGGGTCTGGGCCTGGCGCGAGACGCGGGTGTAGAGGCGCGCGTTTTCGATGGCGATGGCGACGCGGGAGGCGACGTCTTCGAGCACGCGCTGGTGCTCGGCGGTGAAGAAGGCGGGTGATTCGGACTGGATGTCGATGACGCCGATGACTTTGTTTTTTACGATGAGCGGGACGGCGAGCTCGGAGAGGACCTCGGGGTTGGCGTTGATGTACGGCTCAAAGAGGTGGACGTCTTCGATCAGGATGGATCGGCGCTCGCGAGCGGCGGTGCCGGTGACGCCGCGGCCGAGCTTGATGCGCAGGCGCTCGGTCTCGGGGTTGTGGCCGGTCTGAAAGCGCATCCAGAGCTCGTTGGTGCGGTCGTTGAGGAGCAGGATGGCGAAGATGCGGTAGTCGATGACGGCGCGGACGAGGTCGGCGACGCGGTGCATGAGCGCCTGGAGGTCGAGCGTGGTGTTGAGCGCGTCGGCGAGGCGGTGGAGGAAGTCGACCTGGAGCGGCTCGGTGCGGGGGTTGGCGGGGACGGGAGGTGCGGCCGGTGTCGGCGAGTAGTCGCCTTCGAACTCGTGGGTGGCCTGTTCGCCGAGGCTGAGCGGGGCTGCCGGGCCGGGTGCCGCACCCGTGGGCGGTGGGGCAGCTCTGATCGGCTTGGGCAGGGACGGGGGCATCGCGCGGATGCGTTTGATGGTACCGCTTCCAGCGAGGTTTCGCCCCTCAGAGAGGTGCTTGCGTGTGGGCGGGCCCGATCTGAGGTCGTTGCGAAATCCGGTGATGTCCCAGCGAGCCGCATCTCTGGATCAGGAACGGTAGGACAACCTATAAGACTGATGATCTTGTGCCGGGCTCAAAGTTCCACAGCCTCGCCGCCCCAAACCGCCGGGTCGACATCCTCTACTGTCTGGGTCAGTGTCCAGATGTGTCCGGCGAAGTCTTCCAGTGTGGCTTGGCGCTCACCATATACATGGGTCTCGGGAGCATGAATAACGCGGGCTCCCTCCTTCAGCGCCCGCGAGTACAGTGCGTCTACATCCGGCACCCGTAGCCTCACCGAACTCCTCGTCGCCCATTGGTTGTCCTTGCCCGGCTCACCCACGATCAGGCAGGCAGAGCCGAACCACATCTGCACGCGATGGTTGTCGATTCGCAATCGCACACGAAACCCGAGGGCGGCCTCTAGCCAATGCGCAGCCGCAGTCACATCCGGATACGTAACCACTGGAGTTACATCACAGGGCGGAGCCGACCGATTGTTCACTGTCAACGACCTCCGCCCCCAACCATACACCGGACACGCCTCAATGATGGCGGCGATGTCGGCGTCGCCGTGGCCGGAGTTGCGCAGCGTGTCAACTTCATCAGAGATCGTGCCGAAGAGGGCTTTGGCGGGAGAACCGCAGCGGAGCGGAGGGCTCCCTGAGCGCGAAGGATCTGGTTGAGAAGGAGTGGGCTGCGGGTTTTTTCTCAGTAGCCGGCGGAGGTTTGGTTTGGGGTCTGGTTTGAGGTCTGGCCGGCGAGTTCTTGGACGATGCGAACGCTGGCGCTGGCGCCGATGCGCGAAGCTCCTGCCCGCAGCATGGCGCAGGCGTCGGCGAGCGACCGGATGCCGCCCGAGGCCTTTACGCCGGCGCGGCTGCCGGCCTGTTCGCGAAGGAGGCTGATGTCGTCGACAGTGGCGCCGCCGGTCGAGAAGCCGGTTGAGGTCTTCAGGAAGTCGGCGCCGGCCGAGAGCGCGAGATCGGCGGCGCGGAGCTTCTCTTCAAAGCTGAGCAGAGCGGTTTCGAGGATGACCTTGACGATGGCTCCCGAGCCATGCGCAAGTTCGACCACGCCGCGGATGTCTTCGCGGACGGCGTCGAAGTCGGCGGGCGTGCCGGACTTGAGCAAGCCGATGTTGAGCACCATGTCGAGATCGTGCGCGCCCAGCTTGAGCACGCGGACGGCCTCGTCGCGCTTGGATGCCGGGAGCGACGCGCCCAGGGGAAATCCGAGGACGACGCCGACGGGGACGCCGGTGCCGCGAAGAGCTTCAGAGACGGTCGAGACCCAGGTCGGGTTCACCATGGCGCAGGCAAAGCGGTGTTCGGCGGCCTCGTGCGCGAGTTGGAGGACCTGGGCTCGGGTCGCTTCGGGTTTGAGCAGCGTGTGGTCCAAAACGGCCGCAAGCGCCGCCGGCGACGACATGGCCTCCGCGGCAAATGCGGTTGCGTCAAAGCTCTGGGTGGGTGCGGGTCCGGCGAGAGAGGTCGCGCTCATGTGTTTCTGGAAGCTCCTTATATTCTGGCGGCTCGGTGCCTTGGGGAGGGCCGCTTGCGCCGGGTTCGTTCTATCCGCTTCTGCCGGGTTCGTTCTATCACAGACCGATTGCGATTGGCTGACGCGTGGTGGGCGCGGCCCCGTGTGCCGCACTGTGCGCCAGGGCCAGATCGTCGCGGAGAAAGTTGTAAAGCTGTTCGCGCGAGGTCTCGTCTCGCGCGCGAAGGACGGCCGAGGGATGGATGGTCGCGATGACCTGGTCGGCGTATGGGGTCGAGAGGACCTTGCCGTGATCGCGCATCAGGGCAAACGTGCCGCCGAGCAGCGACTTCGACGCCGATGCGCCGAGGCACAGGATGACCCGCGGACGGACGGCGTCGATCTCGGCCAGCAGCCACGGCCGGCAGGCGGAGATCTCGGCGATGCGCGGGTTCTGGTGCAGCCGAAGCTTGCCGCGCTGGACGAATTTGAAGTGTTTGACGGCGTTGGTGACATAGATCTCGCGCCGATCGATCTTGAGCTCGGCCATGGCCTGGTCGAGGATGCGGCCGGCCGGACCGACAAACGGCAACCCCTGCCGATCTTCCTGGTCGCCGGGCTGCTCGCCGACGAGCATAAGGGTGGCGGGGTGGTCTGGCCCGAGATCCGCCGGTCCCTCGCCCGGCACAGCCTGGGTCGCGTGGAGGTAGAGGTCGCAGCCCCGGCAGCCGTTCATCGCGGCGCTAAGGACGGGGAGGGTGTGCTCGGGCGGGACGAAGGGGGCGGCAGTCGGCTTGTCGGCTTGGGTCTGGACCATGGTTCCTACACGGAGGGCAGCTTGCGTGATGAGATGCGGAAGAACCGTGACCTCGGGGAGATCCTTCCAGTAGCGCACCGGCATCTCCGAGCGCATGGCGGACGGGTTGAGACGGGCGGGGTTGAAGATGCTTGAATAGTACGATCGCCAGAGCGTCTCGAGCTCGTCTTCAGCCGGCGCGGCTTCGCGGGGTAGACCCTCAAACCAGTGCAGCTGTTTCGTCGCCGGGTCCCATGCGACCGACTGGTCCGGCGTCAGGATCGTCCACTGCATGGAGGGGAAGCGCTCGGCAAAGAACGGCGCGGCGAGCGGGAGGATGCGGTGATCCGGTTGGTACCAGGCGATGAAGTGGTCTGGATTGAGGCTCGCTTCACCTGCGGCTGCGCTCGCGGGTGCGTCGGAAATTAGCGGCTCCGGGTGCGGCGTGAAGGGATTGGCAACGTCCATCGGGTCCGGCTCGACCTTGCGAAAGCGCAGAAAGGCGTGCATCTTGTGGAGGTCGCGGCGCACCTGCGACTCCAACGTGCGCATGTGGCCGATGTCGGTGTCGATCTCTATCCGCAGCAGATCCCGGTTGGCCTGCAGGCGAAAGAGGATGCGGTAGAGGAGGTTCCAGCGGTCAGGCGAGCGATGCGCCGCGGCGATCTCGGCCGTGTTGAGAAAGGCCTTCGGGACGTGCGGGTTCAGGACCGGCGTGCCTGTGGGAGAGTCGTCCGCGTCGAGCGCGAGCGCAAGCGTGGTGGGGACGGTCGCGTCCTCAAAGTCGATCTCCTCGGGCATGTATCCCATCTGCAGGGCGATGCGGGCGTGGGTGCGCCAGTCGGGGAAGTCGGGTTGGATAGGGATGCGTTTCATCGTGGAGGTCTACTCGCAGGGCCTGAAGCCGATGGGAGCCCGGGCGTGTGGACACGGATCTCACCTCGGCGAGCGGTGCGAGCCAGACATTTGGATGCGCCGACGGACAGTGTCGTAGCTGAGCTGATCCGGGCTCTGCCCCGAAAGCGGTATAGGTATTTCCGACGCTTGCTCTACACTTGAGCGACCAGATAGGCCAGGACCAGGTCTCGCTCCCAGCTTTGCGCTTTTTAGCAGGAGGTTGCGGACGGGTCTGATCTTGTGCCCATGTTAGCTGGTCTGAGAACGATTGATGTCGGCACGTGCACGTCCCTGCAGTCTGTGGTGTTTCGCTCTTTCCATAACTTTCTTCTTCGGGGTCGGTTGCGGAACCAGCGTCGAGACCGTTGGCACGTCGGCGCCAGGATCACCCCTGACCGGAGCTTCGGGCTCGGGCAGTTCGTCCGCGCCGAAGGTGCTCACCGCACTCGCGATTGCGCCCGGATCGATGTCGCTGGTTGCAGGCGCGACGGCGCAGTATGGTGCGACCGCGAGCTACAGTGACGGGACGTCCGCTCTCCTGAGCAGCGGCGTGGCTTGGAGCAGCTCGGACACGGGCGCGGCGACCATCAACGCTTCGGGATGGCTCGAGACGGATGGGCCGGGAACCGTCACGATCCTCGCGACCTCCGGGCAGATCCATGCGACCGCGCAGTTGCAGATCACAGCGTCCCCCGCAGCTGTCGCGGCGACGTTTGGGACCTCTGTTGCGCCGGTGCCGGGAGACGATCTGGCCGGACCGTGCGCGTACGACCTGCTCCTGCTCGATCTGACCGAGCCGGTCCGGGGCGTGTGGGTCGTCTTTGAACGCATGGACAGCGCGGATCTGTGGCAGGATCCCGAGCTCCGTGCGCTCGCCGGCCAGCTCCGTCTGGGCCTGGTGTACGCGCACCAGTGCAACGCGCTCAGCTACAACGATATTCAGTCGGACGGCAGCAAGGGGCCGGCGCGCGCTCTCCGCTCCGCGTTGAGCCAGTTCGCGGCGCTTAGCGGACACCCGGAGGTGGCGACCGCGAACCTCGCGATGTTCGGGTTTTCGGCAGCCGGCGTGCTCTCGATCACGACCGCCGAGTCGATGCCCGACCGCGTCCTCACGGTCGTGACCTACGCCGCCGCGTCGGCTCACGTGGGGCTGCGACAGCTCAGTCCCTCGGTCAACTTCAGACAGATTCCGCTCCTGATGCTGGCGAACGCAGACGACACCATGGCGGGAACGTCCTTGACCCAACACTACTTTGAGAGCGGGCGTCTCCTCGGCGCACCCTGGGCGTTCGCCGTACAGCCTGGCGTGGGGCACTGCTGCACGATCTCGGCGAAACCGATTCTGCTCGCCTGGATGACGGCGGTTGTTCCGCTCCGGCAGAGCTCGGCCAGTGCTCCGGCGCCGATCCACCTGACGCTCGGTTCCCGCGGAGAGTACACGTGTATGGCGGACGGCGTGCTCGACGGATCGGGGCACACGAACTGCCAGATCTCAGCTGCCGACGTCGTCTCCGACCCGCGGACTTCGAGCGGTCCGGCCGACGCCTGGCTGCCCGATGCGAGCTTTGCGTCGGCGTGGCTCGCATGGATCAAGCCGTCGGCTCCGTAGGCGGTTTAGGTCGCGGCGCTAAAGGCTGCCGGTGAGTGCGCTCACAGGTGCGAAGAGGTCAAGCTGGGTGACGACGCCCGAGAGCCGACCTGCCTCTGGGACGAGCACGGACGCCGGAAGGTGATCGTCGGCGACCAGGTACGGCAGCGAACTCTTCACGCGAACGTTGAGTTTGCGCAGGTCGTCGAGCCCGAGGCGGTGGTACTTGCGAATGCGCAGGATGCGGTCGACGTTTTTGTAGCCGATGCCGGGAATGCGCAGGAGAGCCTCGCGGGGGGCCGTGTTGACGTCGACGGGAAAGAACTCGGGGTGGGTGCGGGCCCAGGTCGACTTCGGGTCCTCGGTGAGCGAGAGGTCCGGGTTGGTGTCGGACGTGAGCTCGGACGCCTGGAAACCATAGAAACGCATCAGCCAGTCCGACTGGTAGAGCCGGTGTTCGCGCACCAGCGGGGCGGCCTTGAGCGGCAGCCGCGTGTCCGCCTCCGGGTACGGACTGAAGCCGGTGTAGTAGATGCGGCGCAGCTTGTACTGGCCATACAGGTGCGTGGCCGTGGACAGGATCTCGCGGTCGGTTGAGGGCGTCGCGCCGACGATCATCTGCGTCGACTGGCCGGCGGCGGCAAACTTCGGCGCCTGCAGGGTCGGCGCTAGGCGAGACTTCGCGTGGTCTTCCTCGGACTCCGCCGCGCGCGTCGCAATCTGCGCCATCGTCGTCTCGATCACCTTGGACTTCTTCTCCGGCGCGAGCTGCACGAGGTCCCGATCGGTCGGCAGCTCGATGTTGGCCGAGAGCCGGTCGGCAAACAGACCCGCCTCGGCCACCAGCTCCTCCGAGCATCCGGGAATGGTTTTTAGATGGATGTAGCCGCCGAATTTATGCACCTGGCGCAGGGTCTTGGCGACGGTCACCAGCTGCTCCATCGTGTAATCCGGCGACTGGATGATGCCGGACGAGAGAAACAGGCCCTCGATATAGTTGCGCTTGTAGAAGTCCAGCGTGAGGTTGACGACCTCCTCCGGCGTGAATCGAGCGCGCCGGATATCGGACGAGACGCGGTTCACGCAGAAGACGCAATCGTAGGTGCAGAAGTTCGTCAGGAGGATTTTGAGCAACGAGACGCAGCGGCCGTCCGGCGTGTACGAGTGGCAGATTCCCTCGCCGTCCGACGACCCGATCCCGCCCGGCGCGGCCGCCCGCTTTGCGCCCGAGGACGCGCACGAGGCGTCGTATTTGGCGGCGTCGGCGAGGATCTCAAGCTTCTGCTGGACGTTCATCATAGGGTGGTCACGGGCATCCGGCGGGCCTGTCAATTGGATGCGCACAGGCCGGTTCGGCTCCCCTCAGTTTACGCAACCGAGACCGAGATCCGGTGAACCGTTTCCGCTCTGGAGCGAGCCATTTTCACCCCCATGAACATCCAATCCCCATGGACGGCAAGATCTCACAGTTGCGATTGTCAGTGCTCGACCAGGCGCCGGTTTCCGAGGGTACGACGGCAGCCGAGGCGCTCGGTCGATCGGTCCGTCTCGCGCGGCATGTGGAGGCGCTCGGCTTCCACCGCTTCTGGATGAGCGAGCACCACGCGATCGAGACGCTGGCCTGCACGGCGCCCGAGATCATGCTCGCGCGGATCGGCGCCGAGACCAACCGCATCCGGCTCGGATCGGGCGGCGTCATGCTGCCGCACTACGCCCCGCTCAAGGTGGCCGAGCAGTTCAAGACACTCTCCGCGCTCTACCCCGGCCGGATCGACCTCGGCATCGGCCGCGCGCCCGGCGGCGGACCCAACGAGAGCCTCGCGCTCCGTCGCGAACGCCGCGTCCAGCCCACGGACGACTTCGCCGACCAGATCAGCGAACTGCTCGCGTTTCTCGACGGCGACTTCCCGGCCCAGCACCCTTTCAGCCGCATCCGCGTCGTCCCGGAAGACATCGGCGGACCGGATGTGTGGCTGCTCGGATCGAGCCCGTGGAGCGCGTCAGCCGCCGCCGAGTTTGGTCTGCCCTACGCCTTTGCCCACTTTTTCAGCGCCCTCGGGACCCGGCGAGCGATCGAAACCTACCTCCGCGACTTCGTCCCCAGCGCTCACCGCCCCGAGCCCGAAGCCATGGCCGCCGTCGGTGTCGTCTGCGCCGAGACGGAGGAAGAGGCGCGTTATCTCCACGCGAGCGTGCGCCTGCTGCAACGCCAGATCCGCATGGGCGATCGGCGGCCCGTGTCGGCCCCCGAAGATGCGCTCCGCAGACTCCGGGCCACCGGCGGCGACATCGTCGGCCCAGGCGAGGATGGCGAGTGGCCCCGCTACTTCGTCGGCACCCCCGACCAGGTGCGCCACGGTCTCGAGCGCATGAGCCGACAGCTCGGCATCGGAGAGCTCGTGATCAACACCATCCTCTGGGACCACGAAGCCCGACTCAGAAGCTACGATCTGCTCGCCGCGGCCTTCGGCATGTCCGCCGCCGCCGGGGTGGGCGTGGCAACCAAAACGAGCGTCGCAAACCGGTCTTTCAGACCGGCGCGCCGCCTTGGTCTAACTCCGGATCAGCGGTCCAGCCCGCCGGTGTAGCGGCTCCAGCGGTGTCATCAACTGCCGCTCTTAGCCGTCATGACGAAGGGGCGGCATTCGTCGCTCTCGCAGCTTGTTCTTGCAGAGTGACTGCCGATCCGAGCTGGATGACCTCATCGATTCCGTCTACGACATGCTCGTCAAGAAAGATACTTCTTGAGCCGTCGGCTTTATCAAGGACCAGCATGGCCGGGAATCTCGACCTCTGACCATTGGAAAGAAGGACTGGTTCAGCGTCAGAGAAACCGGCTCTTTTGACCACCTTGACTGGTTCCGCAGAGGCCAAGGCAGCCGCTGCTGCAGTCGCGTCTGTCTTGCCAAAAGATGACGTAAGCAGGCTCTCTTTTCCGGTCAAGGCGCGTGTGCTCCCACTTACGACGGGCCACTTCGCTCCGGAACTGTCCGTGCCCACGACCTTGGAAAGTCCGCCGTTTTGCCATCGGAAAAGAGAGGTGACTTCGGCGAAGTCTGAATGGGGATCTCCCTCGCGTACAGGGACAAGTATCTGTGCCGTTTCCGTTGCCGGGTCTGACGCGAGCTGTGTGATGCCTTGGGCCGTGGAAGTGAGGCTGCCGGTGACCTGCCAAGGGAGTGGCCGGCCCTGATCGTCAAAGGAAAAGATGGTCAATTCGCCGCCCTCGATCCCACCGGTCTCAGGTGCTTTGAACACTATGAGGGAGGACTTGGCTCCCTTATGAAGGTTTGCTGACCAAACTTCACACTTCAACACGTTGCTTGCGGGCACAGTTGCATGCCACGCCGCACCTGAGCTCTGAAGGCCGTCGAAGCGCAAACCATCCGATGTGTAAGTCAACCGGGTACTTCCCCACTGGACCTCACGAACAGCGGCCGCGCAATCCGTGACCTTGGTTTGCTTCAGGGGAACTTTGAGAAGATCCGTGATTTGCGGCGCGACGTGACGCTGAGCTTGACCGACCAGCGGTGTCATCAAGAGCAGTCCAGCTACCAACGCATTCTTTGAAATCACGATTTGCTCCTCTCTTTTTTGCTCCTCTCTTTATAGTTAGGGTTTCCTCGGAGCCGTAGGACCATTCTCCCGGTTTATTGGGCCGTGTACGTCACAACGATGTCGGAAACATCGAACCCGCTGCCGCCTGCGTTCTGCTGGGCGAATGCGATCGAGCTGAACGAAGACGGGCTCTGATGCAGGGTGTAGTTCGCGACCGTGCCCGCGACCCCGATCTGCGCTGTAGCCGACGTCCCTGTCACGGCGAGGGTGACCTGGATGGCAAAGGTCTGATCGCGGGGGAATGTGCAGCCCGTGGGATGGAGGCCGCCATCCTGGACCTGATTGTTGTCCGCGAAGAGCAGGGTCAGGAACGATGGATTCGTCTCCGCGTCCGAATTGAAAGCGATGTAGGACTCGGTGCTCTTGGAACTCATAAACATCATCGCGGAGAAAGTGAAGACGCCGAGGCCGGTGGGAACATTGAGGAAGATCGCATCGAACTCAGCCCCCGCTGTCGAGAGCGGGCCGATCTGCAGCCAATTGCCGGTGTGCGGAAAGGTTGGGGAGAGGACAAGGTTTGGACCGTTGAATTTCGCTGTTCCCACGGCCTGTGCCGCTAACGGCGGCTGATTTGCAGGCGTGTTCTCAAAGTTCGATTGGAACAGGATGACTGGAGTTTTTGTGAAGACGATCCGTCCTCGCAGCGTGATGTTGTAACTAAGACTTAGCATCCAAGCGTCGGTGTCGCGAACGCCCACATCGACATTGACGCCGGTGAAGATATCTCCCACCTGCGCGTTGCTGACCGCATCGATGCCGGCGGCAAAGTGATTGGGTCGCCACACGTTGACGGCGTAACCGGCATCGATCGAGGGTCCCTGATCGTAGATCGCACTGAGCGAAACGAACGGCGCCCACTCGTCAAGCGCGAATTGAATGGCGTAGCTCTGGCCCGCCGGCTTCGGAATCGCGTATTGGCCTACGGCCCAGTTCAAGGGCCCGGAGTTGCTGGGGCCGGCCATGTCCGGAAGAAATGACAAATTCGCGTTATGCCACTGCGACGTACTGTTTCCCTGCAGGTTTGCAGCGACGACGCCGGTCAAGACCAGAAGCCACTTCTGATCGTGGATGCTCAGAGGTGCGTGTTCTCCGACGGCAAGCGCCACCGGTGTGATCAGCCAGTTCTGGCCGGCGAAATTTGTAAGATTCACGGCGGGTCGCCTCCTTGGTTAGCTAGTGGTGAGCGAAGACGGGGAGGCGTTTCAACCGCGGCCGATCCGCATCGTTGCATTCCTGTGCCGTGTGTGGAAGATGCTGTAGCTTCTAGAGCCTCGCAAAGCAAGGTCTAGTCGCTTGGCCGGGCCGAAGCCAGCTGTGTCCGAGTACGTATAGCTGACCTCAATGCCCACCCGCCGCGTCCGGGAACAGACGGATGTCGCGGACGTTGCGGTACACCTCGGCGTAGTCCATCCCGTAGCCGATGACGAAGTGGTTGGGGATGCGGAAGGCGACGTAGTCCGCTTCGATCGGGACGAGACGACGGTCGGGCTTGTCGAGGCAGGTCGCGATCTTGAGCGATGCGGGCTTGTGCTGGAGCATCAAGCCGCGCAGGTAGCTCATCGTCAGGCCGGTGTCGAGGATGTCTTCGACCAGGATGACGTGCTTGCCCTCGATCGGGTTGTCGATGTCCTTGATGAGCTTGACGGCTCCCGAGGAGACGCGGGCGCGGCCGTAGGAGGAGACGGCGACGAAGTCAAACGTGGCATCGATCTCGATCGCGCGTGCGAGATCGGACAAGAAGATCGCGGCGCCTTTGAGGACGCCGATCAGAACCACGGATTTGTCGGCGTAGTCGGCCGTGATCTCGCGGCCAAGCTCGGCGACGCGCGCCGCGATCTGATCGGTCGAGAGCAGGACCTCCATGCCGGTGGCTGGAGGGAAGACAGGTGCGCTGGTGGGCATAGGGGCAGGGTAAACGACTAAAGTTTTCGTGGGAAGCGCCGATATACTTCTTAGGGAAGGCGAGGCGCATGTATCCGTTTCTCAACATCGGCCCGATCCATCTGGGCACGTTTGGGCTCTTGCTGTGGCTGGCCGCCGTGGCCGCGACTTTTGTGCTCCATCGGAACTTCCTTCGGAACGGTGTCGCCGGGGACGCTCTCGGCGTGGTCGCCCTGGTGGTGATCGCCGGCATCGTGGGGGCGAAGCTGTGGCACGAGGCGCAGGACATCCCGGAGCTGCGCGCGGCCATGCGGCAGATCGGCCTTCCAGGATGGCACGATCCCGGGCGCGTGCTGCTCGGCTTTCTGCACTGGTTTCAAGCGGGATTCGCCTGGTATGGAGGCCTTCTGGCCGGTGTGGCAACCCTGATGTGGCAGGGGCGAAGCGCTCGCTTTCAGAGCCCGCTCGAAGGCGCCCTGGGCGACCGCGTCGGCGCGTGGCGGATGCTCGACCTGGCGGCTCCGGCGGCCGCGATCGGCTACGGCATCGGCCGGCTCGGCTGCCTGACCAGCGGGGACGGCGACTACGGCATCAACACAACGCTGCCCTGGGGCGTCCACATGCGAGCGGACGCCCTGGTGCCGCCCAACCCTCCCGACGCCCTGGTGCAGCCGACGCCGATCTATGAATTGCTGTTCGCGCTTGTGCTGTTCTGGATCCTGTGGCGACTCGGTCGACGCTTCCTGCCGGTCGGCATGCTGACCGGAATCTACCTGGTCCTGAGCGGCGCCGGGCGCTTTCTGGTCGAGTTCGTCCGCATCAACCCAAAGCTCTACTGGGGCCTGAGCAACGCGCAGATCGCCGCGCTCGGAAGCATTGTGGTGGGCTCGGCCGTGATCGCCGCCGCGCGCCTGAAGCACGTGCAGTGGTCGCCGGCGCTGGCCGGCGGAGCCAATACCTAGCGTAAGGTCACAGCCGCTTCAGATACGCCTTCGCGGCTTCGAGCTCCGGGAACAGGCGCTCCTCGGCCTGAAACTCTCGCGAGTGCACGCATCGGCGGCCGGCCTTTACCCGGACTGGGTGCTTCAGGTGCAGCATCTCGTGGTAGAGCAGGTACTCGATCGCGCACCGCGGTGTGTCCGGCCGGTCAAACACCTGGCTCACGACGATCGTGTTGTGCGCGGCGTCGTAGTGGCCGAGCGCGCGGCGCGCCTGGTGCGCGGACCACGTCAGCGTCGGCCGGCCCAGCAGACCGAAGAAAAATCTCGTGTTCAGCGACTCAAAGACCTCGTCGAGGTCCCACCGATGCCCTTGCGCCGAAAGGATGCGTTTGCGGCCGCGGGTCTGGCGAATGTGCGCCGCCTCTCGCAGGACCGCTTCGGACGAGACGTGGCGGCGGTAGCGGTCGGCGTACGTGGGCGCGATGGGCTTGCGGTAGAGCTTGGCCAGCAGGATGTGCGCGATCGCGTGGTGAACGCTCGCCGGCGCGTGCTCCAGAAGATCCGACAGACGGACGTGAAGCTTGCCCTCGCGCAGCCGAATCGTCGTGTTTAGGGAAGTAAACCGGCGAAACCGGATGTCGAGCGGAGGGATCGGAGCTCGCGGCCGGAGCTCGCGATACTGCTCTTCAAAGATATCGATCAGCGGGGAAGGCACACTCTGTCCAGGTTAACACGCGGGTAGAGCATTTCTCCTGTCCCTGTGAGCTGGATGAAGTGGTGGAGCGCCGTTTTCATTGGGGAAAACGGCCATGACATCTGTATCTTCGATGTACACCTACAGGAGAAATGCTGTAGCCGCGGCCAGATCTGCGCCACACAGCAGTTGCGGGAACAGGCTCTAGCGCGGCGTCTCGGCCGGCCGGTTCGCGCCGGGATTCTCGCGATCGTGTTCGGCCTTCGCCGCCTCCGGGTGCGCGGCGAAGAAGGTCTTCTGATCCTCGACCAGCCGCGTCGCCTCCTCGCGCACATCCCGGACCGACTCAAGCGCCAGCTTGCGCGCGACCGCATACACGTCGTTGTCCGGCGGTGTCTTGAGCGCGGTGTTCCAGCGGTCGACCGCTTCGAGCAGCTTGGGCAACTGCTTGCGGAGGTCGCGATGCCGCGGCCCATAGTCGTCCAGGTTATCGTTCAGCTCGTCCGCGATGGCCGTGAACTGCTCCAGAAGATCGTGCAGATCTTCCTCGCGGCCCGGTCGCCGCGGCTTGGCCACGAGATCGGTGATCCGCTTGGCCCGCGTGTCCAGGAGCTTGATAAACACCAGGATCCGGTCGGACGGCGTGTACGCCGACTCGCGCAGTTGCTCCACCTCGGCGTCCGACAGGCTCTCCTCGCCGCGCGCCTGCGCATACGCCTGGCGCCCAGGGCAGAGCAGGAGGGCCGGAGCGAGAGAGAGCAGCAAGAGAGCGGGGGCGAGCAGGTGGCGCATGAGTCTCGATCCCTGCTCCTTAGTGGGCAAAGACGTGCATCAGGATCTCGTCATGCACCTGGTTCAGCTGCTTCAGCGTCGACTGGAGCACGGCGCGATCCTCGCTCGATGCCTCGTGGAGGTACTCGCTCAGCCGATAAGTCGTGTGGTGCATCAGAAGCTCGGCGTTTTTCAGGCGCTTTGAATCGTTTGCCAAGCCCATGTGGATCAGCTGCGCGTAGTGTTCCGTACGCTTCAGCATGGCGCTGGCCCGCTCCACCTCGCCGTCGCGCATCTGCTTGCCGGCGATCTCGGTCATGGTGTGGACAAGCTCGGTGTAGAGGAAGCACTGCTCGCGCGGCTGGGCCTGCTGGGCGCGCAACTCAAGCTGTGCCAGCGTCCCCTCGTCCGGCAAGACCTCGTCCTTGTTCCCGGCGTGGAGCGAGGTTGTAAACAGAAGAAGAATGATCGGAAGTGAGGCGAGAAAGGTTTTGCGGAGGCCAGAGCAGCGGAGCAGAGAAGCCATATTGCACCTCGAGATTTTCTATCTCGTGTGAGCGAGGGCGAGGAGGCGGTGGCGCGCCTCAGACTCCTCGTCGGGAAACTTTCCGTTCGCCACCAGGAGGAACTGCCGGTACAGGTTGGTCGCTTCTTTCGTATGGTGAAGCCGGTCGTGCGCGGTCGCCGCCAGGAACAGCGAAGAAGGCGACTGTGGCAGGACTGTAGCACGCACCGACAACGCTTGCAATACCACCTCGGGATGGGAGTTTTGGGATGCCGCAAAGGCTAGATGACTGGCGGCATCGGCGCGATTCAACGGCGTCGAAAAAAGCTCCGGATGGGCCAGGGCGCGGGCGAGGATCGCCTCGGCCTCCGGGAAGCGGCGGAGATGAATCAGAGCGTCCGCGACCTCGTCCAGGAGCACGGGATCGTCGGGCGACTGCGCGCTCAGATCCGCCAGAACGGGTTCGGCCGCGGCATAGTCGCCAGTCGCGGAGAGCAGGTGCGCGTAAAGCCGACGGAGATCCCTGTCGTCCGGGTGCGCCGCCTGAACCGGACGGAGCCGATCGAGTGCCTCCGCTGGCTTGTTCTCCTGGAGCGCAACCGAGGCGAACTGGGCCAGGAGCACAGGGTCGTCAGGGTGGTTGGCCAGAGCGGATTTCAGGAGACTTTCGGCGTCGGCCGGCTTGCCCTGCCGGAGCAAGAGACGTGCGAGCGCAGACGTCGCGGATGGGTCGCCTGGCGTCGCTGCCAGCAACCGGCGATACGCCGTCTCGGCCGCGGCCGGGTCGTCCGACTGCTCGGCCAGAGCGGCCGCGAGCAAGGTGTCGTCCGGGGTCTCGGGGGAGATCTTCAGGGCCTGAAGCAGGGCGTCGCGAGCCTCGACCGGGTTCAACGACTGGTCGACCCGAGCCAGCGCCCGAAACGCCCGCGCCTTCAATTCAGGGTCAGGCGGCCGCAGCGTCGTCGCCGCGACCAGCTCCATGCGCGCAGCCTCCGTGTGGTTGTTGCGGGCCAGCAACAGGCCCAGCGCAAGGTGCGGCTCAAAGTAGGCCGGATCGGCCGCGATCGAACGGCGGTAGCTCTGCTCGGCCGCGGCGATCTGTGCCCGATCGGAGCCGCTGAGCGCATCCTCGGCGCTCGCGAGATCAAACAGGACGCGAGCGTCGGTCGGATTGTCAGCCGCCAGCGGGACCAGGAGCTTCAGCGCGAGAGGGAAGTCCCCGCGACCGAGCGCCTTGGCCGCCT
>CAXTYQ010000079.1:0-15744 GCA_964248505.1 uncultured Acidobacteriaceae bacterium
AGGAGGCCTGGAGGGCGCGGCGCACGACGAGGTCGGCGGAACCCCAGGAGAGGGACCAGCCGCTGCCGCCGTGACCGTAGTTGTGCACGACGATCTTGCCGGCGACGCGCTCGACGTCGAGCCGGGGGCCGGTGGCGCGAAAGGGTCGGAGGCAGACGGTGATGCGAAAGATGCGGTCGAGGTCGGCGCGGATGGGGAGGATCGGGCCGGGGAGGTCGTAGAACGGCAGGTTGGGAGCTAGGGTCTGGACGGATTGGGCGGATGCGCTGGGGGGCCGGTGGGCGGACGCACAACCGGCGAGGCCGAGGGATTGGAAGGTGCCGGCGCCGGCGATGGCGCCGGCGTTCCGCAAGAAGAGACGACGATTCATCGGAGCTGTCCTCCAGGGTCTGGTACTGAGGGGGTGTCCATGGCTGTGGCTATGAAGGTAGATGTGGCTATGAAGGTATCAGAGGGGGATTTGGCGGGGAGGGCTTTGGATGGAGCGGGACGGGCGATCGACCGGCTGAGAGCAACGGCTGGACGGTGGTGTCCGTCACATAGACACACCTGCGCACGTGAGGGGTAGGGACGGGGGGTGGAAGTTTGCGCATCTTGGTGATCAATAGCGGATCGTCTTCGATCAAGTTTTCGGTGTACCGGGCGGGTGGGGCTGGTGAGGCGGCGGGGCCGGAGATGGTGGCGGAGGGAGAGGCGAGCGGGATTGGGACGGACGATGCGAAGATGCGCTTTCAGGACGCCTCGGGGGAGGATCTGAGCCGGGGGGCGACGCTGCCAGGGGAGGCGACGGCCGAGCAGGCTGCTGGGGCCGTGGCGGATGCGGTGAGCCGGCCGGGCGACGAGCGCGTGGATGCGGTGGGGTATCGCGTGGTGCATCCAGGAGCCAAGCTGACCACGCATGTGCGCGTGACGCCGGAGGTGCTCGACGATTTGCGGGCGGCGGCGGCGTTTGCTCCGCTCCATGATCCGGAGGCAGTGCGGCTGATCGAAGAGATGGAGCGGAGGCTCCCCGAGGCGGGGCACTTTGCGTGTTTCGATACGGTGTTTCACGAGACGATGCCGGAGCAGGCGAAGCGGTATGCGTTGGGGGAGGAGCTGCGCGCGCAGGGTGTGCGGAGGTACGGCTTTCATGGGCTTTCGTGCGAGTCGGTGGTCCGGCAGATGCGGGACGCTGGGGTGCTTCCGCGGCGGCTGGTGATGGCGCATCTCGGCAGCGGATGCAGTGTGACGGCGATCGTGGACGGGCGATCGATTGAGAACACGATGGGTCTGACGCCGACGGGCGGCGTTGTGATGGGGACGCGGCCCGGGGATCTTGACCCGGGGGTGGTGCTCTATTTGTTGCGGCAGCAGAAGGGAGATCTGGACGCGGCGGTGAAAGCGGTCGAGAAGATGCTGAACCATGGTGCGGGTGTCCATGCGGTTTCGGGCATGGGCAACGATATGAAGCATGTGCGCGAGGCGGCCGAAGCCGGTGACGAGCGGGCGCGGATGGCGATCGAGGTGTTTACGCGCAGCGTGCGGAAGGCGATCGGAAGCTATGTAGCTCTGATGGGCGGTGTGGATGGTGTGGCGTTCGCGGGAGGCATAGGGGAGAACGATGCCCGGTCGAGGAAAGAAGTTCTGGTCGGTCTCGGCGGTATGGGCATCGAATTGGAGGACAGTCGAAATCTGGTCAAGGGTTCCGGCATGCGGGAGATCGGTCCGGAGCGATCGGCAACGAGGGTATGGGTGGTGCCGGCCGACGAGGACCGAGCGATCGCCCGGCATGTGGTTGAGATGACCGGGCTGTAACATGTCCGGCGCAGCATAGAAGGTCGAAGGCAGCACAAGGGAGAACGGTCCGATGAGTGCATCGAGCGTAACAGGCAGACCAGTTGTGGAGCAGGGTTCAGGGTCAGGGCAGAACGGGTCGCAGAATGGGGCGGCGGTCGCGGCGGATGTGCCAAAGGTGTTGGGCGCCGATGAGTTGCGGCGCATGGATGCGTACTGGCGGGCGTGCAACTACTTGTGCGGCGCGATGCTGTATCTGCAGGAGAATCCGCTGTTGCGCCAGCCGCTGGAGGTCGACCAGATCAAGCAGCGGCTCCTGGGGCACTGGGGCACGGACCCGGGACAGACGTTTACGTGGGTGCACCTGAATCGTGTGATCAAGAAGTTCGACCTCGACATGATCTACATCGCGGGGCCGGGGCACGGTGCGCCGGCGACCTTGTCGAACAGCTATCTGGAGGGTGTGTACTCGGAGGTGTATCCCGAGAAGAGCCGGGATATCGCGGGGATGCAGAAGTTTTTGAAGGAGTTTTCGTTTCCAGGGGGGATCGGGAGCCACTGCACACCGGAGACGCCGGGGTCGATCCACGAGGGCGGCGAGCTGGGGTATAGCGTTGGGCATGCGTTTGGGGCGGCGTTCGATAACCCGGACCTGATCGTTGCGGTGGTGGTGGGCGACGGCGAGGCGGAGACGGGACCGCTCGCGACGAGCTGGCACTCGAACAAGTTCCTGAACGCGGCGCGGGATGGCGCGGTTCTGCCGATCCTGCACCTGAACGGGTACAAGATCGCCAATCCGACGCTGCTTGCACGGATTCCCGGCGAAGAGTTGGAGATGCTGTTCAAGGGCTACGGATGGACGCCGTACTTTGTCGAGGGCGACGACCCGGAGCGGATGCATCAGCAGATGGCCGAGGTGGTCGAACGCTGTGTGACGGAGATTCGGGCCATCCAGGATGCGGCGCGCAAGGAGCCGGCGAACGATGCTCCGCGGCCGAAGTGGCCGATGATCATCTTGCGCAGTCCGAAGGGATGGACGGGACCGAAGTTTGTGGACGGGCACAAGGTCGAGAATTTCTGGCGTGCGCACCAGATTCCGATCACCGATCCGCGTACCAATCCGGAGGAGTTGAAGCAGGTTGAGGAATGGCTGCGAGGGTACCGTCCGGAGGAGTTGTTTGACGAGAGCGGACGTTTGAAAGCGGAGTACGCGGCGATGGCGCCTGAGGGCGAGCGCCGGATGAGCGGCAATCCGCATGCAAACGGGGGCAAGCTGCGCAAGCCGCTCGATCTGCCGGATTTTCGCGACTATGGGGTAAAGGTTGAGAAGCCGGGAACGACGATGGTCTCGCCGACGGGGAACCTGGCAAAGTTTCTGCGCGATGTGATGCGGCAGAACATGAAGAGCTTTCGGGTCTTCGGGCCGGATGAGACGGCATCGAACAAGCTGCAGGCGATCTACGAGGCGAGCAAGAAGACGTGGCTCGAAGAGGAGCTGCCGGCGGACCTGGACGGCAGCCAGCTGGCGCGCAACGGACGCGTGATGGAGATGCTGAGCGAGACGACGCTTGAGAGTTGGTTTGAGGGCTACGTGCTGACTGGGCGGCACGGCCTGTTTGACAGCTATGAGGCGTTTATCCACATCATCGACTCCATGTTCAACCAGCATGCGAAGTGGCTGGAGAAGAGCAAGGATCTGAAGTGGCGGGCGCCGATCTCGTCGATCAATCTCCTGATTTCGTCGGTGGTTTGGCGGCAGGATCACAACGGGTTTTCGCACCAGGATCCAGGATTTCTGGATGTGGTGACGAACAAAAGCGCTTCCATCACACGCATCTATCTTCCGCCTGACGCGAACTGCCTCCTGAGCGTCGGGGATCATTGTCTGCGGAGCACGGATTACATCAACGTGATCGTCGCGGATAAGCAGGAGCATTTGAACTACCTGGACATGGAGGCCGCGGTCGAGCACTGCACAAAGGGAATCGGCATCTGGGACTTTGCCAGCAACGACGATGGCGACGAGCCGGATGTGGTGATGGCAAGCTGCGGCGATGTGATGACGGCGGAGGCTCTGGCGGCGGTGGCGATCTTGCGCGAGCGGTGTCCAGAGGTGAAGATCCGGTTTGTGAATGTGGTGGATCTGTTCAAGTTGCAGTCGAACCTGCAGCATCCGCATGGCCTGACAGATCGGGACTTCGATTCGCTGTTTACGCTGGACAAGCCGGTGATCTTCAACTTCCACGGGTACCCGTGGCTGATCCACAAGATGACGTATCAGCGGAACAATCACGAGAACATGCACGTGCACGGGTACAAGGAGAAGGGCAACATCAACACGCCGCTCGAGTTGGCGATCGTCAACCAGGCCGACCGGTTTACGTTGGCGATCGATGTGATCGACCGTGTGCCGAAGCTGCAGCAGGCGGCGGCGCATACGAAGGAGTGGTTGCGCGGACAGATCATCGAGAGCGTGCAGTATGCGCACGAGTTCGGGATTGACCGGCCGGAGACGCGCGACTGGAAGTGGCCGCACTAGAGTCTCTGCGTGACGTTTGAGGGTTGAGGGTGGCGGCCGGAAGATATGGGCGGGATCTGCGGGTGCGGATCTTGCCCATTTTTGCGGTTGCGGGGGATGGAGCAGGGTGTTGGAAGTTCAGGTGAGCACGTGAGCGCCCTAAACTCCCGTGGGGCCCTAAATTTCCATTGACAAATGATGAGAGCGCTGTGAATATTGGCCTACACCGCTACTCAATTTCAGGTAATTGCTGTATTTCGACGTAGCTTTCTCCCTCGCCACAACCTAGATGGTGTCCCTTGCTTTGGCAGCCCGTAGCAGACGCACAGGTTTCTCTCACGATAACCGAGGCTCTCCTTTGGACTTCAGAATCAGGCAGCTGCAGTGTTTTCTGACGCTTGCGGATCTTTTGCACTACGGCAAGACGGCGCGCGTGCTGTATATGAGTCAGCCGACGATCACGTTTCAGATCAAGTCCCTTGAAGAAGCGTTTGGGGCGAAGCTGTTTGAGCGAAGCCGGCAGCAGGTGCGGCTGACGGCCGCGGGCGTGGCGTTTCGTGAGTATGCGCAGACCATTCTTGAGACCGTGAAAGAGGCGCGTTCTCGGCTGGGCGACATGGATGCCCGGCTGCGGCTGAAGGTGGGCTGTGGTCCGGTGGGGCAATCGGTGCTCCTGCCGGCGGTCCTTCGTACCCTCGCGGCGGAGTACCCCATGTTTGAGCTCGAGGTATTGGAGCTGACGACCGAGCAGCAGAGGCTGCGGATCTCGGAGGGTTCGGTGGATGCGCTCTTGATGGTGGAGGAGATCTCCGATCCGCGGGTGAAGTTTGAGCTGATCCGCGCGGAGCCTCTGGTCGCGATGGTGTCGCGGGGGAGTCCGCTTGCGTCCCGGTCACAGATTTCGCTTGAGGAGCTGCGGCGGACGCCCTTGATCGCGTCGCGCGGCAAGGATGGACATCTGCAGCAGGCGCATCTTCGCCGGCTCCTTTTGACGTCGGGAGTTATGCCGCGCGTGGTGGAGGCGCCGGAGTCGACCGCTGTGGTGCTGGCCTATGCGGCGGCGGGCGAGGGCTTGGCGATTGTGGCGGAGTCGGTCGGTCTGGCCGGGTTTCCAGGTGTGGTCATGCTGCGTTTCGAGGAGGAGATCTCACCGCTTGCGCTCGGTTTGGCGTCGATTGAGGGCAATGAGAGCGAGGCCCTGGCGGTCTTTCGCGAGGTGGTGATGCGGTGCGCGGGGCGGGCAGAGGTGTGGAGCTCGCGGCCCGAAGCGGCCTCTGGGGTGGAGGAGTTCGGCACGGAGGAGGAGTGGGACGCGGTTCCGCAGAGGCCGTTGCCGGCGGCTGGCGCGGCTGAGTTGCGGGTCAGAGATCTCTCGCTGCGAGGGGCGCGACCGCGGGCGGCTGGAGCTGGCGGGCATGTCGGACACTTCAGTTCGCCGAGGCCGGCGCCGGTGCGGTCTGTGCGCCTCGAGGCCTAAAGGAACGGTCTGGGCGTACAAGGAAGCGGGTAAAATCAGGGGCGGGTACCCATGGTCTTCGTTCTCGACAACTACGATTCGTTTACCTACAACCTGGTGCAGTATATGGGCGAGTTGGGCGCGGAGATGGTGATCCGGCGCAACGACGAGGTGACGCCGGAGGAGGTGGAGGCGATGCGGCCGGAGCGCATTGTGATCTCGCCGGGGCCGTGTACGCCGGCGGAGGCGGGGATCAGTGTCGATCTGATCCGGCACTTTGCGGAGTTGGGCCGGAGGGACGAAGCGGGCGGGAAAGAGCCGGGCCGGAGAGTACCGATTCTGGGTGTCTGCCTGGGGCATCAGGCGATCGGGGCGGCGTTTGGCGGCGATGTGGTGCGGGCGCCGAAGCTGATGCACGGAAAGACCAGCGAGGTCGCGCACGATGGTCGGACGATCTTCGACGGGATCGGGTCGGTGATGACTTGCGCGCGGTATCACTCGTTGATTGTGCGTGAAGAGGGTCTGCCGGAGGAGCTGGAGATTTCAGCGCGGACGGAGCCTGACGATGCGGGAGAGACGCTCATCATGGGTCTGCGGCATCGAACCTTGCCGATCGAAGGCGTGCAGTTTCACCCGGAGAGCGTCCTGACGCGGGACGGGCGGCAGCTGATCCGTAACTTCCTCCTCATGTAGGTTTGGTCGCTGAGCCAGGTCTCGGCAGTCTCTCCAGAAGACCCTGGCCATGTAGTCTGGGTGTTGTATGGTACATCTCGGAACCAGGTCGCTCGTGCTGCAGCTTGTTTGTCTGACCTGCTCTGCCGGGTTTTGGGGTGGGCTTGGGACGGCGGTGGCGCAGGTCGGTGGGGGATCGGGAGCCTCCGTGATCGGCGATCTGCGGATCTCGGAAGCGACGGTCTCGGGCGCCTTGGAGGTGACAGGCGACCGTGCTGTGGTGCGCGGCGGATCGACTATCACGGCGAGGGGGCAGACGGCGGATCTGCGGCTGGAGCGCGGCGGGGTCGCGGAGGTGTGCGCGACCAGCAGCCTCCATGTGACGTCGGGCGCGAGCGTGCAAGGCGTGCCGGCGCCGCTGTTGTTTGCGCTGGAGCGCGGGGCTATGGAGCTGCGAACGGTGGTGGATGAGCGAGACGTGGTGATTACGCCGGACCTGCGGTTTACGGTACGTGCGCGAGGTCCGCTGGACCTGCGCATGCGCGTCACGCAGAACGGTGACACGTGCGTTGAGAGCCTGGGCGCGCGTGCGCCGGCGCTTGAGATTGTGGACCAGTTTGGAACGGCGAGTTATGAGCTGCGCGCAGGCCAGCATGTGTTGTTTGAGCATGCGAGCCTGCGCGAGGTGGTGGATCACGAGACATCGCCGTGCGGCTGCCCGCCGGCCGCGCCGCCGGTGTCGGTGGCTGAGAGTGGAAGGTCTGCTCTGCCGGGCGAGCGTGTGGCGGTACCGGGGCAGGTGGTGGGATCGGGCGCTGCCGCACAGCATCCGTTTCCGGCAGCGGAGAGTCAGGGTCTGACGGCGGATTCTGCAGCGGCGAGCATACCTCAGGCAAAGCCGGGTGAGGTGCACGCCGAGGTGGCGGCGACGCTAAGCTACGACCCGTCGACCGGTAGCGCGGGGGCGGGATCTGGAGACGGATCGGCTCCGGCTCCGGCGTCTCGGGTGGCTCCGCCGGGGAATGCAAGCGGGGCCGCGCCGCAGGCGGCTGCCACAGCATCGACGGGCGGTCCGGATGTGCGGTCTGCCGGAGATGTCCGGGCGGTTGCGCCACCTCCACCGTCGCCTCCAGGGGCAACCGATATTGCGCACCGGATCGGGCGGTTCTTTCGCCGGCTCTTTGGCCGGGCGTAGACGGTGGGCCAAAGGGTCTGGAGCGGTCACGGTACCTCGGTGCGCGTGTGCTCTCCGATCGCGGTTCGCCGGGTCGCCGCGACAGCTATTCTGAACAGGCAATGACCACCGCCACCGCAGCGCGCACGTACTATCCTGAGCTGGACGGTGTACGTGCGATCGCCGCGATGATGGTCATCTTTTTTCATATGGGGCAGATGGGCATTCCGCTGCGCGGTCCGATCAGCTTTGGGCAGAGCGGTGTGGATCTCTTTTTTGTGCTCTCCGGCTTTCTGATCACCTCGATTCTGTTGAAGGCGCGGCCGGAGGATTGGGGCGAGGTACGGAAGTTCTACGTCCGGCGCAGCCTGCGCATCTTTCCGCTTTACTACGGGTACCTGATCGTGGCGGCCATCTTTGGCGCCGGAGTGACGGGCTTTTATTGGGTGTACCTCCAGAACTACCGGATCGCGATGGGCGCGCCGATGGGCGAGATCGGCCACTTCTGGTCGCTTGCTGTCGAGGAGCAGTTCTATCTCGTGTGGCCGTTTGTGGTCCTGTTTCTGCCGCGCAGGCACCTCGTGAAGGCGCTTTGGCTGATGCTGGCGGGGTGCATCCTCTGCCGGACCGTACTTGTGACCACATCGCACGTGGACGTCTTTTACTTGACGCTGACGCGGCTGGATGGCCTGTGCGGTGGAGCGCTTCTGGCGGTGTATCAGTATCGGGGGTTGCTCCAACGTCTCCGCAGCCTCTTGATATTGCTGGGGATTCTGGCGATTGTGCTGGTGAGCTGGCAGGGAGTGCTGTACCACGGCGAAGCTCGGCCATGGGTGGAGATCACCAAATACACGTTTGTGAGCTGCCTGTTTACCTCCGGCATCGGACTTCTGCTGGTGAGTCCGACGACGTGGGCGACAGGATGGCTTGCCTGGACGCCGATGCGATTTCTCGGCCGCATCAGCTATGGCCTCTATGTCTTTCATCCCGCCGTTCTGCGCTTTTCTTTTTCGCACCTCCACGGGACCCCGGCGGTGGTGCGAGCGGGTGCGGCGCTCTTGTTGACGCTGGGCATCGCAGTTCTGAGCTGGTATGGGTATGAGAAGCCGTTTTTGCGGATGAAGGACAGGTGGGCGCCGGAGATGAAGTTTTCCGCTTCGGCGGTGGCGCACACTCCGGGCTGACACGAGGACGAGCGATGCTCGGAACGACGTGTCCGGGGAACGGGCGGAGGCGTTTGCTGCGCTACAATCAGGCTGTTGCGGCGCCCCCGGCTGCCTGTAGGACAGAGGGTCCCGCCGCTGCCACACCTAACAAGATTTGAGGTCCTTTCGTTATGTCGATTCCCGCAACGCAGATGCGCCCGGGCATGATTATCAAGTTTAAAGACGATCTTCACATGGTGTTTTCCGTGGAGCACAGGACGCCCGGAAACCTGCGCGCGTTTATTCAGGCCAAGCTGCGCAACGTTCGCACGGGAGCGATGTATGTGGAGCGTTTTCGATCGCCCGACCCGATCGATCGCGTCATCGTCGACGAGATCAAGATGGAGTTCCTGTACAACGATGGCGATGAGTACTACTTTATGGACGACAAGTACGAGCAGACCATGCTGACGCACGACACGCTGGGCGATGCGGTCGAGTACCTCCTGCCGAATCTCTCGATCAGCGTCAGCTTTCACGATGGAAAGGCGGTCGGGATTGAGCTTCCAGGCGTGGTCGAGATGACGGTCATCGAGACGGAGCCGGGGATCAAGTCGGCAACGGCATCGAGCGTGACCAAACCGGCGAAGACCGAGACCGGCCTGGTCGTGCAGGTTCCGCCGTTCATCAACGAGGGCGAGAAGATCCGGGTCGATACGGCGGAAGGCGCATACATGAGCCGGGCGTAGCGTCGTAACTCCCCCGCGGCCGCATCCGGTTAAGCACCTCAGCTGAGCTCTCCAGAGGTCAGAAGTCCCATAGACTAGCTGGATGGTCGCTCATTTCCTGGTGAAGGGTCGCGTGCAGGGCGTCGGATTCCGATGGTTTGTTCAGCGCGAGGCGGCCGAGCTTGGTCTGCGCGGGTGGGTGCGCAACACGGACGATGGATGCGTTGAGATTGTGGCTGCTGGCGCGCCGGAGCTGCTTGGGGAGCTGCGTGCAGCGCTTCAAAAAGGTTCGCGCGGAAGCCGGGTGGATGCCGTTCTTGAACACGAACTGGAAGAGAGCCAGGCGGCGGGGCTCGAAAACTTTGAGATTCAGGGAGCGTGGTAGAGGACGATGGCGAAGCCGATCAACTGTGAGCCGCTGAAGGAATTAATTCGGACTATTCCGGACTTTCCGAAGCCCGGGATCCTGTTCTACGACATCACGACGCTGCTAAAGGATAAGCGCGGCTTTGCGCAGCTGATCGACGCTTTTGCTGCCTATTACATCGGCAAGGAGGTCGACCTGGTGCTGGGAATTGAAGCGCGCGGCTTTATCTTCGGGCCGGCGCTTGCGTATCGGCTGAACGCGGGATTTGTGCCCGTGCGCAAGCCGAAGAAGCTGCCCGGACCCGCGGCCAGAGTCACGTATGACCTGGAGTACGGCACAGATTCGCTCGAGATTCATCTGGATGCGATTGAGCCAGGGCAGCGTGTCGTCATTGTGGACGATCTGCTGGCGACCGGCGGGACGATGGAGGCTACGGTGCAGCTGGTGCGTCAGCTGGGCGGCGAGGTGGTCGGTTTGGGATTTGCGATTGAGCTCGATTTTCTGAACGGGCGCGCACGGTTTGCTGAGTACGACGTGTTGAGTCTGCTGCACTACGACGAGTAGACGAAGGGGAGAGGGCTTCGGGCGACGAGCGCCTCGATCTGGGTGGGATATGGGTCGGATATGGGTCGGATCTGGGTCGGATATGCTGGAGTCCGTGGACCTTCGCGACTTCAGCCTCCTCTCCAGCAAACGCACGCGGTATTCGCTGCTGATCGCCCTTTTGCTGTTGGCGGGGCTCGCCGTTGCTGTGTGGCTTCGCAAGGAGGCGCCGCCCGAAGTTGCGCGGCTCTTGCCGGAGTCGGACGCGATCCTCTACGCGAATTTGAAACCTCTGCGGTCAGCGACGCACTTTGATCGGACGCCGGTGGAGCACAGCCCGGAGTACGCGCAGTTTATCGCCGCGACGGGAATTGTTCCTGAGCGGGATCTGGACGCGGTGGCCTTTGCCTTGGAGCGTATGGACGACCCGAGTGGGCCCAACGGTCCGGTAGCGTACTCGGAGGTCTTCGAGGGCCGGTTCGATGGCGACCGGCTGCGGCGGTATCTGCGCTCGATCGCCACGCAGGTGGAGCCGTATGCCGGCCATGAGATCTTCACCATTCCGGTCGGGGAGGTGGTCGCGGGACGGCAGCGACAATTGCGCGTGGCGCAGCTGGGGTACGACACGATTGCTGCGTCGAACACGCCGACCACGGAGCAGATTCATTCGATTCTGGATCGGCATCGATCGGCGGCGGTGCCGTTTGCCGGCTCGTCCCTGCTGGCCGCGCGTTACGGCGATGTGCCTCTGCTCTCGAGCGCCTGGGCGATCGGGCACGTCGGCCTTCCGTTTTCCGAACGCGGCCGGATCGCGGTGTTTGGTCTCCAGCTGCCGCTTCCAGAGGACACGACGTTTGTGGCGAGCGTGCGGTACGTTGGCTCCGTTCGCCTTCGTGTGGAGGAGCTTGCTCCAAACGAACCGGAGGCCGCCCGAACGGCCGAGACTCTGCGAAGTTTGCTGGCGCTTGTGGGTCAGTTTGAGACAGCTCGAGCGGGAATATCGGGCGCGCCTGAGGATCCGGCGCTGAAGCAGGCGCTGGCGTCCGTAAAGGTGGAGCAGCACAGGGATCGGGCGGTTCTGACGGCGGCGGTCCCGGTGGAGCTCGTGAGGCAGATGGCGGGATCGCCGTCCGATTCTGCCCGTCGATGAGCGTGAGCACGCAAAGACCTGAGGGAGCGATCGGCATCTATAGTAGTAGCCCTGAGAAAATAGTAGCCTGGGGAAATTTTGCGATTTGAGCTAAAGTTTGGGAGATTTATGCCGATAGAGTTGTCAGAGATGATGTCTCGAAGAAAGAATCGATGGTCTTCCGCAGTTGTTTTGGGTTGCTCGGGAGTTGTGCTGAGCTGCGCATCGATTTGTGTGCAGGCAAGCGCACAGACAAGCGGCCAGTCAGGTGCCGCGAGCACTGGACAGACGATTACGGGCAAAGCGGCCTTTACCGACTACTCGCAGGAGCACCCGGGAGTTCGCCGCAAGATTACGGTCGCGGACCTTCCGCAGCCGATGGAGGACACGTCGGTCGATAATGGCGCAAATGTTGTGCCGCGTCCTGAGGGTGCGTGGCCGCAGGCGCCGGCCGGATTCAAGGTGGAAATGTACGCGCAGGGTTTTACCGAGCCAAGGCTGATCCGCACTGCACCGAATGGGGATCTGTTTCTTGCGGATTCGCACGCCGACAAGATCTGGGTGTTGCGCGGCGTTGGGCCCGACGGCAAGGTGCAGCAGAAGGAGGTGTACGCGACGATTGTGGACGCCAGCGGGAAGTCGCTGCCGTTCGGGATCAACTTTTATCCCGCGAACAATCCCAAGTGGGTGTACGTGGCGAACACCGTGAACGTCGTCCGCTTTCCTTACAAGACCGGCGATCTGCACGCGAGCGGACCGGCCGAGGTGGTCATCAAGGAGCTTCCCGGATTTGCGCAGCTGCGCGGCGGCGGACACTGGACCCGCGACGTCGTGTTCTCGCCTGACGGCAAACGGATGTTTATCTCGGTGGGTTCGGCCTCAAACGTGGACGACTCGGATACGCATCCGAACGAGTTCCATCGCGCGGACGTTTTGGAGTACACACCCGAAGGCAAATTCATCAAGGTGTACGCGAGCGGCATCCGGAACTGCGTGGGTGAGGCGATCAATCCCGTCACGGGACAGCTGTGGTGCTCGACCAACGAGCGCGACCGGCTGGGCGACAATCTCGTTCCGGACTACATGACGAGTGTGCAGGAGGACGGCTTCTACGGCTGGCCGTGGTACTACATGGGCGGCCATCAGGACCCACGCCATGCGGGCAAGCACCCCGAGCTGCAATCGAAGGTGCTTACGCCGGATGTCCTCTTGCAGCCGCACTTCGCGTCTCTGGAGATGACTTTCTATGAGGGCAATCAGTTCCCCGCATCGTATAAGGGCGACGCGTTTGCCGCCGAGCACGGCTCCTGGAACAAGGCGAAGCGCGCCGGCTACGAGGTGATCCGGGTTCCCATGAAGGATGGCCACGCGACCGGCGAGTACGAAGACTTCTTGACGGGTTTCGTCACACCGGATGGGCAGGTGTGGGGCCGGCCGGTGGGCGTCACGGTCGCCAAAGATGGGTCGATGTTCGTCACCGACGACGGTACCAAGAGCGTCTGGCACGTGAGCTACACGGGCAATCAGGCGGCGAATCGCTAGCAGCAGCGGCGTCTCTCGAGAGAGCGAAAAGCGGCCCTATGGGGCCGCTTTCTTTTTAAGAGCCACAGCCGCAGGAGCGCTTGAGGGTTCCGGTGCGTCACTTTGGGGCGTAAGAGCGTAAAAGGCCCGGCTGCGCTCCTGATTTAGGAGCGAGCCGGACCGGAGTTCGATGCAGTTGTGGGTGCCGGTGTTCTCTGCCGGCAATATGGACTTACTTGCCGCTGTGTTGTTCCTGATACTTTTTGGTGTGGTGGTGAACTTCGCCATCGGGACCGGTGTATTCGCGTGCCTTCAGATCGGCCGAATCTTCGCTGCCGGAAGCCTGGGAGCCGCTGCTCTTGCTTGCAGTCTCGCTGCCTTTGGCGCTGCGCCCGTTGGACGGTTGTTCACCCTTGCCGCCGCCGTTTGATTTCGACTGCTGCTGTTCACCCTTGGCGCCGCCGTTCGACTTCGCCTGCTGCTCTTCGCCCTTGCCGTTCTTGGCCGAAGCCTCGGTGTGGGGAAACGGCTCTTCCGCGCTCTTATGCTTGTGCTTGCCCGTGCCCTGCTCTGTAGTTGTTGCCATCGGTGTTGCCTCCTTTCAGGCTAGGAGGATGTTCAGGCAGAGCAGGTTGGCTTACGGCAGGGCGCCGCAAATACGACGAAGCGATGCTGATCTAGTTCTTGATGTCCTCAAAAATGCGCTGAAAATCGATGTACAACCGCGCCAGTCTCTGTGCGGCCCCGAACACAGGCCGTGTCAGCAATGTCTAGAGCGGTTTCCCTCTTGCTGTGAGTCGGATACAGTGTGAGAATGCCGTTTTCATTGGGGAAAACGGCCATGAGACCTGTGTCTTCGCTATACACCTGCAGGAAAACCGCTCTAGCGCTGTGCCAGGGCTGCACCGCCGAGATCGGCGATCGTGCCGCGAAGATACGGGTGCGGATTGACGGGGAGGTCATGGATGCGGACCTCGTAGTGCACGTGGTTGCCCGTGGTTCGGCCGGAGTGGCCGACGTAGCCGATGATCTGGCCCTTGAAGACGGTCTGACCCGCGAGCACGTTGAAGCCGGACATGTGGCCGTAGCAGGTCTTGAGGCCGTGGCCGTGGTCGATGACGACCTCTCGGCCGTAGCCGTTGCTGAGACCGGCGGTGACGACCATGCCGTCGGCGGTGGCGCGGATGGGTGTGCCGAGCGGCGCCGAGATGTCGACGCCTTTGTGGAACTCGCCTTCGCCGGTGCCGAGGACGGGGTCTTCGCGCTGGCCGAAGCCGGAGGTGATGGGACCCATGACGGGCCACAGGCTGGGGGCGATGGAGGCGTCGAGCGTGGTGTCGACGCCGGGGATGCGGTTCAGGCTATTGGGAAGCCGCGTCCCCGGGGTGACGACCGGGGCGCTGTTGTCGAGGAACCGCGTGGCTGTTCCCGAGATCGCCGAGCTTCGCAGGGCATAGAAGGTGTCGAGCGATTTGTAGTAGCTCGCGTTGGAGAAGGAGGTGCTGTCGCCGGCTAGAGGGGCGATCGCTGCGTCCTTCGCGGTGGTGTGGGTTCCAGGCTGGGGGACGTGCGTGGTCGCCAGAGCAAGCTTGGAGGCGGTCATGCCGTAGAGCGCGGAGACCTCGGTTGCGAGCGAACCGAGGCTGGCTGCCTGGATGTCACGCTCGTGCGCCGTCTCGGCCAAGTGGGCGTAGTCGTTTTGTAGATTGATGTGGTCGCGCCTGAGATCGTTGAAGCGGGCCGTCTTGATCAACATGCGTGAGTACGATCCGGTGAGTCCCGTAATCGTAAACAGACCCACAACGGCGACGGCCGCAAACAGGTACGCGTAGTAGAGGGGGATCGGCACCTTGTTCAGTGAACCGTCTGCGTCTCGGCTGACAAGGAGGATGTAGTACCGCTTTTTCGAGATCTTCGAGACCAAAGGGGAGGACCTGTGCAGGGGATTTGTCCGCTGGGAACGAGCGGTGCGCGAGCATTCGGGAAGCCGCAGGATGAAATGAGATTGGGGATTCCTCATTCGCAACCGCAGAAACTCTTCCGACGCCTAGTTATCTTAACGTACGGTACGTGACATTACAACAAAGGCGCGATCGGGAGATCTCTGCCCGAAGCTGTCGCGGTTAAGTGAACAGCACAGCGCGCAATCGCGCATGGGCTATGCTGCTCTAGAGCATGCGAGAGAAGGGCAGCATCTCCGGCGAGCTTGACTTGATCGGGCAGATCCGCG
The DNA here is from genome assembly GCA_964248505.1 of uncultured Acidobacteriaceae bacterium. GTDB lineage: Bacteria > Acidobacteriota > Terriglobia > Terriglobales > Acidobacteriaceae > Edaphobacter. The sequence continues at coordinate 15,257 of CAXTYQ010000079.1, forward strand.
ACCGGTTTCGGGGCATCCGGAGCCGCGGTGTCACGCTGGGCATCGGCGACGATTGCGCGGTGCTCCGACCTCCGCCCGGGTCGGAGATTCTGGTGACGACCGACATGTCGCACGAGAGGCGGCACTTTCGTCGGGACCTCCATACTCCGGAGTCTGCCGGGCATCGCACGCTGGCGCGGGGCCTGAGTGACATCGCGGCGATGGGAGGCGTGCCGCTGGCCGCGTTTCTATCGCTGGCGCTGCCGGCCGACACCTTGGGGACAGCGCAGAGGCGGCGATGGCTTGGGCGCTTTCTCGATGGCATGCATGCGCTTGCAGAGGCGACGGGGACGCCGCTGGCTGGGGGCGACACGGGCGAGACCGCAGGTGCGCTCGTGATGGCGGACATCTGTGTGCTGGGATCGGCTCGGCGGTGGGCGGCGCTGCGACGAAGCGGGGCTCGGGTGGGCGACCGGATCTACGTGACCGGGGCCCTGGGCGGGGCAGCG
>CAXTYQ010000080.1:0-15732 GCA_964248505.1 uncultured Acidobacteriaceae bacterium
ATCGGTAAAAACAGATTAACAGAAACTTAGACCTTAGCGTGAACAGGCCCTAGTCACGACCACCCGCGCGAAGGCCGTCGCGCTGAACCCGACGGGCAATCACACCGCCGCCGTCCTGCAGATGGGCGCGCCACAGGCCGTCACGATCTTCAACACCCAGACTGGCGCCGTGCTGCAAACGTACGCCGCGGCCGCGGGCAAGGACAGGGACGGCAGCAACACCGGTATTACCTACACCTCTGACGGAAGGCGCTGACTTTTGCGATAGCCACGTAACTGCCCGCGCCGGAACTGCCGTCCTGGCTGAACAAGAGGTATCTCGCCGGATGGCAAAACCGCGTACGTCTCGAACGAAGCCGGGCGGATCGCGAAAGAAAGCGACTTCCAGCAATACTCGAACGGCACGCCGGTCGTCGCTGCGTTTCCGACGGGATCCACGTCCACCGGCACGGTTTCGGTGGTCGACCTGGCCTCGTTTACAGTGGTCGACACCATCTCCACCGGCCTGCACCCGACGGGGATGGCTTTCTGGGGAAACAACCTGTTGGTTGCGAACACCTACAGCGACAGCCTCACGGTGATCAACACGGGCACCAGGCAGGTCATGGAGACGATCGACCTTGGGCTGCCCATCAAGGTACCCGGACAAAGCGGTGCAGCGTATGGGGCGGGACCGAACTCGATCGCGGTCGATGCAACCAACAACATCGCCTATGTGGCGCTCTACAACGCCAACGCGATCGCCGTGGTTAATCTGAACAGCGGCGGTTCCCTCCAAGGCATGATTCCGGTGGGCTATGCACCGAGCTCGGTGGTGCTGGACGCACCGGACGGTGCGCTGCTGGTTGCGAACGATAAGGGCATCGGAAGCACAGGCTTCGCGGTCGCGCCACCTCCCACGAAGACGGCGGAGAACTCTTACGGCACCTACTACGGCGTGACGGACTTCAACACCCACCAGGACCTCGGCACCGTGAGCATCGTCCCTGTACCGTCCTCGAGTGCCTTGTCGACGTTGACGCAGCAGGTCTTTCAGAACAACCACTGGGATCTGGCGGAAAACATCTTTGCGGCTTCGGGAGGCAGCAAAACTGCCAAGCCGCTCGCCATCCCGGTGAGGATCGGCGCCCCGTCCAAGATCAAACACGTCTTCGTCATCATCCGTGAAAATCGCACCTACGATCAGATTCTCGGCGATGTGGTCGGCGGCAACGGCGATCCCACCCTGGCTGTCTTCGGGGACAACGCAACCTTTGGCCGCGTGACGCCCAACGCACATGCGCTGGTGCAGCGCTTCCCGCTGTTTGACAACTTCTACGATCCGAGCCGGCAGTCCGCCGACGGACACAACTGGATTGTCCAGGCATCGCCCCTTACTCCGACGACATCCAGTCGCCGGACTGGCTTCGCGACTATCCCTCGAACGGAGGCGATGCGATCGCCTACCAGAAGGTCGGTCATCTGTGGGACGTGGCGGTCAAGCAGGGTGTCACGTTCAAGAACTTCGGCGAGTACATCGAGTACAACACGTTTCTGACGCCCACCGGTTCGACCAATGAGCCCCAGTGGATTGACTTTTACAACGACACCGTCGCGTATGAGGCCGGCGCTGAAAAGCAGCTCTACAACGTCAATACGGTACGGTCCAGAACTACCCGCAGTTCGACCTGGGCATCCCCGACCAGTTCCGCTTCGATATCTGGAACCAGGAGTTTCAGAAGGACGTGGCGGACGGCGAGGTGCCTCAGCTCGAGTTCATGTGGATCAGCTCTGACCACACCGGCGGCCCGCCAACGGCGCAGGCGATGCAGGCCGATAACGATCTGGCCCTCGGCCGCTTTGTTGACGCTATCAGCCACAGCTCGATCTGGAGCTCTTCGGCGATCTTCGTCGAGGAAGACGACGCACAGAACGGCGTGGACCACGTGGACGGTCATCGCAGTCCTGGCTACATCATCAGTCCCTATGTTCAGCAGCAGGTGAAGACGGATGGCAGAGGCGCCGGGGTCACCGAAGACAGCACGTTCTACACGCAGGTGAACATGACCCGCACGATCGAGCAGATCCTCGGTCTGCCGCCCATGAATGTCCGTCTCTCAGTCTTGGATCTGTGAACAGCACCAACGGAACCCCTTCCTACAACGGCGGTTTCGGCAGCTTTTCCGGGAGCTCCAGTGTGTATCCCTCCCGTCAGGTCCAGTTGGCACTCAGGCTCATGTTCTAGCACCGCGAATGCCTGTCGCCGTACGCTGCATCTTCCCTACGCCTAAAGAGATCCGTATTCTGTTGCCCGCTGATGGTCGCCGCTTTCTAGCCAATTCTCAAGGGACAAGGTCTCCAAGCGCGACGCCTTTCTGGCCTTCAACGCTCAATGAGCCGCGTCCGCGTTCCTGTTATTCCTTTTCAGTTTTTGCCATGAAACAAGAACTCCTCACCCACAGCATGCACCATGTGAGCGCCTGTTAACGTAAGGACGTCGGTCACGATCTTACTTACGCCCCGGCTCGCGGGTGGACGGTACACAGTTGCAAGCGAAGCTGCAGAGACATCGCCGCCCATGCTGGAGAAGTTGATTTGGCGATGACCGTTGTCTCCCCTTGCGATCACAGGCGAAACCAGTGCATGGATCAACCGCGACTTCGATGTACCTGTGCCTTGATAGAAGTAGCGCGGGTCTTGTCGGAAGACGGTAGGCAGGAGTGCGCCTCCAATCATCACCTGGGAGGAGTTGAAAGCATACACAGACCCGAGCCTCTGCCCATATCCTTTCATTCCTTGGGTGTAGGCCGGCGTGTCTCCTGCTTGATCGATTCCGGCGAGAACTACCGAGACCCCGATCGTTGCGGCATCCGTAGCGGTCCGAAAAGCCAAGCTGAATTTCAACTTCGGCGAGAGGGGAACGAACACAGGATCATAGGAGGCGAAAAAGTTTGGCAATATCCCGAAGGCGCGCTGCTTTTCTTCTTGATGAACCTGCTGGATGGCAAGTTGGTCCGCAAAGACAGCCGTGACATCCGTATTCACGGACGCTATGTGAAGCACAATGGGCGGCAAAGCGTAGTGCTGCCCTGGCGATAGGGTGACGTCTGGGGACACCCAGACATCGAAACCCGCAGCCTGAACATGGATATGGAGAGGAGTTGCCGAAGGCAGGTCGTTTAGAACGAAGGAGCCGTCCGCAGCCGCGGTAGTCCCCTGACGGGGCGCGGCAACTGAGCTTTCCGCGTCAACGACCGCGCCGGGAATCACGGCGCCGTCCGCATCCGTTACGAACCCGCTCACAACACCGGGCTGTGGAACAGGAGCGGAGATGGATTGTCCGTGAACATAACAGGTGCCGCAACCGAGCAACAAGGTTAGAAGTCGTTGTTTGAGATGCATCTGAGTAAACCTTCCTCGCGATCAATCGGACCGCAGCTTTCGCCTGGGCAAGAGCCCGTGTGCATCTCCACTCTGACCTATACCCTTGAGGTCTACCGTACCTGTGCCTCCGTTGTAGATGGCCCCTCGTGACAGTTGTTGTATTTAATTTCAAGGTCCGCATGTCCTCCAAGACGGACCTGGGTTAAGGAGGTATTTCGCTCAGGAATCCATTGATCTTTCACCGCTTGGTTCGTGTAGGAAAAGGTCGAGGAGGTTGTCCACCAGGATGGCATCCTCTCCGGTGTGCCTTCAGCGCGAACGACCGCAAAGTCGATTCCATCTACCCAGATACGGCCATGCCACGCAAACTTGTTTTTGTGACGGGGCACTATCTCAAGCAAATATGTGGGATGCTCTGGCGCACCCTGAACCTCTTCGAGACGAAACTGATCATTCTCGCGGGAGATCCGAGTCTGGGACTGGATCTCTGGACGCGATGCTTCCCGCTCGCCTTCGAGTAGTTTGTGCAGAACATGATTGCGAAGGGATTCCGAACCCGTTTCGCTCACAATGACCAGGGATTTACCGTCCCGAGTCGACTCCGCCCGCACCTTCATCTCCGCGTGCTTTGTGACGGGGAAGCCTTTGTAGTCCAATGTGTACAGGCGCTCGCACACGATCGGGGGCTGGTGAGCGGACCGTTCTGCATTCCTTTGCTCCAGCTTCTCAATTACGTCCGGAGCCGACATGTTCCCTAAGGGTCTCCGATCTTCACACAGAGCTGCCTTGGTACAAGCGCCGCAAAGGAACGCCAAGATTGCACACATCTTCAACATGCTGCCTCCAAAGCATCGACCTAAGCTGAGTACTGAAGAGAAAGTCGATCGGATGTAAGTTGGGCAACGTATTGCTTCAGATCTTCCTCAATGCGGTCCGTTGTTTTCCGGCGGGCGACCACGTCTTCGCGATAGCGACGCAGAAAGTAGTCGATGGTTTCAACGCGAATGCGGATGGAGCCTGAGGGCTTGTTTTCATCGAGGTCCTTGAAGCTGAAGTACGGTGTGCCGGAACTCTCGATGATGCTCTCGATCACGCCATAAATCGGCGCGTCGTGGCCGCATTTGAAGCTTGAAACTTCAAGCGCGACGAGGTTGGGATGGCGCGCGGTAAACTTCGCCGCCCAGACCTTGTGGTTGGTGCTGGTGGAGTAGTTGTTCTTCCAAACATCGGCAATATCGAGCGGATGTTTGATGAGTCCAGCGCGAACCTCGTCGCCAAAAAGACGGTCCAAGATGTCCTCGTCCATGGGCAGCGTGCTTTGCGAAAAGATCGGGTAGCCGAGCTTCTGGAATTCTTCCATGATCTCGTGGTTCAGGCCGGGGTCGTGGTGGTAGACGCGGCCGAGCATGACGATACCGATGCGGTCTTCGCGCTCGATCAGGTCAAGCGTCTGCCGCGCATCGTCTCGGATGTCAGCCTCGCAGCGATCGAGCGCCTCGAAGCCTTTGTCGATCGCACGCGCGTTCTCTTCGCGCGAAAGACCGAGCAGCGGCGCCCATGCCTGGAACATTTGCTCGACCGTGATGTGATGGTCGCGAAAGTTGAGCATGGGATCGAGATACGTTACGCCGTGCTCGGCGAAGACGTCGTTTTCTTTCGTGAAAGCGGCCTTTACGGCGTTGGGTGTCGCGGTCACGGTGGGGCAGGCGTTGGAGCCGGTGACATTGACCAGCGGCGTATGCAGGATGTCGTACATCGGGAAGAAGATGGCGTGAAGCGGCTTCTTTGTGTGCTTGGTCGCGAGCAGATTGTAGACGTGGGCGATGCCGATCTTGGAGGGGTAGCAAGGGTCGATGGCGCCACGGCTTGCGCCCGCACGATAAAGCTCGGGCGTTGTGTAGTCGGAGTAGAGAATGTTTTCGGACTTCAAGCCGAGCGAGGCGAAGTAGGCGTTGAAGAACGGCGCGTACGTGTAGGTGTTGAGCAGCCGCGGCATGCCGATGCGAAAATCTTTGCGCCCCTGGATGAGTGCGGCACGCTCCTTCACCGCTTTCGAGGTAAAGAGTCCGCGGGTGTTCGGTTCCGGGTCGGCAACCAGTTCAACCTTGCGATGGCGAAAGACTTCGGTGGCGGCGACGTCAACGTAATTGGGGTTCTTGTTCTTGATGACGTCCAGGCCGGCTTTGATGTCCTTCATCTCATCCAGATCTTCGACGGTGCCCTTCTCGCATGTAGCGATGATGAGCCGCTGTTCGCCCATGACCAGCGGGACCTTTGTTTTGCGCAGCTGGAACTCCACGGGCTTTGGAAGTTCGAGCACCTTGCCGGACCCGGCGGCAGTGATCTGGATGAGCGGCTCGACTTTGGCTTTGAGCGGAGATGGGGAAGATGTGCCGCAGCCTCCGCCAGTACCGCAGGAGCTGCCGTGCGCGTGTTGATGTTCATCGAGATTGGCTTCGATCGCCAGCAGGCTTGGCAATGCAGCGACTACTTCCGCCGGTGTGGCAGCGCGGTCGGTTTTCTCTGTCGCGTCCTCGTGCTTGTGGACGTCAGCGACGGTCGCTACGTGTTTATGGGTTCCGTCTGCGTGCGCGGCCTGCTCCACCGTAAGCGATTCGCCGTTGACATCGACGTCGATAAAGGTGCGCAGGCAGTTGTTCTTGCAGAAGTAGCAGCGCGTTTCTTCGTTCCGTGTGGTGCGATACCGAATATTGGCAACCGCTTGGAGGCCGATAAACGTTGTTGTTTTACCGTTGCCCCACAGGCGGAGCGCCTCCTGTGCCGCGCCGATGGCTCCGGATTCACCGCAATGTTCGTGCACGATGATCTCGGGCTCTTTGCTGCCATTCCGAAAGCTCTGTTTGATGAAGTCGACCTCGGCCTTGACGACGGCGAGGTTGTTTTGCGTGCCGCCCTGCAGAACGAAGCGCGAGCCCAAGGCGGCGAGGTTGGGGATGCTCGCAACATAAAGAAACACATTTTTGGGAAGAACGGCGGCAAGGCCGGCGAGGATCTCTTCGGCGCGCCAGCCCTGACGTTGGAAGTTCACGATGTCGGACTGCATGAAGACGGCGCATCCATAGCCGAAGACGGGCATGGATGTGGCAGCAAAGGCGAGATCAGAGTACTCTTCAACTTTTTTGCCGAAGCCCTCAGCCGTAGACTGCAGAAAATAGCCGTTGCCCGCGGAGCACTGCGTATTCAGCTTGAAGTCCTTTACGCGGCCGTTCTTGAGGACGATGAGCTTGATATCCTGACCGCCAACGTCCACGATGACATGTGGGTCGTCATAGAACTTGAGCGCCGATTCGGTGTGTGCGACGGTTTCCACCAACGCAACATCGGCGTTGAGAACATCGCGCAAGATGTCCTTCGCGTATCCCGTGGTCCCGACGCCAAGGACCTCAAGCTTTGCGCCGGGTCCTTCGACCTGCTGACGCAGCTTAGTGAACATGTCGATGGTGTCCTGGATGGGATTGCCGTTGGAGAGCTGATAGGCCTTGCAGAGAATGTCCCCTTGTTCATCGAGCAGAACGGCTTTGGTTGACGTGGAACCGCCGTCGACTCCGACGAAACCACGCACAACGGAGCCCTCCGCGAAGGGCGCGGGAATGAAGCGCTTCTTGCGATAGAGATCCTTGAAGCGGTCGAGCTCCGATGGTTCCGCGACGAGGCCTTTGGCGCCCGAAGCGGCCTTTTCTTCCTGCCGGCCGATGTTGATGTAATAGTCCAGCTTCTCGGTACCGATGTACTGGCCGACATCTTCGTCCTCATCCCGGCCAAACTCGACCGAGCCGAGCGCGGCAAAGTATTGCGCGTTGTCGGGCACCTTGATGAGCTGCTCCGGTGTCATCCCTTCGGGAAGCTCGACCTTGCGCTCCTTCCACATGCGCGGAATGTTGGCCTGCCAGGCTTCTTTCATGCCGCGAATAAAGCCGTTCGGGCCGCCCAGCAGCAGCACATGGGGACGCAGCGTATGCCCGCGAGTGAGTACGCTCAGGTTCTGCAGAACGATCGCCTCAAAGAGCGAGGCCATGAGTTCATCCGGCGGCGTGCCGGTCTTTTGCAGGCCGTTGATGTCGGTCTCGGCAAAGACACCACACTTGCCCGCGACCTTGTGCAGCTTGACACCGTGGTATGCCTGATTGCTAAGTTCCTCTGCGGGAATCTTCAGCTTGGCATTGATCTTGTCGATCACGGCGCCCGTACCGCCGGCGCACTTGTCGTTCATGGAGGGGATCTTCTTCTTGCGACCGGTGTCCGCGTCGTCCTTGAAGACGATGATCTTGGCATCCTGTCCGCCGAGTTCGATGACGGAGTACACCTCCGGGTGCAGCTTCTCGACGGCCAGCGAGACGGCGTGCACCTCCTGCACGAACTTGGCGCCGAGCATCTCAGCCAGCGTACCGCCACCCGAGCCGGTGATGAACATGCGCGTGTTGCCCGGCTGTACGCCGACCTCCTCGCGCATGCGAGCCAGGAACTCGAGCACCTTTTCCGGCTGGCGCGTTTCGTGGCGCTGGTAATCCTGCCAGAGCGTAATGTCTGTGGCAGCATCCACAACAATGGCCTTCACGGTGGTCGAGCCTACATCGAGTCCGACGAAAAACTTTGTCATACCTTTGTCCCCCGGGGTGTTGGGTACGTGCCATGAGCTGCGGCTCCTCATTGCTCGCAGTGTGAGATCGTGCAGGCAATGAGGAGCGAGGTTGCTGGTCGGGTTTACGCCGCTTGGACCGCTTTTGCAGAGGACGTACGCGCGCCCAGCCAGGTTTTCTCTTCCTTGCGCATGCGATCGTCCAGATGAAGCGCAAACTGGGCTGCCGTACCGGCGATGCCCTCGCGGTGCGGTACGTGGTAGAGAGCGCGGCGCAACTCGGGATGATCGGCAACATAGGCGCGCAGATCGTCCAGGCTGCGGCCGGTCTGTTGCAGCACACCGTCGAACTCGGCGCGGGCTTTGGCTTTGGCCTCGGCGAGCGTCATCTGCACACGGCTGTGCGCATTGACTTCGCCTTCACCGGAGGTCTCTACAGGAAGGAAGATCATGTCCTTGAAGGCGTTGACCACACGGGATTGCACGCCATCGGATTGCGCGGAAGGCATGCATCCGAAGGGCTTAAGAGCGAGCACCATGTGGCAGAGATGGTTGACGGTATAGTAGATGTTCTTACCGACCTCCATGTGGCCCTCTCCACCGCGCGCGAGCTGATGGTAGAAAGGATGCGCGAGACCGGCGAGCTCCTTTTGAGGTATCAGGTGATGGGTGAGGCCGCCGAGGTGCGTGATGGTGCGGTGGTAGAAGTAGGTCCACATCTTGCTGCCGACGGACAGGCCGGCGGTCTTCTTGAACTCGCCGAAGTTGTTTGCCGCCTGCTTGTTCAGCTGATACCACTTAACGTCTTTATGCTTTTTCTCCGCTTGAAAGCGAGCACGTGAGCCTTCCTTGGCGACATACATCATGTAGTCGATCCATGTGGCAATCGGCTCAACGACCACCTGCGCGCCCTCACGTTCAAGAAACGCAAACATGTTGAAGTTGCCGTCGCCTTCGGTGGTTTGCGCCCAGAACTCGCCGGTAATCTTGATAACCGGCTTTACCCGCAGGCGGTCCACCTCGATGTTGTTGATCGCGTCCCTGCAGGTGTGTAGGGCATCGACGTACTCCTTGCCGTAGAGATTATGCGCGACCTTGCCTAGCGTGCACAGCATTCCCGCGACCTTGGGCTGCTTGGCGAGTGCGGGCTTCATCCACTTCGGTGCGGTGTCGTCGATGTGCCAGCGTTTGCGGTCGCGAAGCGTGTCGGTCATAAGTTTGACGGACTCGTTGATGACGCGATCGGTCTCTCCCTTATGCACCTCGAAAGGCCGGACCTGGTACACCATGTCGTTGATGACATCGCCGAGATTGAGGGCGTTGAGCATGCCCATGCCGAAATCGACGGAGAACTTCAGGCCTGGTTCGCCACTGGCAGCCTTGATGCCGTCCGTCTGCTGAAACAGCAGAACGCGGAAGCCCTCAAAGCCGGAGTTTTGCAAGGCAAAGCGGTACTCCGCCTCATACATGCCGAAGCGGCACGGACCACAGGACCCTGCGGTAAAGAACACGTAGTTGTCGATGATGTGCTGCTTTGTGAGGCCCGTGCGCTCGAGCTTCTGCAGATACTGCACAAGGTTTCCGACGGTAAAGTAGGTCGGGTTGCATTGGCCGTTGTTGCCGAATTCCTTCCCTGCCTGAAAGTCGGAGACATCCGGAGTCGGGATGTTCTCACAACGGTAGCCGGAACCGTGAAAGACCGCCTTAATCATCTCTTCGTGTTTCCAGGTGAGACCACCGAAGAGAATGGTGACGTAATCCCGTTCCTCGCCGGTAAACGTGCGCTCCACGGGCTTCTTGAAATCGCGCGCGCGTTGCAGGCCGGCTTGCGCGCGCAGCCGTGCACGTTCCGCATCCACCATCGCCTGGATTTCCATATCGAACTTCGCTTGATTCAACTCCTGCTGTGCGGGGCTCAGTTGCTGCTCGGTCAAGGGCATTCGTCTTCTCCTTCGGATAGATAAGTTGAGTTATCGAAGCTGTGGGTCGGCAATGCGCGAGGGCGCTAGTCCATCTGGCCCTTCACACCCTGAAAGCCATGAGCAAGCTGTTTGAAAAAATATTTGATGACGCGCTGGTCGTTGTAGCACCAGCCAAGGATGTGGTTTAGTGTGGAAAAGCAGTGCGTCTGGCAGCTCTCCTTCTGGTGATCGAGTTGCTTGGTGTCGAACTTGTGATCGCCGACGACACCCCAGTCGTAGTTGGCGGTGTACATGGGGAAGCACGGTGCCAGCGATCCATCCACGCGAATAATCATGGAGTTTTGTCCGGCACGGCAGTTCCAGGGGAAGTGGTTTCCCTTCATGAAGTCGACCATTTGCCACAGCCGCGCGTTCGAGTTGACCATTTTATAGCCGGAATCCTGCTTTTCCGTGAGCCACTGAACGGTTTCCTCGACAGCCGGCCAATCCTCGCGCGTGATGTAGGTCTCGTTCTCGTCCTTATGCTTGAAGTGGTCGTCCTGTTCGAGCAGTGGAGATTCGTTGATGTGGTAGTCCGTAGCGATGCCGTTGTCGCGAGCGATTTCCGTCAGTTCGCGGACGTCGGAGAGATTGTTGCGGCAGATATTGATATTAAGGAACACGGAGTAGCCGTAGTCGTACTGCTTGCGCACCAGATAATCAAACTGCTTGCGGATGGGAGCAAGCGCCTTGGGCAGGGACTTCCTCAGATCGACAGTATCGACGGCGATGTTGAAGGTAGACATGCCAGCGTCGGCGAGCTTGTCGATCACGTCCGTGCGCAACAAGCGCGCGTTGGTGGGCAGATAGATCCAGAAGCCCTTCTTCGCGGCATAGTAGGTAACGCGTTGGATGAGGTCGGGGCGAAGCAGCGGCTCGCCCCCCATAAAGGCGAGCACACGGCATCCCGTGCCGTGCAGCCAGTCCACAGATCGCTTGGCAACGTCCTCCGTCATACCCTTGACCTTGTTGTCGAAGGCCCAGCAGTAGTGGCAATCCAGGTTGCACTTGAACTCAGTGAAGAGATAGGCAATGAGCGGGTGGAAGTCGCCGGTTGTCACGCGTGAACGGACGTACGGAAACAGCCAGCCTTGCATGCTGTGATAGATCTGGGAGGCGGTCCAGTGCCGTTTTTCGGGCGGTGTGAAGGGAGCCGCGAAATCGATAGGGCCGAGCAACTCCGGTCGCTGCGGAAAGATAGGATCGGGAAATCTTTGAGGCTCGCCCTTTGGCTGAAAGCGCGGCGGTGGGCCGGTCTGCTGCGTGAGCAGGTTATGCAAGGGCACATCGAGGCGGAAAGGCTGTGTTTCGCCGGCATTTGACTGCTGAAGCATTGTGAACCCTCCAAGAAACAACAGTTCCGCTTGGCGAGTTCTTCGCGAAGACGGAGGTGCGTATGGGTCATCCCGTGCTATGGGCTGGCAGGTGCGCTGGGTCTTTGGGTTTGGGTACGATCTGTACTGACGGATCGCATGGAGACGAACACAGGTTCGGCTAAACTAAGGAAGTCAATTTGCGCACTGAAAGCGGGTCTAATGCTGTGATCCGCACTTTCCGTTTCCTCCGCATTTGTTCTTCGATTGAAGAGGCCCGCAACGCACACGAGCTACGAACGGGTCGACTTGATCCCCTTGCCCCGGGACACGGATAGTATGAGGGCTGCATGGGTTGCTCGGGACGCAAACCAGATGTGCGTTTCGTGCAACCTCCCAGGGGTTCTCAAGGGAGCGCAGGCAATAGAGCAGTCAAGCAGTGCGGGCTTTCTGAGAGGCTGTAAAGCGCTGTATTCTTGCTAGATTCACGGTCTAGGGCCCTTGAGGTCGCGAGCGACTGGAGGTGGCATGCAGATCATCATCAACGGAAAGGAAGTCGAGGCGGAGTTCGACACGCGTACTTCACTGCTGGATTTGCTGCGGGATCACCTTGAGCTTTCTGGTTCCAAGAAGGGGTGCAACCAGGGCGCATGCGGTGCCTGCACGGTGCTGGTGGAGGGTGAGCGAATCGTTTCGTGCCTAGCGCTTGCCGTGCAATACCAGGGCCGCTCCATCACGACCGTGGAGGGGCTCGCATCGGAGGCGGGCCTGCATCCCCTGCAGCGCGCGTTCATTGAGCACGACGGCTTTCAGTGCGGCTACTGTACACCGGGCCAGATCTGTTCGGCGATCGCCATGGCTGAGGAGTTGCAACGCGGTCTACCGAGCCACGTCACCCCAGATCTGACGGTTAGGACGATCTCGCTCAGCCGGGACGAAGTGCGCGAGCGCATGAGCGGTAACCTGTGCCGCTGCGGCGCGTACAACGGCATCGTCGACGCCATCACCGACGTGTATGGAAAGGTCGCTCAGTGAATCCTTTCACCTATGCACATCCGGACGATACTGCCGAAGCGCTTCAGCTGGGCAGTGCCCCGCTTGCAAAGTACCTTGGCGGCGGTACCAACCTTGTCGACCTGATGCGCGAGACGCTCGAAAGACCAGAGTCGCTCGTCGACGTGACAGGGCTGTCGAGCGCTATCGAAAATCGCGAGGACGGCAGCCTGCTGATCGGGGCGGCAGCGCGCAACACCGCCGTAGCGGAGCACCGCATCGTCAGAACGCGTTTTCCGCTGCTTACCCGGGCTATCGTCGCGGGTGCATCGGCGCAGATCCGCAACATGGCCACCGTGGGCGGAAACATTCTTCAGCGAACCCGGTGCACCTACTTTTATGATGACGATGGAGCGCGCTGCAACAAGCGCAACCCGGGGCAGGGCTGTGATGCTATCGACGGCTTCAATCGCATTCACGCGATCCTTGGAGCTTCTCCTGCTTGTGTCGCAACCCATCCATCCGACATGTGCGTTGCACTTGCCGCGCTGGACGCTCGCGTGCACCTCCGCAGCACAGAAGGGGAGCGCACGTTGCCATTCACGGAGCTGCATCTTTTGCCGGAGGATCACCCCGAAAGGGAGACGGTGTTGCAACCCGGCGAGTTGATCACCGCCGTCGAGATACCGGCACTGGATCCGGCAGTCCGAACCGCTTACCGGAAAGTCCGGGACCGTGCAAGCTATGCGTTTGCACTGGTGTCTGTTGCCGCTGCGATCGAGTTGGAGAACGGAACCGTGAAGGATGTGCGTTTGGCGATGGGGGGCGTGGCGCATAAGCCCTGGCGCGCCTGGAAGGCGGAGGCGATGCTGAAGGGGCAAGCCGCCACAGAAGAGAACTTCCGGGCGGCAGCGGATGCGGAACTCGCGGTTGCCAAGCCTCTGGAGCACAACGCCTTCAAGGTTGAACTCGCCGCGCGAACCATCACAGCGGTGCTGAACGAGCTTTCCGGAGCAACCGTATGAGCGTGAAAAGTGTTATGACGACGGTAGTGAAGAAGGCCGTCGAACTCGCGCCGGATCAATTGATACCGGGCAACAAGCCTGACCCGATCGGTCGGCAAAAGCATGGGCTCCTCGGCGCTCCGGTGTCCCGTGTTGACGGTCCGCTGAAGGTCCGGGGAAGGGCCCACTTCGCAGCCGAGTTCCCCGTACACGGCATGGTATTTGCCGCGCTGGCCTACAGCACCATTGCCAGGGGCCGCATCAAGACGCTGGAGACAAGTGCAGCCGAAGCCGCACCTGGTGTGGTGCTGGTGATGACGCACAAGAATGCGCCCAAGCTGAAGCCAACACCGATCTTCAACTCCAGTCCGAAGGCCGCCGGGCCAAGCGATCTGCCGGTTATGCAGGACGATTGCATTCACTGGAACGGAGAGGTCATCGCGGTGGTGCTCGCGGAGACGCAGGAGCAGGCTGATTACGCAAAGTCGCTGATACGGGCCACCTATGAGACAGAGCCCGCGGTCACCACCTTTGCTGAGGCCAAGCGGAACGCACACAAGCCGGATACGATCCTGGGCGAAGAGCCCGAGGTGACGAGCGGCGATGCGGAGGCCGCGCTCGCCGCGTCTGCGTACAGGGTGGATGCCATCTACCGCACGCCCCGCTACAACCACAACGCCATTGAACTGCATGCCGCCACGCTCTTCTGGGACGGCGATGAACTCTTTCTGCATGACGCTTCGCAGGCGGTGCAGCAGACAGCGTGGACGCTTGGCCAGGTCTTCGGGATCTCCGAGGAGAAGGTGCACGTCTCCTCACCGTATGTGGGTGGCGGGTTCGGCGGCAAGACCCTGTGGTTTCATCACGTGTTGGGCGCTGCCGCCGCCAGGCTCGCGGGCCGGCCGGTACGAATCGTGCTCTCGCGCGAAGGCGTCTACCGCATCGTGGGCGGCCGCACTACCACAGAGCAGAGGGTCGCCATCGGTGCTGATGCGGATGGACGTATTCAATCACTCATCCACACCGGCACGACAGCCATGACCACGCACAACGATTGCCCCGAGCAGTTCACCTTTCCCGCGCGGCATCTGTATGCAACCAAAAGCTACAAAATCGGGCAGCAGGTCGCAGACATGGACATGCTGGCCAACACTTTTATGCGCGCACCCGGGGAGTCGATCGGGACCTTTGCACTGGAGTGCACGGTTGACGAGATGGCCGAACATCTGAAGCTCGACCCAATCGAGTTCCGCATGCGCAACGAGCCGGACAAGGACCCGACCCAGGGTAAGTCGTTCTCGTCACGGAATCTTGTGCAGGCCTACCGAGCCGGCGCGAAACGCTTCGGCTGGGACAAGCGCGACCTCATCCCACGAACGCGCCGCGAGGGCGAGTGGATGGTTGGCATGGGTTGTGCGACAGCGACCTATCCCTACTACCGTATGCCCGGTGGCGAAGCTCGCCTCACCCTGACTCAGGACGGCTTCGCCACAGTGGATATCGCGGCGCATGAGATGGGCATGGGGACCGCCACGGTGCAGGCTCAGGTGACCGCCGAGCGGCTGGGCCTCGGTTTGGAGTGCGTTCGGGTCAAGTACGGTGACTCGTCGTTTGCCGGTTCGTTTCTTGCCGGGGGATCCTCGCAGACCGCCTCCATCGGTGCCGCGGTGATTGCTGCACAGCAGGAACTCAACAAGGAGTTGCTCAAGCTGGTCGGCAAGAGCTCACCTCTGCACGGCTTGGGTGCGGACGAGGTTGAAGGCCGCAATGCCTCGCTTTGCAAGCGGGACGACCCTAGCCAATGCGAGAGCTACGCCTCGATTCTGTGGCGCGCGCAGCGTGAATCGATCACGGTACAGGGGAGCGCACCTCCGCCGCTCGAAGTCATGCATTGGGCGATGCATTCCTTTGGGGCAATGTTTGCCGAGGTGCGCGTAAACGCGATTACGGGCGAAACGCGGGTCAGCCGTTTTCTCGGTTCTTTCGACTGCGGCCGCATTCTGAATGCGAAGACGGCCGCCAGCCAGTTTCGCGGCGGCATCATCATGGGGCTCGGGCTCGCGTTGATGGAAGAGACCCAGTTCGATGAGCGCACCGGACGCATCGCCAATCCGAGCCTCTCCGAGTACCACATTCCCGTACACATGGATGTGCCGGAGATCGACATCGTGTGGACCGATATTCCCGACCCGCACACGCCCATGGGCGCACGCGGCATCGGGGAGATCGGCATTACAGGCACCGGCGCCGCAGTTGCGAACGCAATCTACAACGCGTGCGGAAAGCGCGTTCGCGATCTACCGATCACGCTGGATAAACTAATGTGAGCGCTTAGCGGTGACGGGATAAATCTGTACCCGGAGGTCGCATGGGATGAGTTGGCCACCCGGACGCGGATTGGGAACAGGCGGGGCTCGCCAACTGACGACAAGCGCGTTTGTCGGGGCTAGGGCAGTTCTCCTATTGATGTAGTTGTTGAAAGGGCAGCCTAAACCAGGCCT
>CAXTYQ010000081.1:0-15146 GCA_964248505.1 uncultured Acidobacteriaceae bacterium
GATGCGGTTCGTGTCGTAGCCCCAGGGCGCACGGAGAAACGCGTGGAGGGTCGGAGCGGTGGGGGTGTGCGGGGTGAAGTCCCTCGGGTTCACGGGCGGGAACGGGTCGGCCGGGCTCGCTTCCGCGGGGGGGTGCGTCTGAGCGGCCGGCGGTGTCGCGGGCGTGGTCGCACCGCCTGCTCCTGCTCCCGTCTGCGCCACACCTTGAACCGCCGAACATCCCATCAGATCCATCAGACCTGCAACAACCGCCGCCAACATTTTTCCTGCCACGCCTCTGATTCTCCTCTGCTCTCTGTCTGAGAGCGTTTGGTTGCTAGACTTCGACCTTGACCGCGATCGGAAATCTTCGGCCGTTGCCGAACGATTTTCGGGTTACTTTCAGAACGGGCGCGGCCTGCTGCCGTTTGTACTCGCTTCGTTCGACCAGCTTGAGCACCGCGCGTACCTGCTCGAGGTCTGCGCCCACGTCCGCGCTGATCTCTTCGGCCGAGCGGTATCGCTCCACATACGCCTCGAGGATCGGGTCGAGGACGTCGTACGGCGGAAGCGAGTCAGTGTCCTTTTGCCCGGGCCGCAGCTCGGCGGAAGGCGGCTTGGTAAGCGTGGATTGCGGAATGACCTCGCGCTCGCGATTGCTGTACGCGCACAGCTGGTAGACGCGCGTCTTCCACACATCGCCGATGACCGCCAGGCCGCCGACCATGTCGCCGTAGAGTGTGCAGTAGCCGGTGGCCATCTCGCTTTTGTTGCCGGTTGTCAGCACCAGAGCTCCGAATTTGTTGGACATCGCCATCAGGAGAGCTCCGCGGATGCGCGCTTGCAGGTTCTCCTCGGCCAGGCCGAAGGGGGTTCCCGCGAACACTGGACCGAGCACGTCCATGTACCCGGAGAAGACCTCGTGGATGGCGAGCACCTCGAACCGGATGGCAAGATTCGCGGCCAGAGCGCGCGCGTCGTCGATCGATCCGGTGGAGGAGAACTCGCTCGGCATGCCGACGCCCACCACGTTCTCCGCGCCGAGCGCCGCGACCGCAATGGCCGCCACCAGCGCCGAATCGATGCCCCCGCTCAGGCCGACCAAGGCCTTCTTGAAGCCGCATTTCTGGACATAGTCGCGCGTTCCGAGCACGAGCGCGTCCCACGTCGCGGCGATCTCGGATGCGGCTGCATCGTCTCGGGCTGCAGTGTTCGAGGCCGGGGCGATCGGGGCTGTGTCAACCAGGGCTGTGTCGACCAGAACGAGGTCTTCGGCGAAGGATTTTGCTTCCGCCAGGACGTGTCCTTCGGCTGAGACAGCGAGCGAGGTTCCGTCGAAGATCAGGCTGTCGTTGCCGCCCACCTGGTTGACCAGAAACACGGACGCCTGATGCCGTTCGGCGAGGGCTAGGAGCATCTCGCGCCGGAGCGTGCGCTTCTCGCCCCAGAACGGCGAGGCCGAGATGTTGAGGAGGATGCGCGGGCAGCGCGCGAGCTCGGGCGGTTGCCGGTCCCACTCGGCCATCAGGCTCTCGACGGGGTCGAGCGTGTATCTCCGCCGCGGCCAGAAGCCCTTGTCGTTCCACATGTCCTCGCAGACCGTGATCGCGAGCGGCCGGCCGTCGAGAACCGCCAGGGTGTGCGCGTCGGCGGGCTCAAAGTAGCGCTGCTCATCGAAGACGTCGTAGAACGGCAGAAGCGTCTTTGCCTGGGTTGCACAGATCTCGCCGTGGGCGAGCAAGACCGCGACGTTGCGCACACGCTTGCCGGCGTCGGCGCCGGTCGGCATCACCGAGCCGCAGAGGATGGCGGGCCGGCCACGGACGGCGGTCCAGGCCTGGACGGCACGGACGGCAGCCTCCGCGCGCGCGACAAAGGAGTCCTTTTCAAGCAGATCGGCCGGCGGATATCCGCAGATCGACAGCTCCGGAAAGAGCACAAGGTCGGCGCCCAACCCACCCGCGCGCTCGGCAAAGCTGAGGATCTTCTGTGTATTTCCGGAGAAGTCCCCGACGGTCGGATTGATCTGGGCGAGCGCGATCTTCACAGGTCCAGTTTAGACTCCCATCAGCTGCCGGTTCCGCTGAAGACGACGCCGACGGTGCGCGCGAGGATCTTGAGATCCAGCCACAAGCTCCAGTTTTCGACGTACGCCGTGTCGAGCGAGATGTAGCTGTCGAACGACGGATCCTGCCGCGCCTCGACCTGCCAGAGACCGGTGATGCCGGGCAGAACATCGAGCCGCCGCAGATGCGGAAGGTCGTACTGCTTGACCTCGGAGGCGATCGGCGGACGCGGCCCGACAAGACTCATGTCGCCGAGAAGGACGTTGTAGAACTGCGGTAGTTCGTCGAGCGAGTACTTCCGCAGACGGCGACCGATCGAGGTGACGCGCGGGTCGTTCTCGATCTTGAACAGGACGCCTTCGCGCTCGTTCATGTGTTCGAGCTCCGCCTTCATCCGGTCCGCCTCGGCGACCATGGTTCGGAATTTGTAACAGACAAAGGTGCGGCCCTTGCGACCGATGCGCTGGGCGCGGTAGAAGACGGGCCCGGGCGAGCCGAGCTTGACCGCGATGGCGATGGCCAGCATCACCGGCGAGGCGATCAAGAGAGCGAGGGAGGCGACCGTGATGTCGAGCGCGCGCTTGAAGAGAAAGGCGCCGATGGGAAACTCCCGGCGATGGAGCGGAATGGTCGGGAACTGGCCGATGTACTCGACCGTCGCGTTCCAGGCCAGGCCGTCGTAGAGATCTGGAACGACCCGGACGTCGATGCCGGCGCCCCGCGCCTCTTCGACGAGCTGCAGGACAAGACGCTTGTCGGCGGGGACAGAGAGAAAGATCTCGTCGACAAAGAGGGATCGCGCAAGGGAGAGGCAGTTGCGCATGTCGCCGATCACGTCCGCGTCGCCCGATTCCGCCTCGCGTTCGGTGAGCGCGACAAAACCCTTGAAGCGGAAACCGAGGTGCTGGAGCGACTCGAGGTGATTGCGCAGGGCGTGGCCGACCCGCCCGGCGCCGACGATCATCACGTTGCGCGTTTCAATGCCGGAACGGAAGCGACGGTAGGCCATGTGCCGCCAAAGCGCCCGGCGCAGGCAGATCATGGTTCCGGTGAGCATGACGAGAAGCGCTATGACCAGGCGGGAGACTGCCAGATCATGCCAGAGATAGAGCGTCCCGCACAGGATCAACCCGGCCGTCAACGTGGCCTGGACGGTCATTCTCTGCTCATGAAGACCGCTGCGGTGATGGACGGGACCGTACAAGCCGTACGAGCGCGTAAAGAAGACGAGACAAAGACCAAACCAAAGAACGTAGAAGAACGCGACCCGAGGAGAGGATTGGAACAGCAATGGAAGCACGCCGACGGGGCCGACGTCCTCGGGGATCGCGACCCGTATCCGCAAGGCAAGCAGCCACGCGACCAGGGCGGTCAGAAGATCGAAGGAACCCCAGATCAGACCGGTGACGGACGGTCGGTGCAGCCAGCCGGTACGGGAGTTCGCGCTTCGCCGACGTTCCGCACCCACGCCACTTAGCTGCCGACCGGAGGCAACTGTGTGATCTATATAGTCTGGTGTCGCCACGCGATGGACCTCAAGTGCACTCTGTCCTGTTTAGCTTCAAATCTGTGTGCGGAAGACCCGCACCGTTGTTCGGGAACTGCTTGAAAGACAGGGTCAGCACACCTCTGATACGTGCCTGGGACAGCGACATCGGAGCATCGTATGCGATAGCTCTTGTGTAGACACTATCCATGCCGGGAAGTCGTGCCGAACATCCCACCTCAGTGTCAGCATGCCGTACCTTTATTTATTTCCTAAGCATATCCCTAGTTACGATGCAATGCCATCGGCCACAAATGAAACACATTGGTAACCTATGGTAACTATTACCGTCCAGCATCAAATGGGAAGAAGTAGCTCATCCAAGGCTAAAAACTCCTGGAGCATGGGGTCCTCCTTTTTTTCCATCTCTTGCATGGTTCCGAAGAAACGGACCTTTCCGTCATGGAGAAACACGACGCGATCGGCCAGCTTCCTGGCCAGACGCATGTCGTGGGTTACCACGATGCTGGTCAGGTGCAGCTGCGCCTTCAGACGTTCGATCAGATCGCCCAGAAGATGACCCATGAGCGGATCGACCATGGTCGTCGGCTCGTCGTACAACACTGCCTCGGGCTGACTGGCAAGAGCCCGGGCGATCGCCACGGAGCGCTTCATGCCGGTCGAAAGATCGCTGGGAAGGAGGTTGTCCATGCCGGCGACGCCGACCATCTCCAATAGGCCTTTGACTACCTGGGTCATCTGATCTTCGGCCAGATCGCCGCGCTCGCGCAGTGGGAAAGCGACGTTTTCGCCCACGGTGATCGAGTCGAATAGGGCTCCATTCTGAAAGACCATGGAGACCTTGCGCCGGATCGCCTGCAGATCCCGCTCGCTGTACCGTGTGATATCGTCGCCGGCGACTTGGATCACACCGGAGTCCGCCTTTAGGAATCCCAGCAGAAGCTGGAGAGAGACCGATTTGCCGACGCCGCTGCGCCCAAGGATGCAGAGCGTCTCGCCCGAATTCACGTGGAAGTTGACATCTTCGAGCACGACAAAGCTCCCGAACGACTTCGACACATGCTCGAACGAGATGTAGGATTGGCCCTTTTGCTCGCTTGAGAGCTCCTCCGCCGCAGCTTCGTTCTGCTGAGCGGCCTGCTCCATGAACTCTCCGACCGCCGGGGCGACCTCGGGGGAGATGCCTTCGATCAGAGGCGCGGATGCGTCGTGCGGCACCCCATGATCTCCCTTTCCGTAGCCTGAATCACCGACATACATTCCGTTCGGACTGTCGGACGAGACCACATGACCGCTGATGTCGCGGGCCTGGGACATGTGGTTGTGAAGGCTGGTTGACCCATCAGGGGCGGCCGTCTCCTGATCGTCTGCACCGTTTTGCCGATCCTGTTCTGCCATACTCCTGCCTTTCCTGACAGCCCCGGCTCTCCTGAGTGAAATGGCCGGGAAGTCTGCCGAGCTTCGCTATACTTTCGCTCTTATTAAGATGCACCGATCGGCGCCGAATATCGAGGAACTTTTGCTGTTGTCACGTTACTTAGGTCAGAGCTGCGTCTCCGGCTCTCGGAGAAGTTGCTCGATCTCGCCAAATTCCGCCGGCGTGTTCGCGTTGTGGAACCAGAGCCGTTCTGTCCGGCGCTCCTCCGCGGTCGGCGTCCAGCCCGAACCGGCGTCGGCCGCCTCCGGCCTCTCGATCTGGAGGGTGTCCTCGATGGCGAGATCCCGCTCCCGGGCCAGATCTCCAGCCGCCGCGAACAGAACCGGCGCCACCTTATAGATGCCGGCCGCGACCGATCTCTGAAGGTACGGTCTGATCTCGGCGTGGAGCAAGCTCAGCAGCGGCTGCACTCGCCCGCCTACCTCGGCCAGGCACACGCGTCTCCTCGTCGGGTCCGTGAGCCAGCGGTTGACGAGCGAACCGAGCAGGCCCGGCGGCACCAGAGGCATGTCGACCGGAACAAACATTGCCCAACTCGCGCTCTGTTGGCAGAGATCGGCGAGCGCCGCCTCCATGCCGCCGATGGGACCGCATCCCGGGTGAAGGTCGCGGATCCTGCGGTCGCCGACGGGGCCGAGGTCGCGCTCTCCCCACACCACAACCACATCGTCGCAGCACGGCTGAAGCTTGCCGGCGGCGATCTCGACAAGCGTCTGGCCGCCGAGACGGAGCGCGGCCTTGTCCTCACCCATGCGGGAGCTCCGGCCCCCGGCAAGCACGTATCCGATCACGCCGCGGCGCGATCTAGGCGCGAGCAGGGCCCAGATCCCCGACGCGCTGGAGGAATCCGATGATCGACAGGATGCCGCGGTGGAAGTTTGCGAGGTGAAACTTCTCGTTGGGCGCGTGGAGGTTGTCGTCCGGCAGACCGAAGCCCATCATCACGGTCGGGGTCGCGAGCTCGCGGACGAAGTCGCCGACGATCGGGATCGAACCTCCGCCGCGCACAAAGACCGTCTCTTTGCCCCAGACTTCGCGCATGGCTTCGGTGGCCGCGCGCACGTACGCGTTCTCGGTCGAGACGACGATCGGTTCGCCGGCATGGATCAGCCGAACGCTCACATCGACGCCCTTGGGAACGATGGTCGCGACGTAGTCCGTGAGCAGCTGAAAGGTGTTCTCGGGCGTCATGCCGGGCACCAGACGGAGGCTCACCTTGGCGACGGCGCGGGCGGGGATCACGGTCTTCGCGCCCGCTCCGATGAACCCTCCGGGCATGCCATGCACATCGAGCGTAGGTCGCGCCCACGTCCGCTCCAGCACAGAGAACTCAGGTTCGCCGGTCAACGCGACGGAGCCGACCTCGGCCTCGCGGTAGGTCTCTTCGTCGAACGGCAGCGCCCGCCACGCGCGCAGCTCGTCGGCTGTCGGGGCCTCGACCTGGTCGTAGATGCCGGGGATGAGGAGGCGGCCCTCGTCGTCCTTCAGCTTGGCGATGATCTGCGCCAGGGCCATAAAGGCGTTGGGGGCAGCTCCGCCGTAGATGCCGCTGTGCAGATCGGTCCGGGCGCCGCGCACCTCGATTTCGGTGTAGATCATGCCGCGCAGGCCGACGCACAGGGTGGGCAGCTCCGGCGCAAACATCTCCGTGTCGGAGACCAGGGCGACGTCGGCCGCGAGTTCCGCGCCGCGGGTGCGGACGAAGCGCGCGATGCCTTCGCCGCCGACCTCTTCCTCGCCTTCGAGGATGACGCGTACGTTGACGGGAAGCCTGCCCTTGCCCGCGGCGAAGAGGCTTTCGATCGCCTTGACGTGCATCCACATCTGGCCCTTGTCGTCGACCGCGCCGCGCGCATAGAGGTTGCCGTCGCGCTCGGTCGGCTCAAACGGCGGACTCCTCCACTCATCGAGCGGCTCGGCCGGCTGTACGTCGTAGTGGCCGTAGCAGAGCACGGTCGGCTTGCCCGGACCTGCCTCCATCCACTCCGCCAGAACCAGCGGATGGCCGATGCGCATGGGCACCCGGCGCGCCGGTCCCTCAGTCGCCGCGATCATGGTCTCGGCCTCGGAGGTTTCGATCAGGTCGACCCGGCTCATGCCGATCCGGCGCAGATCGTCGGCGCAGAACTCCGCCGCGCGCCGGACATCGCCCACATGGGCCGGATCGGTTGAAACGGATGGAATCCTCAGTAGATCCTTCAGCTCTTCGACGAATCGCGATCCGTTCCGCTTGGCAAATTGCTCCGCGCTCTCGGTGGTTGTCTCGGTCATCTTCTTCCCTCTCCTGTTCAGATCTAGCGCTTTTTGCCCGGCTCTGGCCGCCCACCCGGGTTCCAGGACGGTCTGAAGTCGCTCGATGCCAGCCAACGCACCGGCTCGACCAGGCTCTGGATGGCGGACGTGATCAGGGCGAGGTCCAGATGCGCGAGATCGTCGCTCGGTTGATGATACGTCGGCGGCGTTCCCCAGCCCGCGGCAGTGTGCGCGACCACGCCCTGAAGCGCGAGGGCATAGTTGTCGGAGCGCTCAAAGAAGTGCTGCTCGGGGTAGGGATCGGGACCCAGCCGCGCACCGTGCTTGCGCAATGTGGGACCGAGATCGGAGCGCTCCCAACCGGTCAAAAGAAGCGTGCCCTTCGGCAACTTCGGGTCCTGGAGGCCGATCATCTCAAACTCGAGGTTTGCGACGATGCTCGCGATCGGCACCGGCGGATGCTGACCGAAGTAGGTGGACCCCAGCTCGCCGGCCTCCTCACTTCCGTAGCAGACAAACAAGATGTTTCGCCGCAGCTTGGGCCCTGCCGCCAGAGCGTGCGCCAGCTCCAGAACCGCCGTTGTGCCGGACGCGTCATCATCGGCGCCGTTATAGATCGCGTCCCCATTGACCGGTCTCCCTACACCGAGGTGATCGAGGTGCGCCGAAAGGAGAATGGTCCCGCTCCGAGGATCGGTGCCCGGCAGAAATCCGATCGCGTTCGAGGTCGTTCGCTCGGGCCGACCTTCACCGGGGTGCTGGACCAGCGACAGCTTGGTCCGACCGTTGACCGTGGACGAGACGATCGCGGCTGTCTGTAGATATCCGGCGATGCCGGGCGCCGGGCGCAAACCATAGCCTATGAACTCGCTCGCGACGTAGGTTGCTGCGATCTCCTCGTCGCGTGTGGCGCTTCCGCGACCGTGGAGCACATCGCTTGCGAGAAACTCTTCATGCGCGCGCACCCACTCCGGACGCACCGTCCAACCGGAGCCGGCGGTCTGCTGTGGGCTTGCGGCCGAGATCGCCAGGGCAAGAACTCCGGCGATGCAGAGCGCGTGGACAGCGTGGCTGCGCACCGAGAGGAGAAGACGAGAGATCGAGAGACGAAGGACGCGGCGTACGCTCACACAACGTCTCCCTTAGCTGAAGCCAAGCACCGGATGCGGCAGGTACGGATGTTCGAGTTCGGCGATCTCCTCGGGCGTCAGGTGCACGTCGAGCGCGCGCACGGCGTCAGCAAGATGGCCGGGCTTGCTGGCGCCCACGATGGGCGAGGTCACGGCCGGCTTGGACAGCATCCAGCTGAGCGCCAGAGTTGCCATCGCGAGGCCTTTCTCCTTGGCCATCGCCTCGAGCCGGCCGACGACCGCGTGATCGGACGACTCGGTCGCGCCGTAGAGCGTTTTGCCGAAGCGATCCGTCTCCGAGCGATCGGTCTTCTCCGCCTGCCAGGGCCGGGCCAGGCGGCCGCGCGCGAGCGGGCTCCACGGAAGAACGGCGATGCGCTCCTCGGCGCACAGACCGAACATCTCGCGCTCTTCTTCGCGGTAGAGCAGGTTGTAGTGGTTCTGCATGGAGACGAAGCGCGTCCAGCCGTGCCGGTCGGCGAGATAGAGCGCCTTTGCGAACTGCCACGCGTACATCGAGGACGCTCCGATGTACCGGACTTTGCCGGCCTTGACGGCGTCGTGCAGGGCCTCGAGCGTCTCCTCGATCGGCGTCTTGGGGTCGAAGCGATGGATCTGGTAGAGGTCGACGAAGTCCGTCCGGAGCCGCCGCAGGCTCTGGTCCAACTCAAACAGGATGGCCTTGCGGCTGAGGCCGCCGCCGTTGGGCTCGCGCCGCATGACGCCCTGCACCTTGGTCGCGATGACCACGGACTCGCGGCGCACGTGCTCCTTCAGGAATCGCCCGAGCACATCTTCACTCGCGCCGCTCGAGTACACGTTGGCGGTGTCGAAGAAGTTGATCCCGAGATCGAGCGCCTGCTGGAAGTACGGTCGGCTCCCCTCCTCGTCGAGCGTCCACGCATGCCGCCCCGGCGCGTTGAGCTCGCCTTCCGGCGCGCGGCCGTAGGTCATGCAGCCGAGGCAGATGCGCGAGACCTCCAACCCGGTCTTGCCTAGATTCACGTATTCCAAACCCTAGTCTCCCTCTCGGCGCCTGTGTCGCAGGCACCTCTCGATCCCCTCATACGATGCCGTTGTCCGGGTTGTAGTAGGCCGCACAAAGCGAGGCGCAATTAGTGGAAGACGATCTCCCGGATGCGGTTGTTCCAATCATCCGCAAGGTAGAGGTTGCCATCCGGGCCAACAGCAAGGTCGAGGACAATCAGAAGTTCTGCCGTGCTCGCCGGCTTACCGTCAGTCATATCCGAACCTAAGTAGAGGCTGTTCGGATTCTGACCTGCCACCGTCGTGATGATGCCGGCGGTGTCGATCTTGCGAAGAGGCAGTGGATTTGTCCCATTGCGGCCGGGTCCGTCCGCGACATAGAGGTTGCCCGCGTTATCCAAGGCAAGCGCAGTCGGTCCTATCAGGATAGTGCTGGTGGCCGGCACGCCGTCGAGTAGAAAGGGTCCGGGGCCGCCGCCGGCGATGGTTGTGATCACGCCGGTAGCATGGTCGACTCTGCGGATGCGGGCGTTGCCGGCATCGGCGATGTAGAGATTGTCCGAGCTGTCGAAGACCATCGCACCCGGTGCGTTCAGATCCGCTGCCGTTGCCGGGCCGCCGTCGCCGCTAAAGCCCTGGGTTCCCGTTCCGGCGAAGGTCGTGAGGGCTCCGCTCACCGCGTCGACTCGCACGACCGTATGTCCGCTCTCAAAGGAGACAAATGCATGTCCGGCGCTGTCAACGGCCAGCCGATAGGTACCTGCGGCCGCAAAGAACGTAGCGATTGTAGAGGTCACGTGGGTCAGGGCGTTTAGCTCTATCAAGCTTGCTTGAATTGACTGACTCTGCTGTGCAAAAAAGTAGAGGTTGTCATTTCGGTCGATGGCCAGCGGAAACTGAACGTTGAACTGGTCGACGCCGTAGCGCACGCGCGTGATCACACCCGTCGCCGCATCGATCCTGTCGAGGCGGGTCCCGGCCACATAGAGATTGCCGGTGGAATCGAAGACCAGGTCGCCGATAGAGTGCAGCCCGAACACGGCTGCCGTGGCCGGCCCGCCCTCGCCGTAGTACCCGGGACACAGCCACGGTGGAGTCAAGCCGCACGGCTGCAGAGTACCGCCCCCTGCCACGGAGTAGATATACGGCTGCTGCGGCGGTGAGGTTGTCAAGTAATTTGCCACAGCCTGGTTGTAGTCGAATGAAGGCGCGGTCAGGTAGAGACTGATCGACACTGCGCCTTCAATCGTAATCGGGCCGGTATAGACCGGCGAGGTTGCGGTCGCGTTCGTTCCGTCCAACGTGTAATGGATCACCGCACCTGGAGCTGAATCGGTAATGGTGACGGCTTGGCCAAGTGGGATAAAGCCTGGGGCCGGGTTGAAGACCGGCGTTGGAACATGGCCGATGTCTTCCTGCCCTGCCAGGACAGTGTTGCTCGAGAGGAAACCGGGCGCGACGGCAAACGCGGTGATCGAAAAGTTGCCTTGCGGCGCTGTCAGCGGCCCCGTGTAGATCATTGGGTCGACGTTGCCGGGAGGGTTGGGAACGTAGTAGATCACCGCTCCCGGTGTGCTGTCGGTGATCGTAAAGGTGAAGGTCTGACCGGGGAGAACAAATCCCGGGTTTGGAGAGATGACCGGATCGGCGGTGAGGGGTGCGTTGGTCAACGTCGCGGCAAAGCTCGCCGGAGCCGAGGACAGCATCGGCTGAAACGGACTGACCGGCGACAGGAGACCAAACAAGGCGGAGACGTTGCGCGTCGGGTGGTTGGCGATCGCGAGCATGGCGGCAGCTGTGTCCGTGGTGCTTGGCCCGCCAGCGTTCAGGAAGAGCGTGCCGCAGAGGCTGCCGTCGCCGGCCGTGCCTCCGGGCGTGTTGACGCACGCGGCGAGGAGATCGGCCAAGGTGTTGATGGTGGTCGTCGGTGCTGCCATCCCCCCGGCGAGCGCAGGTCCGCCCGCCGCGCCCGCTGCTGTGTTGGCCAACGAGTTTGCGAGGTGAAACGCAGCGGCCATCCCGATCGGATCGGCCGCGCCGACGTGGTCGATCGCCGTCATGTACGGTGCAAACGCGGTCACGGCAGCCACCGTCGTCACCTCGTCGATATCGACAAACGCCGGTCCGTTGGGGTCGCCGCACCGGGATACGGCAGCCATCAATGCGATCGCCGTGTTGTTCACGGTACCGGCCAGACCGGGGTTGCCGCCGGTTCCGGTCAGGTACACGAGCGACGAACTCGAAGGACAGATGTACGTTGCAGGGATCGAGAAGTTTCCGCCCGCGTCGGTGACGGCCGGATGTGCGAGCAGAGGCATCGAGGCCGACCCGTTGCCGGCGGTTCCCACAGCCCATAGTTGAACGGACGCACCGGCGACCGGCTGCTGCCCGCCGTGGAGCCGGCCTGTGACCGTGTTGCCGAACGCGGCCGTCGCGCTTGGGCGAACGGCCACACCGCCGCAAGAGCTCAGCAGAAGCGCCGAGGCCAGAGCCGGCACGAGGGAGAGGAAACGGAGCGTCTGGGCGGAGATTCGAGGCAGTTTCGGAAGAGGACAGGACCGCATGGCTCACCTCGGCAGGTCAGGCACATCAGGCAGTGGAACGCCGCAATACTACTCCGCGGCAGGAAGAACGTGCCAGGGGAGCCCCTCTCCGGCGCGCTCGTCCGGCTCCTCGTCGGGGCCGCTAGGCTCCCCTCAGGGCCGCAACCGTTTACACTAGAGATTGGGCAGAACTGGCCCAAGAAGGACAAGCCCGCAAGTGCTCAACAAAGCGATCAGCAAGGTTTTCGGTACCTCCAACGAACGCGCCATCAAGCGCCTGATGCCCACCGTCGCCCAGATCAACGCGCTCGAACCGAGCATGGAGGCGCTTTCGGACGACGATCTTCGCCTAAAGACGGTCGAGTTCCGCACGCGCGTCGCCGAGGCGGTTAGCAAGGTGACTGTTCCGTCCGATCCGGTCGAGGCCCGTGCGCCCGAGGTCCAGGCCGAGATCTACGCCGCGGAAAAGGCCGCTCTCAACGACATCCTGCCCGAGGCCTTTGCGGTCGTCCGCGAGGCTGGCCGGCGCGCCGTCGGCATGCGCCACTTCGACGTGCAGATGATCGGCGGGGTCGTGCTCCACCAGGGCAAGATCTCCGAGATGAAGACCGGGGAAGGTAAGACGCTGGTCGCCACGCTTCCCTGCTACCTGAACGCGCTCGCCGGCCGCGGCGTCCACGTGGTCACGGTGAATGACTACCTCGCCAAGCGCGACGCCGAGTGGATGGGCAAGATCTACGGCTTTCTCGGCCTGTCGGTCGGCGTCATCGTCCACGATCTCTCGGACGAGCAGCGCCGCGAAGCCTACGGCTCGGACATTACGTACGGCACCAACAACGAGTTCGGCTTCGACTACTTGCGCGACAACATGAAGTTTGAGCTTCAGGATATGGTGCAGCGCGGACAGTATTACTGCATCGTCGACGAGGTTGACTCGATCCTGATCGATGAAGCGCGCACGCCGCTGATTATCTCCGGCCCGACCGACCAGACGACCGACAAGTACGCTCGCGTGAACCTGATCATCCCCGAGCTCGAACGCGGCGAACTGATCGAAACGCTCGAAGAGAAGACCTGGTCCGGCGACTACGTGGTCGACGAGAAGACGCGCGCCATCACCGTGACCGACGAGGGCTGGGAGAAGATCGAGGGTCTGCTCGGTATCGGCAACATCGCCGACCCGGAGAACTGGGATCTGAAGCACCACGTCGAGGTCGCCATCAAGGCGCACTCGCTCTACAAGCGCGATGTCGCGTATGTGGTCAAAGACGGTGAAGTCATCATCGTCGACGAGTTCACTGGGCGCCTGATGCCTGGGCGCCGCTGGTCCGACGGCCTGCATCAGGCGGTCGAGGCCAAGGAAGGCGTGGCCATCCGCAAGGAAGACCAGACGCTCGCCACCATCACCTTTCAGAACTACTTCCGCATGTACAAGAAGCTCTCCGGCATGACGGGAACCGCGGAGACGGAAGCGGCGGAGTTCGACAAGATCTACAAGCTCGAGATCGTCGTGATCCCGACCAATCGGCAGATGCTGCGCCTCGAGAACCAGGATGTTGTCTTCCGCACGGCCAAGGAAAAATACTTCGCCGTGGCCGACGAGATCCAGCGCCTTCACGACGCCAAGCAGCCCGTTCTGGTCGGCACCACATCGATTGAAAAGTCCGAGCTTCTCTCCGAGATCTTGAAGCGCAAGGGCGTCCGGCACGTCGTCCTGAACGCGAAGTTCCACGAGAAGGAGGCCGAGATCGTCGCGCAGGCGGGCCGGCTCGGCATGGTCACCATCGCGACCAACATGGCCGGCCGCGGCACCGACATCCTGCTCGGCGGCAACGCCGACTTCATGGCTCGGCAGGATCTTGTGCGGCGATCGCAGGCCCGCGCCGTCTCTCCTGCTGAAGGCGCGATCTCGCCCGTGGCCGGTCCTGGCATGGTGCGCTTTTACTACTCCGGACAGGAGTTTGAGGTGACGCAGGAGGCCTGGGACGCCGCCACCGCCGCCCACTCCGGAGCCGCGCAGAAGGAGCACGACGAGGTCGTCGCCGCCGGCGGGTTGCACATCCTCGGCACCGAACGGCACGAATCCCGCCGCGTCGACAACCAGTTGCGCGGTCGCGCCGGACGTCAGGGCGACCCGGGCGCCAGCCGCTTTTACCTCTCGCTTGAAGACGACCTGATGCGCATCTTCGCGCGCGAGTGGGTCTCCACCCTGCTCCAGCGCCTCGGCATGGAGGAGGGCGTTCCGATCGAGAGCGGCATGATCTCTCGCCGCATCGAGGCCGCGCAAAAGGCGGTCGAATCGCAGAATTTTGAGTCGCGCAAGCACGTTCTTGAGTACGACGACGTGATGAACAAGCAGCGGGAGGCGGTCTATGGCCTGCGCCGGCAGCTGATGGAGGGCGTCGATCAGCGGCAGCTCATCACGGAGGACTACGTCTCGACGATCCTCTCGAACATGCTCGACGAGAACGCGCCCGAGAAGGTGCATCCTGACCAGTGGAAGACTGAAGCTCTGTTCAACGGGATCTACGACAACTTCGGCGCGCGCCTTGAGAGCGAGCTCGATCTCACCTCGCTGAACCGGCACCAGCTCGGCGAGACCATCTTTGAAAGGCTCGGCGAACGGTATGCGATCAAGGAGAAGATCCTCGGGCAGAACCCGATGCGCTACCACGAACGCATCGTGATGCTGTCGGTGCTCGACGGTCTGTGGAAGGACCACCTGCTCGCGATGGATCATCTGAAGGAAGGCATCGGACTTCGCGGATACGCGCAGCAGGACCCGCTGGTCGCCTACAAAAAAGAGTCGTTCGAGATGTTTGAGGCGATGATGCTGCGCTTTCAGGAAGACACCACGCGCCACCTCTTTCGCATGCAGATTCTCGGACCGGACGGCACGCCGATCGAGACGCCCGAGCAGCTGGCCGCGCTGCAGCAGCCGCAGCCGCCGATCGAGCAGCCAGAACTTCAGCGGAGCTTGCAGCAGCCGCAGATTCCGGGGCTCCAGCACGCGCCGCAGCCTGATCCTGAAGCTCCCGGTCCCAGCAACGGGGTGCGTTCGAGCCCCCCTCCTCAGCGCAGCAGCCCTGGCGGTAATCCGGGAGCCGCCGAGCACCCGCCCGCGCCGGCGAACATGCCGCCGCTGCAGCCCAATCCGAACCCCAACGGGCCCCGGCCGAACACGCAGGGTGGGAACGCCCAGGGCACAAACCCGCCGCGCCCGAGCGCCGCACCGCGGCTCGA
>CAXTYQ010000082.1:0-15026 GCA_964248505.1 uncultured Acidobacteriaceae bacterium
GGCGATGGTGGGGCCGAGCGAGACGATGGCGCCGGCGGCTTCCTGGCCGAGGGTGTAGGGGAGGGGTGCGGGGTAGCGGCCCTCGCGCAGGTAGGTGTCGATGAAGTTGACGCCGGAGGCTTCGATGCGGAGGAGGGCTTCGCCGGGGCCGGGGATGGGGTCGGGGAGGTCCTGGAGGGTGAGGGCTTCGGGGCCGCCGGTTTGGAGGATCTGGATGGCTCGCATGTTGGGGTTGGATGCGGGTGGGTTATCTTCTCCTCGGGCGGCGCACTATCGTGGAACCGAAACGTAACTGTGCACGGAGCTAAGAGATTGCACCGACATTGTTGTGTGGTGCAAGATACCTTTATGAGGGCAAATGTGAATTTGGACACTGATGTATATACCTTCGCCTCGACGTATGCGAGTGCAAAGGGTATTCCGCTGGGTGCGGCGATCAGCGAACTTCTGCGACGGGCGGAACAGGCGGCAGAACCTCCGTCGGCTCTCTTGACAGAAAGCCGGCTCGGCTTGTTGATCAGGGCGAAACAGGACGGCGAGAAAGTCGTCACGCCTGAGCTGGTCAAGGAGCTTTCCGAGGACGACTTTGCCTAGGTCGACGGTATACCTGCTGGACGTGAACGTGATGCTGGCCCTCTTGGACGAGCGCCATGCTCATCATGCAGCAGCGGAAGTCTGGTTTGATCGGCCCGGACTGCGATGGTCGGTATGCCCCTTTACGGAAGCCGGCGTATTGCGATTCTTCACGCGTCCGAAGACCGGCGGTCTCAGCATGGAACAGGCGACGGCCATGCTGGAGAGACTTGGGCGGAGGCCTGGGTACACGTTTCAGCCGATCTCCGCGGAGTGGGGGGCGCTAACGGCACCATTTCGGAAGCGGATCCATGGACACAATCAGGTGACCGATGCCTACCTGCTCGGCCTTGCGGTGCGGGAAGGGCTGGTGCTCACCACGTTTGATCGAGCGCTCCTGCATCTGGCTGGGGAGTACGAGCGACATGTTCTTGTTCTGGACGCACAGTGAGTGGCGGCGAGAAGGGCGGAGGGGATGGGGCCGGGGAGGTCTTGGAGGGTGAGGGCTTCGGGGCCGCCGGTGTGAAGGATCTGGATGGCTCGCATGGTGGGGTTGGATGCGGGGGGGGGTGTGGTGATGAACGGGCCGCCGTTGGGGAGAGGAAGAAGCCGCATGGCTCCAGGCCCGCGTAAAAGCTGGGCTTCCGCAAGTTGCGTCTACGACTCGGGGAGAGTTATTTGAAAGCTGTATCCGTGTCGTGTGAACCCCAGAGCTTCGTAGAAGCGGTGGGCACCGTCGCGCTTCAGGTTGCTCGAGAGCGTGAGTTTGTAGCATTGGGCGCGGCGGCATTGCTCGAGGGCGTGTTGCATCATGGCGCGACCGACGCCTCGTCCTTGGTGGTCGGGATGGACCGCGACGGCTTCGACGATGCCTGACTTGCGACCGTGCTTCGCCAGGTTGTCCATGATGAGCAGTTCGTAGGTGCCGGCGACGGTTTGGCCGGTTTCGGCGACGAAGATGCGGAGGTACGGGTATCGCTTGAGAGAGGCCAGGTGGGCGAGGGCCTCGTCGGGGGTGAAGGCGGTTTCGCCTTCGATGCCGGAGGTGCGGTAGAGGTCGAGGATTGCAGGGATATCCTCTTCGGTCGCTTCGCGAATCGACAGGTCGCTCATGCAGGCATTGTAGAGAGTTGCTGGAAGCGAGCATATTTGGTGCAGTTACCCTGCGCGGATCAACGTGGTGCTAATTGTTTGGACGATGCGATCATCTGATGTAGACCGCTACGGAGGGCTGGAGGCATAGAGAGCGGAACCAAGACCGACCAGACTGCGTACTCAGGGTAACCACTCATTCCGGAGGCAGTCTTGATCACCAAGCTCTCAGAACGTTTCCTCGTTTGCTATTCGGGGGCACTCACGTTGATCTGCTGTGCCCTAGTTCTCTGCGGGTTTGCAAGTGCTCGGCAGAAAAGTCAATTCGACGAAATCACAGTCCATCGCATCAATGTCGTAGAGCCAGACGGCACACCTCGGATGATCTTATCGAGCGAAGACGCACGGCCCGGATCATTCTTCAAAGGTAAAGAACATTCTCGGCCTGACCGCAGAGGCGCTGGTGTCTACTTCTACAACAACGAAGGCACCGAAGCGGGCGGACTAATTTACGGTTCCTTCGTCGACAAGGATGGCAGAATAGCCGAAGCGAACGTTCATCTCAGCTTCGATCAGTACAACCAAGATCAAGTTTTCGCCGTAGACGCGGGCCAGGAGAGGAACGGAAAGTTTTCAATGATCAGAATGAATGATGTCGAAGATGCTCCAATTATTGAGCGAATGGACGCATCTGAACGGATCGCTCGCTTGCCGGAATCCGAGCGGAAAGCCGCTTGGGCAGACTTCGATTCGAAGCACACTCCGATGAAGACAAGGGTAGTGTTGGGTCGCGTTGAGGACAAGTCCTCTGTCCTACAGCTTAAAGACGTTGAAGGCCGAAGCCGACTAGTGTTGAAGGTTGCCCCGAACGGCGAGCCTTCAATCCAAATGTTGGACGCTCAGGAGCATGTTCAGAAGGAGTGGGGGCTTGCGACAGCAGGAAAGTAGCAGCTGCGAGACGCGTCCGCCCTGCTTCAACACAAGTCCTCAAACGCCTTTGTCGCCAGGAACGTCGGAAGGTGCTTCTGCGAGTGGTTCGGTATGTCTGTCTCGTGAGAGGCTGACCTGCCTTATCGTTGGCGGTTAGAATTCAGGTATGCCAACGACAGAAGATGCGCTTCCGATTGCGATTTATTATGAGCAGCCGCACTGGTTTAAGCCGCTGTTTGCGGAGTTGGACCGGAGGGGGACGGCGTATGTGAAGCTGAACGCGGTGGAGCATAGCTATGGTCCGGAGGATCGGCCGGAGCTCGAGTATGCGGTGGTGCTGAACAAGATGAGTCCGTCGGCGTGGAATCGCGGGCATGGGGATCAGATTTTTTACACGATGGGGTTTTTGGAGCATCTTCACGCGCGTGGTGTGCGGGTGATCAACGGCGTGCGGGCGTTTCGGAGTGAGCTGTCGAAGGCGGCGCAGTTGGTGATGCTGGACGGGTTGGGGCTGCCGTATCCGCGGGCGCGGGTGATCCATCGGGCGGAGCAGGCGGTGAGGGCGGCCGAGGGTCTACGGTGGCCGGTGGTGGTGAAGCCGAATATCGGCGGCAGTGGAGCGGGGGTGAAGCGGTTCGACCGGCTGGAGGATCTAGCCGTGGCGGCGCGGTCTGGGGATCGATCGGGGGACGGTCTGATGCTGGGGATGGATACGACGGGGTTGGTGCAGGAGTTTGTGCCTGCGAGAGGAGCATATATCGTTCGGGTCGAGGTTCTGAACGGGAATTATTTGTACGCGATCAAGATACATATTACGGGCGAGACGTTTGACCTATGTCCGGCGGATATCTGCCGAACGCCGATGGGGGTGGAGCTGGACCGTGCGGCGTGCGCGGTGGATGCGGTGAAGAGCGGGTTGACGGTGGAGCGGTTTGATCCGGAGCCGGAGGTGATTGCGGAGGTGGAGCGCATGATGGAGGGGGCCGGGATCGAGCTGGGCGGGGTGGAGTATATGGTGGACGACCGCGATGGGCAGAGGGTGTACTACGACATCAATGCGCTCTCGAACTTTGTCGCGGACGGCGAGAAGGTGGTGGGGTTCGATCCGTTTGCGCGGCTGGCGGATTGGCTGGAGCGGGAGGCGGCGGAGGCAAATACGGCCAGGCGGGTGCGGAGCACGATCAGTGTGGGTCTCGAAGCGGAGGCGCGCTGATGCGCTATGGGTTTTGGCTGCCGGTGTTTGGCGGGTGGCTGCGCAATGTGGACGATGAAGGGATGCCGGCGACGTGGGAGTATGCGCGCGACCTGGCGGTGCGGGCGGAGCAGATTGGGTTCGATCTGACGTTGATCGCGGAGCTGAACCTGAACGACATCAAGGGCGTGGAGGCGGATTCGCTCGATGCGTGGTCGACCGCGGCGGCGCTGGCGGCGGTGACCCGGAGGCTGGAGCTGATGGTGGCGGTGCGGCCGACGTTTCACTCGCCTGCGCTGTTGGCGAAGCAGGCGGCGTCGATCGATCGGATCTCGGGCGGGCGGCTGACGTTGAATGTGGTTTCGAGCTGGTGGAAGGATGAGGCGACCAAGTACGGCGTGCACTTTGACGAGCATGACGACCGGTATGCGCGGACGAGCGAGTGGATCGATGTAGTGAGCGGGTGCTGGGCGGAGCAGGGGTTTTCGTACAAGGGCAAGATCTACGATGTACGCGAGAATGTGTTGAGTCCGAAGCCGGTGCGGCAGCCGCGACCGACGATGTACGCGGGTGGTGAGTCGGAGACGGCGAAGAACTTGATTGCGGCGAAGTGCGACGCGTACCTGATGCATGGCGATGCTCCGGAAGCGGTGGGGGCGAAGATCGCCGAGATGCGCGAGCGGAGGTCGCGGCTCGGTTTGCCGCCGATGACGTATGGTGTGAGCGGGTATGCGGTGGTGCGGGACACGGAGGCCGAGGCATTGCGCGAGGTGGAGCGGATCACGGATGTGCGGCAGACGGCGCGGGGGTATGCGAACTATCAGCAGTGGGTGACGGGGTCGAAGCTGGGGACGGAGATCTCGTTGAAGGATTATTCGGTGTCGAATCGCGGGCTGCGGAGCGGGTTTGTGGGGACGCCGGAGCAGGTGCGCGAGCGGGTGGAGGAGTTTCGGGCGGTCGGGGTGGATCTGGTGTTGCTGCAGATGAGCCCGCAGAGGGAGGAGATGGAGCGGTTTGGGCGTCAGGTGATTCGGGCCGTGGTCTAGGTTTGGGGGCGTTTGGGACTTATGCTGGGTGGATGATTCTGCGGCTTGTTTTGTTGCTGTGGGCGCTTACGGGCAGCTTGTTTGCGGGGCAGGATCCGGCGTGGACGGAGCCGTTTCCGCCGTACCGGGTGGCGGGGAATTTGTACTACGTGGGTAGCCGGGATCTGGCTTCGTATCTCGTTGTGACGCCCGCGGGCAACATCCTGATCAACAGCAGCTTGAAGAGTTCGGTGCCGCTGATCGAGAGGAGTGTGGAGCAGCTTGGGTTTCGGTTTGCGGATACGCGGGTGTTGCTGATCAGCCATGCGCACTCGGATCATGCGGCGGGGAGCGCTGAGATCAAGCGGCTGACGGGCGCGAAGTACATGGTGATGGACGGCGATGTTTCGGTGGTCGAGACGGGTGGAAGGACTGACTTCGCGTATGGGCGGGCGGTGGCGTCTTACGATCCGGCGAAGGTGGATCGGGTGCTGCACGACGGCGACGAGGTGCGGCTGGGTGGGACGGTGTTGGTGGCGCATAAGACGGCCGGGCACACGCGGGGATGCACGACGTGGACGCTGCGGGTGCCTGACGGTGGGCGGATGGTCGACGTGGTGATTGTGGGTAGTCCGAATGTGAACCCGGGGTACAAGCTGGTCGGGAACCGGGCGTATCCGGGGATTGCGGAGGATTATGGGGCGACGTTTCGGACGTTGCGCGGGCTGCCGTGCGATGTGTTTTTGGGGGCGCATGGGAGCTACTTCGGGATGGTCGAGAAGGTCCGGCGGATGCGGGCGGGTGGGGGGAATTCGTTTGTGGATTCGGCGGGGTATCGGGCGTATGTGGCGGAGCGGGAGGGGGCGTTTCGGCGGGAGTTGGAGGCACGACTCCAAACATCAAGAACCGTACGATAGCGCTCTCGAGAGCTGAGCGCCGCCAACTTCCGCCGTCGAAAGTTCAACTAGTTATTTGGCCTGCGCTAACCCCCGCAATCACTGCCGCAAATTTATCGAGTATCTGGTTCCAGCCTTCTACCTGCCCGCTTTCTTTTGCGTTCTCCATCGCTTCATTGCCGATAAACGTCAGTTTCGTCTGGCCGTTTCCCAAATCCTCGAAGAGAACTATATCGTGCGCATCGTCGATGGTCTCATGTTCGATCCCATAGTCCGCAGCCTCAACCTTGTTTCCCTCTGAGTCAGAGAAGTACATCGACAAGACGACCTTCTCGTGCAGAACAATCTCGTGGTATTCACCACCCGTCCAGAGTTCCTGCCCATCCGGCGCTCTCATGCAGAAGAGATATTTTCCTCCCACGCGAAAATCCATCTTGCAAACGGGCGCGGTAAAACCCTTCGGCCCCCACCACTGCATCACGTACTTCGGGTCTGTCCACGCCTTCCAAACCAGTTCGCGTGGGGCATCGAAAACTCTTGTAACGACCATCCGCTCAATTTCGTTAACCGTGTTTTTTGTCATCTCTGGCCTCCCTTTTCATTTGATTTACAACCACATCCAGTTTGCTGAAGCTCTCTTCCCAGAATCGGCGATAGCTCATCGCCCAGTCGCTGACTGTCTTGATGGCCTCTGGCCGAAGCGTGCACACACTCTCCCGTCCACGCTTCTTCTTGACGACGATCCGCGCCCGCACCAGGTAGGCGATATGTTTTGAAATCATCTGCTGCGAGAGTGCAAACGGTTCCGTCAATCCATGCACAGAGGCAGGCCCGTGGGAGAGGTGTTGGATCATCGCTCGACGGGTTGGATCAGACAGAGCCGCAAATGTTGTCCCCAACTTATCCACAACCAAACGGTAGTGGATGAGTCGTATCCGTGTCAAGGATGGATTTCGCGATTTTTGACTGCTGTTCTCTGAGTGGGGCTTGCCGTGCGATGTTTTTCTCCGCGCGGAGCGGGATGGGGCTTTTCGGGGGGAGTTGGGGCGGGAGGCGGGGTGGGCATACCAATCGGCCAAAGTCGCACTCTAGCGTCCCAAGGGGTGAGCGCAGGCGACTTCCGCTAACTGCGTTTCTCGTTACGGATGAGAACGCAACCTGCTGCCTGCCCCATAGAGACGAGTTGATCGTCCTCACGTATGGCGATGAACTGAT
The DNA here is from genome assembly GCA_964248505.1 of uncultured Acidobacteriaceae bacterium. Taxonomy (GTDB): domain Bacteria; phylum Acidobacteriota; class Terriglobia; order Terriglobales; family Acidobacteriaceae; genus Edaphobacter. Next base: position 6,924 of record CAXTYQ010000082.1, read on the forward strand.
GCACTCTCCTTTAGGATCTGGAGGAAGGCATATACTCTCCGCATTGCGCCACTTAGCTTCTGAGACAAATGCAGCCGGAGATAAAGCTCGTTTTGCACGGTGATGAACCTTCGAGCATCACCATGATCCCTGGTACCTGGGCACACGGATGGTTTGGAACTGTGGTGAAGAGCCGTCTCCTGAGGAGCCGATACAAGCCCGAGGACGAAGGACAATGGTTCGCCCATGATTCGTCATTCGTGAGTTCATTACGTATGAACGGAACGCGTTTGTACGTTCTGAACTGGAGTGAGCGAAACTCGGTCGACGATCGCCGAGCAGCGTCCTTTGTACTCGCGCGTCATATCGAGCAGTTGTCTGCTAAAAGCTCTGAGCGTCATCTCATCGTGGCGCATAGCCATGGAGGCAACATCGCCCTGATGGCATTAGCAAGCGTAGGGGATGTTGACCTCAGCAAGTTTTGCTTCGCCGCTTTGAGTACCCCCTTCATCTGGAGTAGGCCTAAAAATGTACGAGACATCGAGTTCATAGGCTCAAGCCTTGCGACGATCTCCCTTTATCTTGTGTCCAGTTTGGGCGCTGCCCTTCTGGTGTTGACCTGGCTTTTGGCATCGGCCCTCGCACTATCGGAGCGGTCTATCTGGTTTGGCTTGATCTGCCTTATCGCGGCACTTGCAATTACACTAGCCTTGGTTGCGTGCGGTCGCAATTTCATTTTCGGACGAAGAAAGCTTTTGCTCCGATTGAGCGGCGCAAGTACCGGAGCTTTGGCCGAGAACGACAGCGAAAAGTTTACTCAACGGCTTCGAGCATTATCTTCTGTTCTTATTCTTCAACCGCCGGCCGATGAAGCTTGGCTGTCCCTTGTACTTCCCGGCCTATTCATGTGGCTGAACAGGTCAGCCCGACAGATGCTGAAACGGGTGGGCGCTGCCGTGTTGTCGAAATTGGCCGCTCCGCTGTTCATCAGCGTCCTCGCAGTGCTCACCGGTCCTGTGCTACTCAAGTACCCGATGCATTTTACCTGGAAAGAGGTGGGCGGAGGGATTCTAATCGGATGGTTCGCAATAGGGACCATCTATCTTGGGCTTGAGGCCCTACGCCTCGGCATCGCCATAGCTTGCGGCATCTTAGGATCCGCCGTCCTCAGATCATACGGTTACAGTCTGATGGAGGGCTTCGTCCTCACGTTGGGTGCAGACGTTCACGTCGAGCACTATCCGCCGGGAGGCCCTTGGCTAGTCTATTGTGCGTCCGGAAACTTGGAAGGCCTGAGCCATTCGCTGTATAGCTCGCTGGAAATCCAGGTGATCCTGAAGAGGTGGCTAACTTGGATAAGCAATCGCCCGTGAGATCAGTGCCACATCATTGCGTCAATTAGCGCTTGTCCTCACGGTGTCAAAGTGATGCGTTCCCACCATCGTGCCATTGTGTGTTCGCCCTAAGAAGCGCTGGAATTAACTTTCAGGACCGATAAGTCGGATTGTAGGAAGTTATGGAGGTGGGTGGTTGCCGGGAGGCTGCCTGTCTCGTGTTGTGCAAACGAAGAAGAGCAATGACGAGGCAATTGCAGAAGCAGATTACGTTCGGGAATGACAACCAGAGAGGCAACGGCAAGTGCAGGTGCAGAAGCAGATTCCCTTCGGGAATGACAACCAAAGGGGCTTACTGGAGCGTGCAAGAGTTTATTGCAGCAGGCTTTCTTCGCTGGAGCGGAGACGTAGGACTCGGTCGACGGCGTAGGGGGCTCGGTGGTTGGCGGTGTGGAAGTGGCGGACCTGGAGTTCGCCGAGCAGGCCGATCGCCCGACGGGTTGGATCAGACAGAGCCGCAGATGTTGTCCCCAGCTTATGCACAACCATACGGTAGTGGTAATGTCTCAGTGTCAAGTGTGAACTTTTGGATTGTTGAGTGCTGTTCCTTTTAGACGTTGTCTCAGAAGCTGCTTACACCACGGGCCTAAACTGCTAGGTTGAGGTAGATGAACACCGTTTTCTGAGGAAATAAACCTTGTTTCGTCGCGCGCTTCTACCCCTTTTCGTTTTGCTGCTGATTGTGCCGGCGATCGCACGGGGTACCGTGGGGGGGCAGACCGCGGAGCTTCATGCGCTTGAGGTGAAGGCGGGTGGTGATTCGCAGCAATTCTCCTTTATGCGACCGCTGCTGAAGGATGTGGACGTTCTTTCGTTAGCTGAATCGATCCATATGACTCATGAGTTTCCGCTGGTACGGACTGACATCGTACGTTGGACCAATGAGCAACTCGGCTTCGGCGTACTCGCGATTGAGGGGTCACCGGAGGATCTGTGGGTGAGTCAGGACGCATTTCTGAGGGCGCCTGCGAATCTCTCCGGGGCGACGTCCGGTCTGTTTCAAGTATGGAACACGACGGAGATGGGTGAGCTGTTCGCATACGAGCGGGGTACGTGGAGCACCCAACATCCGCTGTACATTACGGCCTACGACATCCAGCCTGGAACTGGACGTGAGTCACACGGGGCTCGCGTCTTTCAACTTTTGCGGCAGACGCTGACCCAATACGCTGCGCCTCCGGAGGGCTTTGATGCTGCAGGTTGGGACGCGGATCTTGGCGTGCTGAGCGGCGGATGTATGCAGTTCAGGCCGGAGGACGAGGCCAGGGTTGTTCGGGCGATTGAGACGCTGCAAGCGTGGATTGATCGTGCGGCGCCAAACGTTGAGAGAACATTTCCCCACATTCCGCATGCAGCCGCGCTTCGGCTCCTTCCGGAGAATCTGCGTGCGTCTCTCGCGCTGTGCAAGACGGTCAAGCACGGCAGGACATTCTTGGACAGCTACAAGCCGACGCGCGATCACTATGCCGCCGAGTTCACGCTAAAGCTCCGGTCGAGCATGCCACGACAGAAGCTGATCCTGTGGGCCCATGTTTCGCATTTGTTCTACGACAGCGGCGGACGCAACACCTCGGTGGGCGAGATCTTGCACGCGGCACTGGGGAGCCGGCTGTATACGATTGGTACCTTCGCCGGGGCGGGGGGACGATCGTTCTCTTTAGCGACGTGAACGATGATTTGGGATACGCGAGGGTGACGGGAGTCAGTCCAGCACTGCGGGGTCTGTTTCGGACGGGATGTCCGGAGGTGTGCTTCGTTGATCTGCGTGGGACGGCTGCCGGATCCGTTTTGTCGACGACGCAGGCTGTTTGGTACGAAAGCGGTCCCGTACCTATGAATCTTGCGTCGAACTTTGACGGCATTGTGTGGGTCGGTCACGTCCATGCACCGCAGTTGCGACGACCTCTAGCCGTAACACTTTATTTCTTCACGAAGCACTACTTCGGATGGATGATGGGTGCACTTGAATGTCTTGCCTTCGCTGTGATCTTCGGGTGGATGGTTCGCAGGCAGCGTCGCAGAGGATCGGCCTGAAGATCGGAGAGACCCTAACGATGCGCGGCCACGCTTTTGATCCAGGCTGCTGCTGCTTCTGTCATTGGATCGATGGTTCCGGCAGCGGTAGCCGCGACTCTTCCGGGAGCTCTACATCGGGATTGATGCCGTCCAGGTAAATCTTTCCGGTTCTATCGGCCTCGACGCTTGTCGTCAGCACCAGATTTGCCCCGTCTTCGAGGACAAAGCCGTCGTTGGCTGTGGTTTGCCCATGAGTCGGCCTGCCGAAAGATCTTGAAAGTGGGCGTCCCTGAAACGAGACGGCGATGGCTTCTCCAGAACTGGCGGTGCCGTGGTCGATGAGGACTGCGACGATTTGTTGAGTCTTGAAGGCGACCGGCTGAGACGGTATCCAACATAGGATCGTCCGCTTACCGTCGTGCGTCTGGGCGCCGGCGCCATCGGCAGCGTAGAACCAAGTATCTCTGTTGTTATCGGCATCGATGTACGAACCGAACAACACATCACGATTGCAGCTAACACACATAGAAGTGCTTGTCTCATTGGCTTGGTCGCTTACGAGGATTTACGTAGCGAAGAACGATGATGGTAGCACTATGAAGTGCTCAAAACGGGGGCGTCTGAACCGAGCGATTGAGGCTGGATCGTGTGGTGCAGGATGGCGACGGTGTTGGTGGCGCAAAAGACGGCCGGTCACACCTTTCAGGGCTGAATGTAGCTAACTTTCGAGAGCGGCGCTTCTCAGTAATGAATCGGGTCAACAGGCCTTCCCGCGATTCTGATCAAAGGCGGCACGGGCTTGTTCCACATCCCCGATGTGCTTTTCCGCCCACATCCAGACGCCGCAGAAAGCAGCGCTGAGACTCAGGCCGAGCGTCGTCAACCGGTACTCCACCTTGGGTGGGATGACCGGGTGCACGGTCCTTGCGACGAGTCCTTCGCGCTCCATGGAGCGCAGGGTTTGCGTCAACATTTTGTAGCTGACGCCGGGCACACACTCCCGTAGGCGAGTGAAGCGAAGTTCCCCCTTTTCCGTCAGCACCTCAATGACCAGCATCGTCCACTTGTCGGCAACACGGCCAATCAACTCGGTCACAAGTGCCTCGACGCGGTCCTTTGACTCGGTCGACACCTCACATCCTTGATAGGCCTCTAGCTGTGAGAGTTGTTCCAGGGATGGTCTTGGATTTTTGGGCATTTCTGACGCTCTCCTTTCGGTGCATATATCACTTGAAAGTGCCTACTTCCCATAGGAGAGTGGCACGCTTACAGTTTGACACGGAGGCGGGTTCAGAGCGTCTGGGGGTCTCTCTGGGATTGGTCGCCGCCGCTGCCTGGCTGGCACTCTGCTTCCGCTTCCTGGAGTACCCGCAACCCCGTGCGACAGTGCTTCTCTTTGTCGCCCTTTTGCTGGGAGCGGCGTTCACCTCCTAAGCCCTCTGTCCGCAAATCTACCCACGAAAGGAAACCATGAAGCTTAGACAAAGAACAGTCCTCATCACCGGAGGGACGAGCGGCATCGGCCTGGAACTCGCCAGGCAGCTTATCGCCCGTGACAACACAGTCCTTATCACTGGCCGCGACTCGGAGAAGCTCCGGCGAGCCAAAGCCGAACTGCCGGGTGTGCATACCTTCCAGAGCGACGCCACGAACCCGGAAGACATCGCGGCACTTCAGGGGCGTGTTGCTGCTGAGTTCCCAGCGTGTGACGTGCTGATCAACAATGCCGGGATCATGCGCAACTTAGATGTGAACACACCGCGCGCGCTAACGGACGTGACCCAAGAGATCGATGTGGCGCTCAGGGGACCCATACAGATGGTTCAGGCCTTTCTGCCGCTCCTCAAGGGACGCCCCGAAGCACTCATCGTAAACGTCTCCTCGGGGCTGGCCTTTGTACCGTTTCCGCTGTCGCCGGCGTATAGCGCGGCAAAGGCCGGACTTCACGCCTACACACGGTGTTTGCGCGTGCAGCTGAAGGGATCGAGGGTGGCTGTTGTGGAACTGGCCCCTCCGGGAACGGAGACCAAACTTTTTCGTGAGGAGTTCCAGGCGGAGATGAAGGGGCAAAAAGCGATGCCGGTGAAGACATTCGTAGACCAAGCCATCGCCGGGATCGAAGCGGGAAAGACAGAGATCCGACCAGGGTTGAGCAATGTGCTTTATCTTCTGAGCCGACTTGCACCGGGGATCCCGTTCGGGCAGATGGCAAAGATGGGTTCCGCCGCCAAATAGGGCAACCGCGGTGACGTCATAGACCCCTGCCAGGGTCGCCGCAAGGAGTGAGGATGAACACCGTTGTATCGAAAGACGGTACGAACATTGGGTACACAGCCATCGGCCAAGGTCCTGGACTCATTCTGGTGCAGGGAGCCATGGGAACGGCTCACAATTACCGTGACCTGGCTCAAGCCCTCTCATCGACTTTTACGGTGTACACACCGGATCGTCGCGGACGCGGCATGAGCCCAAAGCGCTTCACGCCCGAACACAAGATCGAGCGCGACGTGGAAGACATCGAGGCTCTAAGCCGTCGCTCCGGTGCAACGTCGATCTTCGGCCTGAGCTCCGCGCGGTCCGAACGTGAACCCGGGGTACAAGCTGGTCGGGAACCGAGCGTATCCGGGGATCGCGGAGGATTATGCGGCGACGTTTCGGACGGTGCGCGGGCTGCCGTGCGATGTGTTTTTGGCGGCGCATGGGAGCTACTACGGGATGGTGGAGAAGGTCCGTCGGATGCGGGCGGGTGGGGGAATCCGTTTGTCGATCCTGCGGGGTACAGGGCGTATGTGGCGGAGCGGGAGGCGGCGTTTCGGCGGAAGTTGGGGCGGGAGGAGGGGATGGGCGAAGGACGGTAGGTATTCGGCGCTGAGTTCGGAAGTGGTTGCCGAGATGCATCGAGTCGAAGATATCCGCTTCGGTCAGAACTTGCGACTCGGCTCCCACCCTGAGAGTATGGCAGGCATGGCCCTACACGATGTAAGTGAGCTAAACCGGTATACGGGACTTTTCGCGGGTGGGTGTGCACTTGCACTCGTTTTCTGTGCCTATGGGCTCGGGCGGATCGAGAATATCCTCTCACGGTTCCACACCGACTACCGGAAGGTCAATGCACTGGACGCTCGGGAAGAACTCGAGATGCATGCGAAGATGCCGTGAGTCACTCACCTGATATAGAGGGACACTTGCCCTAGTGAACTCGAGTATAGGCGCCTAGTAACCAGGCGTCCTCTAGATTGCAGAACGCCTAGGAGATGACGTGAGACGAACTAGACCTTTACTTGCATTTGTCCTTATCTCTGTAATGAGTAGTGCTGCATTTGCTGAACCGATTGTAGTGAAGCTGTTGAATGGGAAGAGTGGCAAACCGTGTCACAAAGTTCGTGTGTACATCGTCTTCGGTGACCCAAGAAATCAGCACACTCTCGACCTCACAACTGATCGCGAGGGCGAGGTGCGGTTTGAAGCAAGCGAAGAAAGAACTTTTCAGGTAAGGCCAATAGGAGAGGTCCCATGTGACGAGCAGTCAGTCGGCGCTTCGAATCGAGATTATTCTGTTGATGATGTACTCAAGAAGGGCACAGTGACTAAGAACGATTGCGGACATCTTGCTCCCGAGCCGATCCGTGGGCGCCTGATTTATCTTGTACGGCCTGGAACTTGGCTAGAGTTGTTCCGTAACTAGAACTTCTCTGACAACTTTTCAACAGCTGCGACAAAGCTGTATCCATGCAAGAGCTACTTCTACCGGGGTAACTATGCCCGAGCCAAATGCAGGTCTCTCCACTGCACAGGACGATGAGACTGTCCTGTTCCGGTCGAGATGACATAGCTTCTCAGCAGGCGAGAACAATTCTAGTCTCTATAGATCGTGCCTGGAGAAGAAGTCTCGATGCTTCTCTTCCATTTGATCAGAGAGGCGCTCGTGCCCGAATAGCTGCTTGAGTTCTGCATAGTACCAACGAGCGTAAACGAGATGTGGATAGATCGTGACAGGTTTACCGTGCTTCTCAGCTACGTCCTGAAGTAAACGAATTTGTTCACTGGAAAGTTCGAGAGCCTTCGTGAATAGCAGCTCACGGCGCCGGGATCTTCGCTCCATCTGCTGCCCGATCAGAGTGACCACACTTGATACCAGAGCACCGATTGCCGCAGAGCCAAGAAGCAGGCCTGTCAAAGATGTTGTATACATCGACCCACCCAGACCTGTTCAGGCATTACAACATCTCTAAGCGCCTAAAAAATCAGGCTTACTGGAGCATGCTTTCTTCGCTGGAGCGAAGGCGGAGGACTCGGTCGACGGCGTAGGGGGCTCGGTGGTTGGCGGTGTGGAAGTGGCGGACCTGGAGTTCGCCGAGGAGGCCGATGCCGAGCATCTGGATGCCGGCGAGGATGAGGATTCCGGCGATGACGAAGATCGGTCCGTGCTCGTCGGCGACGGCGCGGTGGGTGAGGAGTTTGTGGACGAGGAGCCAGAGGGCCAGGACGGAACCCGAGAGCATGCCGATGAGGCCGACCGAACCGAAGAAGTGGAGCGGGCGCGTCATGTATTTGAGCAGGAAGCGGATGGTGAGGAGGTCGAAGAAGACGCGAAAGGTGCGGGACAGGCCGTAGTGGCTTTTGCCGGCGGTGCGGGCGGGGTTCGAGATGGGGATCTCGCAGATGGAGGCGCCGTACCAGGAGGCGAGGGCGGGGATGAAGCGGTGCATTTCGC
>CAXTYQ010000083.1:0-14876 GCA_964248505.1 uncultured Acidobacteriaceae bacterium
AAGCCTGGCTCAGACTCCGCTTCGGAGACTACACCTGAATGTAAAATGGTCTAAAGCCGCGTTGCATGGACTGCGGTTGCGGCACGGCTGAAGCCGTGCCCTTAAACAATGCGGGACTTGATCAGAGGTTCCCTAAGGACCGACGGCTTCCGTGGTGTTTTTCGTTGGGCCGAGTTGCGGGGCTATGTCGTGTATCGGGAGGCGCCGGGGTTCTTCGCGCAGGTTTGGCTGTTCTGGACCGGGGCCTGGGGTTAGGAAGAAGCGTTCGACGGCATCGAGCACGGCGGGTCCTGATTTGGCTTCAAAGATCGATCGACGGAGGGCGGCGCCGCCGGGGATTCCGTGGGTGAACCAGCTGGCGAACTGCTTCATTTTGCCGACGCAGTCGCGATCGACGCTCTTGTTGGGGACGCTGCCGAGGACGGATCCGGCGCCACGATCTTCGGCGGAGACCTCGTCGACGAGCATTCCGAAGTAGGTTCGGATCATGGTGTAGCGGTCGGCGCCGGTCGGCTCGTCGTATCGGCCGGTGGCGGTGTATTGGGCGATCTGGCGGAAGATCCAGGGGTTTGCGGGGGCGGTTCGACCGATCATGACGGCGTCGCAGCCGGTGGCTTCGACCATGGCGGCGGCGTCTTCGGGGGTGCGGATGTCGCCGTTGCCGATGACCGGGATCTGGACGGCAGCTTTGACGGCGGCGATCCACTCCCATCGGGCCTGGCCGGTGTAGCCGTCTTCGCGGGTGCGGGCGTGGAGGGCGACGGCCGCGAGACCGCAGCTCTCGGCCATGCGGGCGAGATCGACGCAGACGATGTTGGCGTCGTTCCAGCCCATGCGGAACTTGACGGTGAAGGGGATGGACACGGATCGGCGGACGCGCTCGAAGATGACCTTGATGAGCGGTAGATCTTTGAGCAGGCCGGAGCCGCCGTTGCAGGCGACGACGCGTTTGGCGGGGCAGCCCAGGTTGAGGTCGACGATGTCGAAGCCGGCGTCCTCGATGATGCGGGCGGAGTCGGCGAGCGTGTCGGGATTGGAGCCGAAGATCTGCGCGGAGATGGGGTGTTCGTCGTCGTAGTAGGTGAGGTAGCGTTTGCGTTTGGACTCGCGCATGCGGCTGAGGCCGTCGGCGGAGGTGAACTCTGTCATGATGAGGCCGCAGCCTGAGTTCTGATTGGAGCACTCGGCTTCGATGGAAGAGGCGGGCGAGGCTTCGGCGCCTGCGGATTCGGCGGAGAACAGGCTGGCGTTCTTGATGAAGCGACGGAAGACGGTGTCGGTGACGCCGGCCATGGGAGCGAGCACGGTGGCAGGCGCGACGCGGACGGGGCCGATCTGGAAGCGGGCGGGGACGCGGGTCCGCTCGGGCATGGTGTGGGCGATGGGCGAGTCCCAGCGGTTCTGGTCGAGGGTGTAGCGCTTCTTCATGGCGGGGGACGATATGGTCTGCGCCGTCGCGGCGATGGATCAGGCAAAAAGAGAAGGCCTCCGCGTCTGCAGAGGCCTTCTCGGCTTTGGGCTCGGCTTACTTTGCGGCGGCCGTTTCGGTTTTGGCGGCCGCGGCCTTGCCGGCGTCGGACTTGGCGAACTTCTGGCGGAAGCGTTCGACGCGGCCGGCGGTGTCGATGAGTTTCTGTTTGCCGGTGAAGAACGGGTGGCAGGCGGAACAGATTTCGAGGACGATGTCGCCTTTGTGAGTGGAGCGCGTCTCGAAGTTGGTGCCGCAGGCGCACTTGACATGGATGGTGTTGTAACCGGGGTGAATTCCTTCTTTGGGCATGGTGCTTGGACCTTTCTTGTCTGTTTATGCGCCGGTTGTGACCTGAGGGCCTTCTCTGGGTCGCGGATCGCTTGCAAGCGGCGAGTGTCACGCTCACATCGATGATCCTGTCGCGACCTCTTGGGGTCCCGGTTTGAGGCGAAGAAGTCGGCGCTTTCCTCAGTCTACGTTGGATTCCCACACCGGGCAATTGGATTCGCGGGCTGCGATACTAGGGGCTGTCTATGCAAGAGCACTGCCAACTTTGCGATGGAACGGGCTTGCGGGTTGTGGTTGAGGCTAACGGAACGCGGTATGCGCAGGGGTGCGACTGCCAGCTGAGCGCGCGGACGGAACGGATGCTGAGCCGGTCCGGGATTCCGGCGCGGTTTCGGGGCAAGACGCTGGAGTCGTATAAGACGGAGGGTCGGCACCGATCGATCTTTGCGGCGCACATGCTGGTGCGGCGGTTTGTGGACCAGTACCCGTACGCGATGGACGGTCTGGGGCTGGTGCTGGTGGGGACGAGCGGTCTCGGCAAGACGCATCTGGCGGCGGCGATCTTGCAGGCGCTGATCGTCGAGAAGCGGGTGGATGGGTTGTATTACGACTATCAGGAGCTGCTGAAGAAGATTCAGAACTCGTATAACGCCTCGGTTTCGACGACGGAGCTGGGGCTACTTCGGCCGGTGTTTGAGGCGGAGGTGCTGGTGCTCGATGATTTGGGTGCGGCCAAGCCGACGGACTGGGTTTGGGACACGGTTTCGCATGTGCTGAACTCGCGTTATAACCGCAATCGGACCACGATTATCACGACCAATTTTGCGAATCTGCCGCCGTCTGCCAGGTTGGAGCGGGCGACGGCTGCCCTGGCGACGCAGCAGGCGGTGCGGGGCGAGACGCTGGGGGACCGGATCGGCGAACGGATGCGATCGCGGCTGCATGAGATGTGTGTTTTTGTCGAGATGGAGGGCGAGGATCGGCGACAGGCGGAGAATCTGGCGCAGTTTGAGGCGTTCTGAGGAGGTGTTTCGGATCGGGGATGGTGCGGTGTTGAGTGGCGGGGCACTTGGCAGGGCGCGAGTAGAATTTGGGTATGAGTGATCAGGGGAGTGAGCGGCTGAGCGGTCTGAAGGGGGATCAGAGGGGTGATCAGGGCCGGATTTCTGCTCTGCCCGAAGCGTCGCCGAGCGGATCCGGATCTCTGTTTTCCTCTGATGGGGGCAAGCCGCGGCGTGGCGGGACACTGGCGGTGGTGCTCGGGGTGGTGGTCGTCCTGGTGGGTCTGCTCGTGGTGTTTTCTGGCCACCATGCCGGGGGGAGGCAGGCGGGTCCTGTGGCGGCGCTTCCGGCGGATGCTTACGCCGGGAGTCTGCCTATCTCGGACCTGGCGATGAGTGAGTCGGAGAGCCTCTCGGGCGGGAAGTCGACGTTTCTGGACGGGAAGATCCGCAACACGGGGTCGGCGACGGTGAACGGGATCACGGTGCAGGTGTTCTTTCGCAATGCGGAGGGGATGCCTCCGCATGTGGAGACGCTGCCTCTGTTTTTGATTCGAACGCGAGAGCCGTATGTGGATACGCAGCCGGTGAGTGCTGCTCCGTTGAAGCCGGGCGAAGAGCGTGAGTTTCGTCTGATCTTTGAGACGTTGCCGGCGAACTGGAACACGCAGATGCCGGAGCTGCAGGTGGTTGGGGTGAAGAGCAGGTAGCGGGGGCATGGAGAGGGTGGCCGGAGACGGAGTGGAAGTCAGAGACGGACTGGAAGTCAGGGACGGAATGGGAAACGTTTTGCCGCCCGAGTGAACTGCAGGTTCCCTTTGGGAGGGGACTAAAGGCGGTGGGCTCTGGGCTTTTGTGTCTGTAATACTTTCCGGGTGCAGGGAAGGATCTACCGGGTGCGGGGTGCGGGGGCGCGTTTTTACAGGTATGCGGGTGGCGGGTAACTTGTACAAAAGGCTAGGGATTCTTGGATTGCTCCTTTGGCATGCAAACTGCTTTAGAGAACGGTGTAGAGCGCTGTCTTTAGCGCTTTAGGGATGGTGTCCGGCGGTGACCGGGCGTTTCTCACAGGAGCAAATTTGATGACAGTACGTAGTTCAAAGTACGGATTTTCGGCGTTGATTTTGAGCGGTGCAATTTGCGTTCCGGCGTTTTCCCAGGCGAATGGATCTGCTAGTTCGACGGCACAGGCTACCCAGAGCACCGATCTGGCGGCTGCTCCGGCGATAAACCCGGATGACAAGGGGACGTATGCGACCGGGAAGCCGCTTGAGATGCAGTCCAAGGAAGGTTTTTGGGGGCATCTGAACCCGCTGGCGCGCAAGAAGTGGGTAAAGCGGCAGGTGGACCCGATCAAGGATCGGACCAACGAGCTGGACCAGTTGCAGGCGAAGAACCGAAACGATATTCGCGACGTGGACAGCCGGTCGCAGGCCGGTATCCGCCGGGCGAATGATGCGGCGGCGCTGGCCGACCAGCATGCTCAGGATGCAGGCAATCGCGCCAACTCGGCGAACACGTTGGCCGGGACGGCGAGCTCACGGACGGAGACGCTGAACGGAACGGTGAGCAATCTGGACCAGTATCAGACGGTTTCGTCGACGGCGGTACAGTTTGCCGCGGGCCGGACGACGCTGGGACCGGGTGCAAAGTCCAGCCTCGATGCGCTTGCAGCTTCCCTCGGTTCGGAAAAAGGGTATATCATTGAAGTGCAGGGATATAGCAAGGCCGGTGTGCAGACGTCGCAGAAGATGGCTGACACGGTCGTTCGGTATCTTGTAACCGAGCATCAGGTTCCGGTTTATCGCATTTACAAGAGCGGCCTGGGCAAGGTGAAGCCGGCCGAGGGTGAGACGGCACTGGTCAACGGCGTGCGCGTCACGCTCCTACACAACAGCCTGGCGACGATGGGTAATACGACTGCGTCGACGAAGGCTCCGGCAGCGTCTAAAGCATATACGTCCGGCACGAGCAACACGCCGGCGAACCAGTAAGTTTCCGGGCGGCGCACCGGATCACGACCGCGCGCCGCCCCAGCAGGTTTGCAGGACAGCGACTTCAGATCGCGCTTGCAAAATACTCTCCTAACCAGAGAGAACCAAGGCAGATTGGCCCCTCACGCGAGGGGCCGTTTTTTTTGCTGGGTAGGGTGGGGGCGTTGGTGCGACTAGGGCGGTTCTGTTGTCGTGCCTCGCAAGCGTTTGCCTCCCGAAAAGAACAGCAGATTCCCTTCGGGAATGACAACCAGGAGAGGCAACGGCAAGGGCAGCTACAGGGGTCCTTCGCTTCGCGAAGGATGACGACGGTGAAACAAGCAACGGCAAGGGCAACGGCAGAAGCAGAATTCCCTTCGGGAATGACAACCAAGAAAAGCAAAGGCAAGGGCAACTACAGGGGTCCTTCGCTCCGCTCAGGATGACGGCGGTGAAACAAGCAACGGCAAGGGCAACGGCAGAAGCAGATTCCCTTCGGGGATGACAACCACGCGAGGCAAGCTTGTTCGGGTTATCGGACTGCGTTGTTTACTGCCGCGTGCACTTGCAGGAGTTCTTCCAGCACAGCTTGCAGCTTGTCGAGGCGGAGGGCGTTGGCTCCGTCGCTCTTTGCGCGGGCGGGGTCTTCGTGCACTTCGAGAAAGACGCCGTCTACTCCTGCCGCGACGGCTGCTCGGGCGAGTATGGGGATGAACTCGGGCTGACCGCCGCTGACTCCGTTGGCTGCGCTGGGGGTCTGGACGGAGTGGGTTGCGTCGAAGATGACGGGGGCGAATTCGCGCATCAGCGGAAGGGAGCGCATGTCGACGACGAGGTTGTTGTAGCCGAAGCTGGCGCCGCGTTCGGTGAGGCAGACGCGGGCTGGATCGGTGCCGCGGGCTGGATCGGAGCCGCGGCCTGGATCGATGCCGCGGGTGCTGCCCGACTCGCGGACTTTTTCGACGGCGTGGCGCATGTCCCACGGTGCGACGAACTGGCCTTTTTTGATGTTGACGGCACGGCCGGTGTGGGCGGCGGCGGTGAGGAGGTCGGTCTGGCGGCAGAGGAAGGCTGGGATCTGGAGCATGGCCTCGACGTCGCCGAGGAGGTCGGAGACGCGGGCGCAGACCTCGGGGGTGTGGACGTCGGTGAGGACGGGAAGGCCGGAGGTGCGGGCGATCTCGCGCAGGATGCGGCAGCCTGCCTCGAGGCCGGGGCCGCGAAAGGACGCGAGCGAGGTTCGGTTGGCTTTGTCGTAGCTTGCCTTGAAGATGTAGGGGAGCTTGAGGTCCGCGGTGATGCGCTGAATGGCGTCGGCGAGAGAGCGGGCGTGCGCTTCGGACTCGAGCACACATGGGCCGGCGATCAGAAAAAGTTGGCCGCCGCCGACGAGAACGGGACCAAGCTGGAAGGTTGTAAGCACAGAGTTATTCGATCACAGTGGGCCTGATTGTGGCAGGCGAGGCGTCAGTGTTTGAGGGCTTTGCCGAATTCGGAGAGCAGGAGGGTGGCGAAGGAGAGGCCGCGGCGGCTGTCTTCGCTGACGACGCGCTTGCTGAGGGCCCAGAGGCCGGGTGTTTTGGCCTCGTCCTCGTGCTTGAGCATGGCGATGTCCATCGAGTTTGCGAGGCAGTTGAGCACTTCGGGGTCGAGTGTGGCGAGGATTTTTGCGATGGACAGGATGTTGCGGATGCCGGCGACACCTTCGGGCAGCTTGGCGTACTCGGAGACTTTGCCGGCGATGTAGTTTTTGCGACCGACGAGGCCGTAGAGCAGGTCGAGGATGCCTTCGCGGTGCGAGACTTCGAGCAAACCCCAGAGTACGAGGAGGGCTTCGCCGTGCTCGACGGGGGCTTTCTCGAGTCGAAGTTGGAGGTCCTGTTTCGGGTCGACGGGCTGCGGTTTGAACTGGATTGGATTTGCCATGACTGAGAGTTGATCCTTCTGCTTTGTTCTTGTTTTATGGAGGCGTCGGGCGCTTAGACCGTCGTTGATTTGATCTGGACGAGGCGGTCGCCGGGCTGTGTTCCGGGCAGGTGATAGTCGGGGCGTGCCCACTTCTTTTCGATTTCGACTCCGGGCTGGGGGGTGCGGTGGCCGTAGCGGAAGTTCTGGCGTGGGAGCGGATTGTCGCCCTGCTCGGGGAGGACGGTCATGGAGACGGACAGCTCCTTGAACGCGGGCGTGTGGGTGGCGCGGTCGGTGTGGCTGCTGGTGAGTTTGTTGACGGGCTCTTCGGTCGAGTTCATGGGCATGTACATCTGCTTGCCGGAGACGCGATCGGTGACGAGCACACGGACGCGCAGACGGCCGAAGGGGGAATCGAGCTGCACCTGGCGACCGGAGGTGAGACCGCGTTCGGAGGCCAGCTCGGGCGAGACCTCGAGGAAGGTGTCCGGCGTGATGGAACGGATGCCGGGCGAGCGGTAGGTCATGCTGCCTTGCTCGAAGTGTTCGAGCAGACGACCGTTGTTGAGGTGGAGATCGTAGGTGACGCTGGTCTCTTCGGAGGGTGGGATGTACTCGAGCGGGTAGAACCTGGCTTTGCCGTCGGGGAACGGGAACTTGTCTTTGAAGAGCAACGGTGTGTCGGTGCCGTCTTTGGCGACGGGCCACTGGAGGGTCTTGTAGCCTTCGAGTCGATCGTAGGAGACGCCGGCGAAGAGCGGTGTGAGGCGAGCGACCTCGTCCATGATTTCGGAGGGGTGGCGGTAGTTCCAGCCGCCGGCGCCGCCGAGTTTGCGGGCGATGAGCTGGATGATCTCCCAATCGGGCTTGGAGTCGCCGAGCGGTTCGAGCGCTTTGTAGAGGCGCTGGATGCGGCGTTCGGTGCTGGTGAAGGTGCCGTCTTTTTCGAGCGACGGCGATGCGGGGAGGACGAGGTCGGCGTAGGCGGCGGTGGCCGAGAAGTTGACGTCTTGCACGATCAGGAACTCGAGCATGCGCAGAGCTTCGCCGACATCCTGGGCGTTTGCGTCGGAGGTGATGGTGTCTTCGCCCTTGATGTAGAGGCATTTGAGATGGCCGGCGTGGATGGCCTCGATCATGTCGCGGTTGTCGAGGCCCTTTGAGGTGGGGAGCGTGACGCCCCAGTCGGCTTCGAATTTGGCGCGGATGTCGGGATCATCGACGTGTTGGTAGCCGGGGAAGATGTTGGGCATGGAGCCGAAGTCGCTGGCGCCCTGGACGTTGTTGTGGCCGCGCAGAGGGTAGGCGCCGGTGCCGGGGTGCATGTAGTTGTCGGTCAGCAGGAGGAGGTTCGAGATGGCGGTTGAGCTGTCGGAGCCGCCGCAGTGCTGGGTGATGCCCATCGCCCAAAGGATGCAGACGCCTTTGGCCTGGGCGATCTCGTGCGCGACTTCGGTGAGGGTTGCGATGGGGACACCGGTGATGCGCTCGGCGTACTCCATCGTGAAGGGTTCGAGTGAGGCCTTGTACTCCTCGAAGTGGTTGACCCATTGGTTGACGAAGTCCATCTTGGCGAGGCCGTTGTCGATGAGGTATTTTGCGATGGCGGAGAGCCAGACGATGTCGGTCGAGGGGTTGGGGCGGAAGAAGATGTCGGCGCGTTCGGCCATCTCGTGCTTCCGCAGATCGGCGACGATGAGACGTTGGCCGCGATGTTTGTGGGAGCGCTTGACGCGGGTGGCGAGCACGGGGTGGCTTTCGGCGGTGTTTGAACCGACGATGAGGACGAGGCCGGCCTGCTCGATGTCGGAGATGGAGCCGGAGTCGCCGCCGTACTTGACGGTGCGCTGGAGGCCCTGGGTTGCGGGGGTCTGGCAGTAGCGCGAGCAGTTGTCGATGTTGTTGGTGCCGATGACGGCGCGCGCGAGCTTCTGCATGAGGTAGCTCTCTTCGTTGGTGCACTTGGAAGAGGCGATAAAGGCGAGGGCGTCGGGGCCGTGCTTCTGTTTCGCGGCGGTGAATTTTTCGGCGATGAGGT
Organism: uncultured Acidobacteriaceae bacterium; assembly: GCA_964248505.1. GTDB lineage: Bacteria > Acidobacteriota > Terriglobia > Terriglobales > Acidobacteriaceae > Edaphobacter. The sequence continues at coordinate 8,680 of CAXTYQ010000083.1, forward strand.
CGAGCGCGGCTTCCCAGGTGATCTCGACGAAGGTGTCGCCCTGGCGGAGGAGCGGCTTGACGAGACGGTCGGGGGCGTTGACGTAGTCCCAGGCGAACTTGCCTTTGATGCAGGTGGAGATGCCGTTTGCGGGGCCGTGCATGGGCTCGATTTTCAGGATGTGACGGTCGCGCGTCCAGACGTCGAAGGAGCAGCCGACGCCGCAGTAGGTGCAGACGGTCTTGGTTTTGCGGACGCGCTCGTTGCGCATCTCGGCTTCCATCTCGGAGATGGCGAGGATGGGACCGTAGCCGGTGTTGGGCTCGACGCCTTTGACGACTTCGATCATGTCGTCGAGTACGGGGGCGGGGAGGTTGGTGAGGTATCCGGCGTGGCCGAGCATGCTTTTTTCCATGAGGGCGTTGCAGGGGCAGACGGAGATGCAGTGGCCGCACGAGACGCAGGAGGAGCCGGCGATTTCATGGCCGCCGTCCCAGAGAACGCGGGGGTGGGCTGAGGTCCAGTCGATCGTGAGGGTCTCGTTGACCTGGACGTTCTGGCAGGCCTCGACGCAACGACCGCAGAGGATGCACTGGTCGGGGTCGTAGCGGTAGAAGGGGTTGGACATGTCCTTTTCGTAGGGTTTTTGGAGGTACGGGCGGGCCTGGTGCTTTACATCGAGCTCCGCCGTGGCGTTGTGGACGGTGCAGTTCTGGTTGTTGTTGTCGCACACGGTGCAGTAGAGCATGTGGTTTTGCAGGAGGCGGTCGAAGGCCTCGCGCTGGGCGATGTCGGGGCGCTCGCCTTCGGTGAAGACGACCATGCCGGGCGTGACCGGGGTGGCGCAGGAGCGGACCAGATGCCCATCGGCGAGGACCATGCAGGTGTCGCAGCTCTGGATGGGGCCCATCTGCGGGAGGTAGCAGATCTGCGGGATCTGCATGGCTTTGTTCGCGGTCGAGAAACGGTTGAGGGCATCGACGAGAAGCTCTCCGGCGTGCGCGGGGGAAGGCTTGCCGTTGATCGTGATGGCGGTGTCTGGGGTGGTGTCCGGCGGTGTGTTTAGGAGGAACTTTGTGGGCTGCTGCATATTCTCTCTGATGCGGAGGAGGATAGCAGCGGGTTGGGCGGGACTGGGATGAAAGGGGATGGGAGTTTTCATCAGCTGAAGATCTGGCATCGTAGGTGATACGCCTTGTACGCGGCGTCCTGCCAGGGACCTGAGGCTGCACGCTAAATCGCTCCCCCAAAGGACACACCATGCCTCTGAACGCGAATCCAGACCCGCGCGAACTCGGCCCCAAGCCGCCCTTCAAAGAACAGAGTCAGCAGACGCATCCCGGAACGGTGCGCGAACTCGACCCGCCGGCCGACCATGGCGAGACCAGCTATAGTGGCACGGGACGGCTGACGGATCGGGTGGCCATCATCACGGGAGGCGACTCGGGCATCGGCCGGGCCGTTGCGATTGCGTTTGCGAAGGAGGGCGCGGATGTGATTCTCAGCTTCTTGCCGGACGAGCAGGCCGATGCGCAGGAGGTGGTGGCTGTGGTCGAAAAGGCGGGGCGTAAGGCGGTGCTGTTGCCGGGCGATATTCGCGAGCCGAGCTATGCGCAGTCGCTGGTGAAGGCGGCGACGGGGCAGTTCGGTCGGCTGGATATTGTTGTGAATAACGCGGCGTTTCAGATGGTGCGGGAAGACATTGCGGAGGTTAGCCCGGAAGAGCTTGACCGGACGTTTCGGACTAACGTTTATGGGACGTTTTTCCTGACGCAGGCGGCGCTTCCGGTGTTGAAGCCGGGCGCGTGTGTTATCAACACGACATCGATTGAGGCGTACACGCCGGAAGAGGGTCTGCTGGCGTATGCGGCGACGAAGGCTGCGATCGCGAACCTTACGAAGAGCCTGGCGAAGCTGGCGAAGAGCAAGGGTGTGCGCGTCAATGCCGTGGCTCCAGGGCCGGTGTGGACGCCGCTGATCCCGTCGACGATGCCGCCTGAAAAGGTGAAGGAGTTTGGGCAGACGAGCGCGTTTGGGCGGCCTGCGCAGCCGGTGGAGCTTGCACGCCTGTTTGTGTTTCTTGCGAGCGAGGATGCGAGCTACGTGACGGGTGAGGTGTACGGTGCGACCGGCGGACGGATGCCTCTGTAAGGATTGCGCGTGGCGGCCAGAAGACGGATTGGAGAGGCGGTGGGGGCGGCGGCGGCGAGTGATGCTGACCCTGCTGTGCCTCGGGTAACGGGGACGGCTTCGAGCCTTGTGCCGGCGCGGAGGTCGATCGGCCAGATCCGCATCGGCATTTCGGGTTGGCGGTACAAGGGTTGGCGGGGGGTGTTTTATCCGCCGGGACTGGCGCAGAGGCGCGAACTGGAGTTTGCGGCGGGGAAGTTCAATACGGTCGAGATTAACGGGACGTTCTACTCGCTGCAACACCATACGAGTTTTCAGCGCTGGGCCGCGGAGACGCCGGACGATTTTGTGTTTGCGATCAAAGGTTCGCGCTTCATTACTCACATGAAGAAGCTGCGCGGGATCGATCAGGCGTTTGCCAATTTGCTGGCGAGCGGGCTGCTTGCGTTAGGGACGAAGATGGGCCCGATGCTGTGGCAGTTTCCGCCGCAGATGCGCCTCGATCGCGAGAAATTTGCGGAGTTTTTTCGGATGCTTCCGCGCTCGACTGGAGCGGCGGCCGAGGTGGCGAAGCTGTGCGACGAGCGCATGCTCGCGCGATCCGTGCTCGAGGCGAGCTGTGATATACCGCTTCGGCATGCGGTTGAGATTCGGCATGACAGCTTTGTTACGCCGGAGTTTATCGATCTGCTGCGCGAGCACGACGTCGGTCTTGTGGTGGCGGATACGGTGGCGTGGCCGCTGCTGCTGGACGTTACCTCGGACCTGGTTTATGTGCGTCTACATGGATCCGAGGAGCTGTATGCGAGCGGCTACTCGGACGAGGCGCTCAATCTGTGGGCCAGGCGCGTGGTCGCGTGGGCGAGAGGTGAGACGCCGAGCGTGGCGGCGGGTGAGGGGGTGGAGGAACCGAACCCGGCGCGGCTGGCCGGGGACGCGGAGGCAGAGGTGCGGCCGCGCGATGTGTTTGTGTATTTCGATAATGACGCGAAGGTCAGGGCACCGTTCGACGCCTTGCAGCTGCGGGCGAAGGTGGATGCGCTGATCGGGGAGTAGCTTGCTTGGCGCTGCGGTGGGTATGCCGGGGCAGGGTGTCTCAGGCGTGGACAGTGGCGGGCAGGATCTCTTCGACATCGACCCAGCTGGTGGGGTAGTCGCCGGTGTAGCAGGCGACGCAGAATGAGGCCGGCGAGAGACCGCTGGCCGGTTCGCCCTTGGTGCAGGCGTGGGTGAGGCCGATGAGGGAGAGGTAGGCGAGCGAGTCGGCTTCGATGAAGTCGCGGATCTCGCGGACGGATTTGTTGGCGGCGATGAGGTGCTCTTTCGAGGGGGTGTCGACGCCGTAGAAGCAGGGGCTGATGGTGGGCGGGCAGGAGATGCGGAGGTGGACTTCGGCGGCTCCGGCGGCGCGGCACATGCGGACGATTTTGCGGGAGGTGGTGCCGCGGATGATGGAGTCGTCGATGAGGATGATGCGTTTGCCCTCGAGGAGGGAGCGGACGGGGTTGAGTTTCATGCGGACGCCGAAGTCGCGGACGCGCTGCTCGGGCTGGATGAAGGTGCGGCCGACGTAGTGGTTGCGGATGAGGCCGAAGTTGAAGGGGATGCCGGACTCGGCGGCGTAGCCGATGGCGGCGGTGACGCCGGAGTCGGGGACGGGGACGACGAGGTCCGCCTCAACGGGGGCTTCGCGGGCGAGCTGGCGACCCATCTCGTCGCGGGATTTTTGGACGGGGCGGCCGTAGATGCGGGAGTCGGGGCGAGCGAAGTAGACGTGCTCGAAGATGCAGGAGGCGGGCGGGACGGTGCCGGGGGCGAAGCGACGCGAGGTGACGCCGTCTTCGGAGACCATGATGAGTTCGCCGGGCTCGACGTCGCGCTCGTACCTGGCGTGGAGGAGGTCGAAGGCGCAGGTTTCGGAGGCGAAGACGAAGGTGTCGGGGGCGCCGTGTTCCCCGCGGATGCGGCCCATGGAGAGGGGTCGGAAGCCGTGCGGATCGCGGGCGGCGAAGATGCGATTGCGGGTCATCATGACGATCGAGAAGGCGCCGGAGACTTCGGCGAGGGCTTCGGCGATGGAATCGACCAGGGTGGTGGCGCGGGAGTGCGCGATGAGTTGGACGATGATCTCGGAGTCGGAGGTGGTGGAGAAGATGGCGCCGGCGCGTTCGAGGCGGTCGCGGGAGGTTCCGAGGTTGACGAGGTTGCCGTTGTGGGCGATGGCGATGAGGCCTTTGGTCGACTCGACGGAGATGGGCTGGGCGTTGAGGAGGGCGGAGTCGCCGGTGGTGGAGTAGCGGGTGTGGCCGATGGCGATGTGGCCGGGGAGTTTCTGGAGGACGGGGTCGGTGAAGATCTCGGAGACGAGGCCCATGCCCTTCATGTCGGTGATGGTGCGGCCGTCGGAGCTGGCGATGCCGGCGGATTCCTGGCCGCGATGCTGGAGGGCGTAGAGGCCCCAGTAGGTGAGGCGGGCGGCGTCGGTGTGGTTGTAGATGGCCATGACGCCGCAGTGTTCGCGGAGTTTGTCGAAGGGGGTTTCGGAATCCTCAACAGCGATCGGCTTCATTTCCTCACCTTGCCTTGCTCTTGCACCGGCAGGAAGTCAGGTTCGATACGGGAGCGGAACGCACCATCGATGTCGTTGAGATCGAGGACATCCACTTCGACCGGCAGCATCGATGCGTCGAAGGCATCAGCGAGGTCCATGCGCGCTCCAGAAGGAAGCGGCGTCGGTCCGCCTATTGCAAGATCAAGGTCGGAGAAGCGACGTGCCCTTCCGAAGCTCCTTGAACCAAAGGCCCAAACTGGGCGGTCAGGCACATGTGCGGCAAGCAACTCTGTCAGAGTGCGGATGTGCCGGGGAGCCAGCCCCAGCCGCTCCGCCAACATTTCGTTCATGAGAGTCTCTCTCTTACCTTGTCCAACAGGAACCGCACCTCTTCGGCGAATCGATTTGCCAGCTCTACCACACGAATCGCCTTGGCTTCGTTGTAGGTGTGGGCCACCGCGTTTCGTGCATCGCGAAACGCTGCGAAGTCTTCCCACTCGCCTTTGAGTACACCCAAGGCATTGGCCCGGCGAACGATGCGAGGGACTGTCAGTTCGCTCTCTGGGACTGGCTTTTTGTGCTCGAGTTGCACGTAGCGGGTCATGACCTGCATGCAAAGTTCATAGGTAAAGACAAAACGCATGACGACGGAGTCGCGGTAGGCCTCTGTTTCCGGATGCGCGGCATACTCCGCGAGGGCTCGCTTGAGTTGCACGAGAGCTCGCTCAAGCAGACCAAGGTCGAGCCTTTGATCATTCATGCGGTGACGACCTCGGCGGCTAGCTGGGAGGGGAGGGTTTGGGTGTAGGCGGCTCGGAGGCTTTCAATGGAAAGAGAAACGCATTCTTTGTTCGCCACTGTTATGTCGAATCGAGTTCCGCCCGTGCTGCCGATGTACTCGCTTATAAAGCCGTGCTCCTCGCAAAGGGATTCGACATGGTCAATGTTGTCGATGGAGCAAGTGATCACGACATGGTTCGCAAACTCGTAGAAGAGTTTCGTTGTGACGAGTTCATCGGCAAAAGCATGGACATCGATATCACATCCTAGACCTATTTGAAGGCAAGCCTTAGCCAAGGCGGCTGCGAGCCCGCCATCTGAGATGTCCTGTGCGGAAGATAGAAGTGAGCTGTTCGCAGCTGTTCTAAGCAGCAGTTGCAGTGCCGCGGCATCCTTCAACTTCTGGATAGGAGGTGTTCCCCAAGCTACCGGAAAGAGCCGCGCGAATTCGCTGGAGCCAAATCGCTGGAATTTCTCACGATCGGATTCCCCTTCGGCGAGGACCTCGGCGTCGTCTTCGATATCAGGCCAGAGATAGAGGATTGCATCTCCCGCGCGTTGGAATCCGCTGGGGACGGCTTTGGTTACGTCGTCGAGGATGCCGACGACGCCGATGACGGGGGTGGGGTAGATGCCTTCGCCGCGGGTTTCGTTGTAGAGGCTGACGTTGCCTCCGGTGATGGGGGTTCCTAGGGCGGTGGCGGCTTCGGCGATGCCGTCGATGGCGAGCGAGAGCTGGGCCATGATTTCGGGTTTT